>NZ_SMKN01000062.1 GCF_004348675.1 Micromonospora sp. KC606 | reverse complement strand
GCACCGGGTGCTGGGCACGGACTATCCGCCGGCGTACCCGCCGATGACGTTGGAGGCGGCGACCTCGGGTGGCGGGCGGACGCTGCGGTTGGCGGCGAGCCGGAGCCGGCCGCCGGTGTTCCTGACCGACCTGGCCGAGGAGGTGGGCGCGCAGCTGGTGCCGATGGGTTCGGCGGGCGCGAAGATCGCCGCGGTGGTGACCGGTGAGGTGGACGCCTACATCCACGCGGGTGGCCAGTACGAGTGGGACTCGGCCGCGCCGGTGGCTGTGGCGACGGCCACCGGCCTGCACGCTTCCCGGATCGACGGTTCTACGCTGAAATACAACGAGGCGGATCCGCGCCTGCCGGACCTGCTGGTCTGCCGCAAGGATCTCGCCACTCGGTTGCTTGCAGCGCTGCAGAGACATTCCGGGTAGCCTGAGCGCTTGATCTTGAGATACCCGACCGGAAAGGTCTGGAAGCCATGAGCGGATCCACGCCGAGCGAGACCGTGTCATGACGGCCCCCGCCCGTTCCTACCAGGTCTCCCACCTCGACGCGCTCGAGGCGGAGAGCATCTTCGTGATGCGCGAGGTGGTCGCCGAGATGGAGCGCCCGGTGCTGCTCTTCTCCGGCGGCAAGGACTCGATCGTCATGCTCCGGTTGGCCCAGAAGGCGTTCGCCCCGGCCAACATCCCGTTCCCCGTCATGCACGTGGACACCGGGCACAACTTCCCCGAGGTGCTGGAGTACCGCGACCAGCGGGTCGCCGAGCTGGGCCTGCACCTAATCGTGGCGAGCGTGCCGGAGGCACTGGCCAACGGCACGGTGCGGGAGTCCGCCGACGGGATGCGCAACCGGATCCAGACGCCGGTGCTGCTGGAGGCCGTCGAGAAGCACCGCTTCGACGCGCTCTTCGGGGGTGCCCGGCGCGACGAGGAGAAGGCCCGGGCCAAGGAGCGGGTCTTCAGCTTCCGCGACGAGTTCGGCCAGTGGGATCCGAAGAACCAGCGCCCTGAGCTGTGGTCGCTCTACAACGGCCGGCACCATCCGGGGGAGTCGATCCGGGTCTTCCCGCTGTCCAACTGGACCGAGCTGGACGTATGGCACTACATCGCCCGGGAGCGCATCCCGCTGCCGTCGATCTACTACGCCCACGAGCGCGAGGTGATCGAGCGGGACGGGATGCTCTACGCGGTCAACGAGTTCTTCCGCCCCCGGGCGGGGGAGGAACGGTTCAAGGCCCGGGTGCGGTACCGCACCGTGGGTGACGCGTCCTGCACCGCGGCCGTCCGCTCCGACGCCGACACCGTGGAGAAGGTGATCGAGGAGGTGGCCGCCACCCGGATCACCGAGCGCGGTGCGACCCGCGGCGACGACCGGGTCAGCGAGGCCGCCATGGAGGACCGCAAGCGGGAGGGCTACTTCTGATGACCGCCGAGACGATCGCTGCGGGCGCAGCGGAAACCAGGGCTGCCACCGGGCCCGAGGCCCGGCCGATGGACCTGTTGCGGTTCGCCACCGCGGGCAGCGTGGACGACGGCAAGTCGACGCTGATCGGCCGGCTGCTGTACGACACGAAGTCGCTCTTCACCGACCAGCTCGCCGCGGTGGAGGCGGTCAGCGCGGCCCGGGGCGACGAGTACACCAACCTGGCGCTGCTCACCGACGGCCTGCGCGCCGAGCGGGAGCAGGGCATCACCATCGACGTGGCGTACCGCTACTTCGCCACCCCGCGGCGGAAGTTCATCATCGCCGACACCCCGGGGCACATCCAGTACACCCGGAACATGGTCACCGGCGCTTCCACCGCCGACCTGGCGCTGATCCTGGTGGATGCCCGCAAGGGTCTGGTGGAGCAGTCCCGCCGGCACGCCTTCCTCTGCTCCCTGCTGCGGGTGCCGCACCTGGTCCTCTGCGTCAACAAGATGGATCTGGTGGACTACTCGCAGGAGGTCTACGAGCGGATCGCCGACGAGTTCACCGCGTTCGCCGCGAAGCTCGACGTGCCGGATCTGACCGTGGTGCCGATCTCCGCGCTCAGGGGCGACAACATCGTCGCCCGCTCGGAGCACATGCCCTGGTACGAGGGCCCGTCGCTGCTGCACCACCTGGAGCGGGTGCACATCGCCAGCGACCGCAACCTGGTCGACGTCCGCTTCCCGGTGCAGTACGTGATCCGCCCGCAGTCCACCACGGTCACCGACTACCGGGGGTACGCCGGCCAGGTGGCCTCGGGCGTGCTCAAGCCCGGCGACGAGGTGATGGTGCTGCCCTCCGGGTTCACCAGCCGGATCGCCTCGGTGGAGACGGCGGACGGCCCGGTCGACGAGGCGTTTCCGCCGATGTCGGTGACCGTGCGGCTGGCCGACGAGATCGACATCTCGCGCGGTGACATGATCTGCCGGCCGAACAACGCCCCCGCGGTGTCGCAGGACATCGAGGCGATGGTCTGCTGGATGGACGAGACCCGGCCCCTGCAGGTCGGCGGCAAGTACGCCATCAAGCACACCACCCGTTCCGCGCGGGCGATCGTGCGGGCCCTGCACTACCGTCTGGACATCAACACCCTGCACCGGGACGATGCGGCCGGCGAGCTGAAGCTCAACGAGATCGGCCGGATCCGGTTGCGGACCACGGTGCCGCTGCTCGCCGACGAGTACCGCCGCAACCGCACCACCGGCGGGTTCGTCATCATCGACGAGACCACCAACCGCACGGTCGGCGCCGGCATGATCGTCGAAGCGGCCTGACTTCGCCCGTTCCTCGCCCTGGCGGGCAGTCGGGGCCCGGATGATCGACTTTCTTCGCGCCAATCGGGGGTGTCCCGGCCACGGAACACCCCCGATCGCGCACAACGGAGCCGCCCGGACGCCAGGCGGCGCCCGGGCGGTACCCGGAAGGTTCAGCCCAGGCGGCGGTAACCCGGAAGTCAGTCCAGGCGGGTGGCGCCGGGGGCAGGGAGGACCGTGACGTGCCCCGGCGCGGCGAAGCCGCGCGCGGCGTACGCGTCGGCCACGGCCTGCGCCACCGCCGGGGCGGAGACGGCCTCGACCAGGGCGAGCACGCAGCCGCCGAAGCCCCCGCCGGTCATCCGCGCACCGAGCGCCCCGGCCGCGAGCGCCGCCTCGACGGCGGTGTCGATCTCCGGCACGGTGATCTCGAAGTCGTCCCGCATGGAGGCGTGCGAGGCGGTCAGCAGCGGGCCGATCTCGCGTACCCGGCCGGCGCGCAGCATCGCGACGGTGTCGAGCACCCGCTGGTCCTCGGTGACCACGTGCCGAACCCGGCGGCGGGTCTCGTCGTCCGGCAGCTTCGGCAGCGCCGCGTCGAGATCGACGGCGGCCACGTCGCGCAGGGCCGGTACGCCGAGCGCGGCGGCCGCCGCCTCGCAGGACTTCCGGCGGGAGGCGTACTCGCCGTCGGCGTGCCGGTGCGGGGCGCGGCTGTCGATGACGAGCATGGCCAGGCCGGCGGCGTCCAGGTCGAACGGGATGTGCTCGACGTGCTCGGTGCGGCAGTCCAGGAAGAGCGCGTGGCCCTCCCGGCAGCGGATCGCCGCGGACTGGTCCATGATCCCGGTGGGTGCGCCGACGTAGGCGTTCTCGGCGCGCTGGGCGAGCCGGGGCTGCCGTTCGGCGGGCAGGTCCAGCCCGCCCAGGTCGACCAGGGCGGTGAGCACTGCCGCCTCCAAGGCGGCCGAGGAGGAGAGCCCGGAGCCGAGCGGCACGTCGGAGGCGATCGCCAGACGTGCGCCGGGCACGGTGTGGCCGGCCTCGCGCAACGCCCAGACCACTGCGGCCACGTACGCGCCCCATCCGGTGACCCGGCCGGGCTCGTCGACGTCGGCGGCGGCGAACTCGATCTGCGCGTCGGTGGTCTCGGACCAGACCGTCCAGCGCTCCCCGTCCTGCGGCGCGGCGGCCACGACGGTACGCAGGGAAAGTGCGAAGGGCAGCACGAAGCCGTCGTTGTAGTCGGTGTGCTCGCCGATCAGGTTGGCCCGGCCGGGAGCCGCCCAGCGGCCCGCCGGCTCCTGGCCGTACGCGGATCGGAAGCCGGCGGTGGCGCGGTCCTCGACGTCGGTCACTGCTGCTCCAGGAGGTGGGTGCGGTAGAAGGCCCAGGCGTCGGCAACCATGTCGTGCAGGGTCGGCTTCTGCGGGGTCCAGCCGAGTTCGGCGCGGGCCAGCGCGGAGGAGGCGACGAGTTCGGCCGGGTCGCCCTCGCGGCGCGGGGCGACCTCCACCGGCACCGGGTGGCCGGTGACCTCGCGGACCACGTCGGCCACCTGCCGGTTGGTGAAGCCGGCTCCGTTGCCGAGGTTGTAGATGCGGTGCTGGCCGGCGGTGGCGGCGGTCAGCGCCAGCAGGTGGGCGCGGGCCAGGTCCTCGACGTGGATGTAGTCACGTACGCAGGTGCCGTCGACGGTGGGGTAGTCGTCGCCGAAGAGCTGGAGCTTCTCCCGCCGGCCCGCGGCGACCTGCAACGCGATCGGGATCAGGTGGGTCTCCGGGTCGTGCCGTTCGCCGATGGCGACGTCGCCGTGCAGGTACGCCCCGGCGACGTTGAAGTAGCGCAGCGAGACGGCGGCCAGGTTGTGCGCGACCGCCTCGGAGGTGAGCGCCATGTCGACGGCCAGCTTGGTGGCGCCGTACGTGTTGGTGGGGGCCTTGGCCGCCGTCTCCGGGATGGGCAGTTCGGTGGGGTTGCCGTAGACGGCGGCGGTGGAGGAGAAGACCAGCCGCGGCACGCGGGCGGCCCGTACGGCGTCGATCAGCGCGATCGAGCTGACCGTGTTGGCGTGCCAGTAGAGTTCCGGCCGGGCCATCGACTCCCCGGCGGCGATGAGCGCGGCGAAGTGCAGCACCCCGTCGAAACCGGCCTCGGGGGTGAGCACCCGGGCCGCCTCGTGGACCGGCAGGTCGACGTGGGTGGCGTCCGGCGCGAGGGCCTCCCGGTGCCCGGTGCGCAGGTCGTCGAGGATCGTCACGTCGTGACCGTTGTCCAGCAGCATCCGGGTCACCACGCTGCCGATGAAGCCGGCGCCCCCGGTGACGAGCAGTTTCACGTCGGGTCCTCCCTGCCTGGCCGGGTCCTGCCGCGGCCGTCGCGATCACCCTACGACCGGAGTCGGTAGTTCCGCTCCGCGTCCACCACCCGCTATTCCACCATGAACCTTCACGATTGAACAGATCCGAACATGGCCGGTTGTCGCCCGCCGGACAGTCCTACCATCACCCACATGCGCACGGGTGGTTCCGGGCCCCGGAGACGATCGCCGGGACGACCCCGGCGCGTACCCGGACCGGTGGCGCGCAGCGTGGCCCGGCTCGTGGTCCGGACCGCCGACGGCGCCACCCGGCTCGTCACCGACCTGCTCGGGGCGAGCCTAGCCGCCGGTCGGGAACGGATCAGCGAGGACGAGCTGCGCGACCTGGTCGCCGCCAACACCGTGCTCGACCCGGACGAGCGCCGGATCATCGACGAGGTGCTGGTCGCCGGGGCGCGCCTGGTACGCGAGGTCATGATGCCCCGCACCGAGGTGGTCTTTTTCTCCGCCGGGACGAGCCTCGCTGAGGCTCAGCGGGCGGTCCGCGCCGAACCGCACAGTCGCTATCCGGTGACCGACGGCACCCACGACGACGTGGTCGGCTTCGTGCACCTGCGGGACGTGCTGCTCCGCCCCGACCTTGACCCGTGCGCCACGGTCGGCGAGCTCACCCGCGAGGTGAAACGGCTGCCCGGCAGTAAGCGGGTGCTCGCCGCGCTGACCGAGATGCGCCGGGAGGGGCACCACCTGGCGGTGGTGGTCGACGAGTTCGGCGGCACCGCCGGCATCGTCACCCTCGAAGACCTCATCGAGGAGTTGGTCGGCGAGATCCACGACGGGTACGACGACGCCGGGGCACACGCCGGCCTGCCCCGGGTGGTGGACGGCCGGCTCAACCTCGCCGACTTCGCCGAGCGCACCGGGGTGGCGCTGCCGACCGGGCCCTACGAGACGGTCGGCGGCTTCGTGATGGCCGCGCTGGGCCGGCTGCCGGTCGCCGGCGACGAGGTGCCGGTGTCCCCACCCGACATCGAGCCCGGCGAGTCCGGCGGCTGGCTGCTGCGGGTGCTGGCCCTGGACGGGCGGCGGGTGTCCCAGATCGCGGTCTCCGCCGCGCGCCTGCCCG
Source organism: Micromonospora sp. KC606 (assembly GCF_004348675.1). Classification (GTDB taxonomy): domain Bacteria; phylum Actinomycetota; class Actinomycetes; order Mycobacteriales; family Micromonosporaceae; genus Micromonospora. The sequence continues at coordinate 20,221 of NZ_SMKN01000062.1, read as the reverse complement.
AGCAGCGGCGCGAGGTCACCGCCCCGGCCGGGTCGGCGGCGAGCCGACCCGCCGGCCCGTCATGACGTACCCCCGGCGTTGCTGACAGAATTGCCGGCATGTCCGACGTACCCGCCCGCCCGCGCGTCTTCTCCGGCATCCAGCCGACGGCCGACTCGTTCCACCTCGGCAACTACCTCGGCGCGGTGCGGCACTGGGTGGCCCTGCAGGAGAGCCACGACGCGTTCTACTGCGTGGTCGACCTGCACGCGATCACCGCCGGGCACGACCCGAAGGTGCTCAGGGAGCGCAGCCGGATCGCCGCCGCGCAGCTCTTCGCGGTGGGGCTCGACCCCGAACGCAGCACCCTGTTCGTCCAGTCGCAGGTGCCCGAGCACCCGCAGCTGGCCTGGGTGCTGGGCTGCGTCACCGGCTTCGGCGAGGCCAGCCGGATGACCCAGTTCAAGGACAAGTCGCAGAAGCAGGGCAACGAGCGGGCCAGCGTCGGCCTCTTCACGTACCCGATCCTGCAGGCCGCCGACATTCTGCTCTACCAGGCCGACGCCGTTCCGGTCGGCGAGGACCAGCGCCAGCACCTGGAGCTCTCCCGCGACCTGGCGCAGCGGTTCAACTCGCTGTTCGGGCAGACCTTCACGGTGCCCGCGCCGCACATCGTGAAGGACACCGCGAAGATCACGGATCTGCAGGACCCGACGGCCAAGATGTCGAAGTCGTCGTCCTCGCCCGCCGGCATCATCGACCTGCTGGACGATCCGGCCCGGTCGGCCAAGAAGATCCGCTCGGCGGTCACCGACACCGGCCGTGAGATCGTCTTCGACACCGGGACGAAGCCGGGTGTGTCCAACCTGCTGACGATCTACTCGGCGCTCACCGGGCGTGGCATCGACGACCTGGTCGCGGTGTACGACGGCAAGGGCTACGGCGACCTGAAGAAGGACCTCGCCGAGGCGGTCCGGGAGTTCGTCACCCCGATCCAGGAGCGCACCCGCGGCTACCTGGACGACCCGGCCCAGCTCGACAAGCTTCTCGCCGCCGGTGCCGAGAAGGCCCGTACGGTGGCCGCGGTGACGCTGCGCACGGCCTACGACCGGGTGGGCTTCTTCCCGCCGGTCCGGGTCGAGTAGCGGCCCGGGCTCGTCAGGGTGGAGTCGGTGGCCGGAGGGGTGGCGCGGAGCGTGGGTCGCAGGGACGGGGCGCCGCAAGCCGGTGACACCATCCAGATCGGAATCGCGGTGGACATCCCGGAGCCGTGGGGTGGCCTGCTCACCCGCCGCCGGGTCGAGGCGGGCGACCCGCAGGTGGTGCCCGCGCACGTGACCCTGCTCGGGCCCACCGAGATCCCCATCGCCGCGCTGCCGGCGGTCGAGGCGCACCTGGCCCGGGTGGCCGCCACGCACCTGCCGTTCACCCTGCACCTGCGGGGCACCGGCACGTTCCGTCCGGTGACCCAGGTGGTGTTCGTGGCGGTGGCCGCCGGCATCAGCGAGTGCGAGCTGCTCGCCGCCGCCATCAACGCCGCCCCCGAACTGCACCGCGAGGCCCGCTTTCCGTACCACCCGCACGTCACCGTCGCGCAGGACGTCGCGCCGGAGGCCCTGGACCGGGCGTACGAGGATCTCGCCGACTTCTCCGCGATGTTCGAGGTCGACTCCTTCACCCTCTTCTCGCACAGCGGCGAGACCCGGTGGCAACCGCGCCGGGACTTCCGGCTGGGCGGCTGACGCCGTCCGGGCGGCCGGACCGGCCGCCCCGAACCCGAGTATTCGGCGAGGATGGCGTGGTGGACGCGTGGGGGCGGCTGACAGCGGGCATCGACCGCCGGTTCACCACGGCCCGGCACAAGTGGCCCCGGTTCGACCACCTGTGGCGGGCGGTCGACCTGTACGGAGAAGTGCTCGGCGGACGGCTCGCGGCGGCCATCGCCTACTACGGGTTCTTCGCCGTCTTCGCCCTCGCGCTGGTCGCGTACTCCGTCTTCGGGGCGATCCTGGAGGAGAACGACGAGGTCAGCGCCGCGGCGGCCGACTTCCTGGGGCAGAACCTGCCCTTCCTCGACCCGCAGCAGATCGCCGAGAGCAGCAACACCGTCGGCGTGATCGGCCTGGTCATCCTGGTCTTCACCGGGGTCGGCTGGGTGGAGGCGATCCGCTCCTCGCAGCGGCTGATGTACGGCTTCGACCAGCAGCCCGGCAATCTGGTGGTGCGCCGCCTGGTCGACCTCGGTGTTCTGCTGCTCGTCTTCGTGATGCTCGGCGTCTCGGTGGCGGCGGTGGACGCGCTGGAGTCGCTGCTGCGCTTCCTGCTGCGGGCCACCGGCTCGATCGTGCTGACCACGGTCAGCGCGGTGCTCAGCGTGCTGATCAACGCGGTGATCGCCACGGCGCTGCTGGTGGCGGTGCCGCGGCTGCGGATGAGCCGGCGGCGGCTTCGGCCGGTGGTGCTGCTCGTCGCGGTGGGGATCACGCTGCTCAACACCGTCGGGCGCTTCTACATCGTGCGGACCGAGCGGAACCCGGCGTACGCCGTGGTGGCCGGCGCGGTGGGCGTGCTGCTCTACCTCTACCTGCTCAACCAGCTGGTGCTCTTCGGCGCGGCGTTGGCGGCGACCAGCCGGCACGGTCGGGTGGTGGACCTGTCCGAGGGGCCCCCGCCGGCGGACCTCGATGCCGAGGTCGACGAGGGTCTCGATCCGGGAACGCCGGGAGGGGCGGGCTGACGTGCTGATCGAGATCGATCCGGATTCCGCGGTTCCGCCGTACGAGCAGGTACGCGGGAGGTTGGCCGCGATGATCGGCGACGGGCGGCTGCCGGTGGGCACCCGGCTGCCCCCGGTGCGGCAGTTCGCCGGCGAGCTGGGGCTGGCGGTGAACACCGTGGCGCGGGCGTACCGGGAGCTGGAGTCGGCCGGACTGCTGCGGACCCGGGGCCGGCACGGCACGTTCGTGGCGCCGGGACGGGACGACGCGACCGACCGGTTGCAGCGGGCCGCCGTCCGGTACGCCGAGGAGGCGGTGCGACTCGGCGTACCCCCGGACAGGGCCCTGGCCCTGGTCCGCGCGGCCCTGGACGCCGCCGGGCCGGCCTGAGCGCCGCGCGGCGGCCCGGTTCCCGCGACGGGGACGGGTGGGCTGAGGTGGGCAGGAAGTGAAATAGGGCAAATGCCGCCCGCCTCGCTGGCCGGACCGACCATGATGGGGCCGTGGGCGCACTCGTGACGTTGGACCTGCCGGACGGCTCGCCGATGCTCGGCCTGCCGTGGGTCATCACGTTCGGTCCGCTCGGCGACCCGGCGGAGTGGGAGCCGGTGGTCTGCGGCCCGTACGAGCGACCGCACGCGCTGGCCCTGGCCGAGGCGGTGGTCGCCGAGGAACAGCTGATGGCGGTGGTGGAGCCGCTGGTGCCGGCGTTGTCCGCCGAGGAGGTCCGGGGCGAGATCGCGGCCGCGCAGACCGCCGCCCGGGACGAGCTGGCCCGGATCGAGGAGTCCGACCTCTACGGCGACTTCTCCGATGTCGTCGACGAGGAGCTGGAGCGGGCGGCTGCGCAGGAGGAGCACCCATCCGCGCCGCTGCCCGCGCCGACCGAGGAGGAACTGCGGGACGGCTTCGACCGGATCGCCGAACTGCTGCGCCGCAAGGGGCGGTGAACCGCCCGGCCGAGCCCGCCCCACCGAGCCTGCCCGGCCGAGCCCGCCCCAACCGAGCCCGAGCCGGCCGACGGCGGGTCAGCTCACCGTGACGGCCTGGAGGTCCACGTTGCCGCACTGGCCGTGGTGGTCGACCTCGGTGATCCACCTGATCTTCACCTGCTCGCCCCTGGGCACCCGGAACCGGATCTCGAACCGGGCCGTCCGGTTGGTGTGGCGGTCCTCCATCCGCAGGGTGGTGGTCGGGCCGCCGGTGGTGAGCCGGACGTCCAGCCGGCCGCGTGCCATCCAGAGGCCGGCGTAGAGCTGCGCCGTGCGCGTCTCGCCCGAGCCGGCCACCGCGAGGGCGAAGCCGTTGCCCCGTCCGCAGGTGTAGACGCCGGTCGGGGTGGGGCCGCTCGACGCCACCGGCGTCCCGTCGATCCAGCGGAACGATTCCGGGTTGCTGTCGTAGCTGCCCCGGTAACCTTGGCCGCCCTCGTCGATGATCTCGCCGGTGCCGCCGCGCTTGCGCACCACCGAGTCACCGCCGCGCAGGCCCCAGTGCGCCCAGTCCCGGCCGCCACCCGCGGTCAGGTCCACCACGTCCGGTACGTCGTGTCGGGTCACCGTGAGCGTCGGTGGTGCGAGCCGGGGCGCCGGCGGCGAGGTGGCCGGCTTCGGGGCCCCCGGGTCGGAGCCGGTCGCCCGTCCGGCCGGCGGATCCGCCGGCCCGTCCGCCGTCGGCTGCTCGCGTGGCCGCAGGCCAGGCGAGGGTTTCTCGTCCCATGGGGCGTCCGGCACGGCGGCGAAACCGCCACTGGGCTGACTGACCGGGGTACGCCCCTGGCTGCCGGAGGGCGCGTCGGGGGCGCGGCCGGAGCCGAGGTACGACACCAGGGCCACCAGGCAGGCCAGCGCGGTCAGCCCCGACACCGCCCAGCGCCGGCGCCGGATGGGGACCGGCCGGCCGGCCGGTAGGGCCGGTGACGTCAGGCGGACGTGCGGCTGGTCGGCCCCGTCGCCGTCGCGGTGTCGTCCGGGCGCGTCCGGGCAGGCCGGTGTGCCGTTCCACACGAGGGTTCGAAGCGACAGGGCCTCGGGCGACCGGTCGATCGTGGCGGCCCGGTCCACCTCGGAGCGGAGCTGGCGGGGATTCGGCGCCGGGGGCAGCCAGCGACCGGTGCCCGGCTGGTCCGGGGTGTTCTCGTCTGTCATGAAACCTTCCCCTGCCCGCCTGAAAGGCGATCGCGCTTCCTGGCAAGCGCACCCGGGGACGGAACTGTTACACCGCGCGCCGCCCGGCATGTCCGCCGACCGGGGCGGGCGGAGCGGCCCGGTGTGCCATTTCGAGGACGGCACCGGCGCCCCTGGGAGCGGACTCCCCGAGGCGCCGGCGTCACCTCCCCCACCACAAGGGGGTCAGTGGCCCAGCCGCCCGTCGGCGCGGAGCACAACGGACGGCCAGGCCGATGGCGGGTTACCCGGCTCAGCGCCGTCCGAACCACGCGGCCGCGTCGACCGGCAGATTGTGCCCCGATCCCGGCATCCTCGTGACCGGGCCGCCGCCTCAGATCACGGATCGGAGACAGCCGGCGAGGCTTCTACTACAAACTGTCGTTGATCGGGGAGGATGGTCGGTGTGGAAGCTCTTCGACTGGTACTCCTCTATGTCCATCTGATCGGGTTCGCGCTGCTGCTCGGCGGATCCCTCGCCCAGTACGTCAGCGGCCGACTGCGGATCAATCCGGCCATGCTCTGGGGCTCGGTGATCGGTCTGCTGACCGGCGTCGGCCTCTCCGCTCCGCTGCGCGACGGCGACGAACCGGCCCCCGCGAAACTTGTTACCAAGCTGGTGCTGGCTCTGCTGATCTTTGTCATGGTCTTCTTCTCCCGGAAGCGGGCGGACGTCAACCGCGGGCACTTCCTCGGGATCATCGTGTTGACGCTGGTCAACGCCGCCGTGGCGGTGTTCTGGCGGTAGTGTTCGAGGCCCGTCCGGTGTTCCGGGAGCGGTCGTTCGGGACGCCGGACGGATCACCTGCCGGCACGCTGAGTGATGTGCCCCACGACAGCATTACGCCGGGGTAACAGCCGCTCAACAGTCGGGCACGATTGTCGGCCGGTGGGTGGGCGCGGGCGTACGCTCCCGTCCGTAACGTGGGAAACCGGCAGCACGGCGCTGGTCGGTACAAGGGCTGCCACCGCATCGAAGCGCGGTGGGCAATGGAAGGAGACGTCTTGCGCTCTGTGCGTGGGATGCGGATCGCCTCCGCCGTCGTGGCGGGTGGGCTCGTGCTGGGCGCCGCCGCGTGTGGTGAGGCCCCCAAGGACGACAACAACGCCGGTACCGGCGGCAAGAAATACCAGGCCTGCATGGTGACCGACGTCGGCGGCATCGATGACAAGTCCTTCAACACCTCCGCCTGGAAGGGCCTGGAGGAGGCGAAGAAGGAGAACGACAACATCGAGACCAAGTACGTCGCGTCGAAGGCCGAGGCGGACTACGAGGTCAACCTGACCGGGTACGTCAACCAGAAGTGCGACTTCATCCTGGCCGTCGGTGGCCTGATGTCGGACGCCACCAAGAAGATCGCCGAGGCGAACCCGAACCAGCAGTTCGGCATCGTCGACGCGAACCCGGGCGTGGCCAACGTCTACCCGATGCAGTTCGACACCGCCCAGGCCGCCTTCCAGGCCGGTTACCTGGCCGCCGGGATGACCAAGTCCGGCAAGGTCGGCACCTACGGCGGTCTGCCGATCCCGCCGGTGACCATCTTCATGGACGGCTTCGCCGACGGCGTGGCGTACTACAACAAGGCCAAGGGCAAGAACGTCCAGGTCCTCGGCTGGGACAAGGCGACCCAGAAGGGCTCCTTCTCCAACTCCTTCGACAAGCAGGACGAGGGCAAGAAGGTCTCCGACGCGCTGGTCGCCCAGGGCGCCGACATCGTCATGCCGGTCGCCGGCGGTGCCGGCCTCGGCACCACCGGCGCGGCCAAGGCGTCCGGCGGCAAGTACTCGGTCATCTGGGTCGACGTCGACGGTTGCGAGAGCACCCCGGACTGCCCGGTCCTGCTCACCACCGTCGTGAAGAACATCCCGGACGCGGTCAAGGAGGCCGTGCTCAAGGCCGCCGGGGGCGAGAAGCTCCAGGCCCAGCCGGGCTTCGTCGGCACCCTGGCCAACAACGGCGTCTCCATCGCCCCGTACCACGAGTTCGACAGCAAGGTGCCGGCGGACCTGAAGGCCGAGGTCGAGAAGATCAAGGCGGACATCGCGGCCGGCACCATCACGGTCACCTCGAAGGCCCAGCCGACCAAGTGACCGCACTCCCGGTCGTCGCGGTGGAATCATCGACCGCGAGGGCCGGCGGGCACCAGGCATGACGATCGGCCGCCTCGGCGTACGCGGGCAGGACCCGCGGCCACCGGGGCGGCCGATCCGCTCCACCCCTCCGGCCGACCCCGACGGCCGGCGGTCGGCAGCTACGCTGCACCATCGCTCGCACTCCAGGAGGTTGCGCTGAGACTCGAACTGCGCGGCATCACCAAGCGGTTCGGTGATCTGGTCGCCAACGACCACATCGACCTGACGGTGGAGCCTGGAGAGATCCACGCCCTGCTCGGCGAGAACGGCGCCGGCAAGTCGACCCTGATGAACGTGCTCTACGGGCTCTACCAGCCCGACGAGGGCGAGATCCTGGTCGACGGCCGGCAGCTGAAGCTGAGGGGGCCGTCGGACGCGATCGCGGCCGGAATCGGCATGGTGCACCAGCACTTCATGCTGGTGCCGGTCTTCACCGTCGCCGAGAACATCATGCTCGGCGCCGAGCAGGTCAGGGGCGGCATCGCCGGCTTTCTGGACCGCCGCCGGGCCCGGCGGGAGGTCGCCGAGGTCTCCGAGCGCTACCACCTGCGCGTCGACCCCGACGCGATCGTCGAGGACCTGCCGGTCGGCATCCAGCAGCGGGTGGAGATCGTCAAGGCGCTCACCCGCGACGTCGACCTGCTCATCCTCGACGAGCCGACCGCTGTGCTCACCCCGCAGGAGACCGAGGAACTGCTCACGGTCATGCGGTCGCTCAAGGCCGCCGGCAAGTCCATCGTCTTCATCACCCACAAGCTCGGCGAGGTGAAGGCGATCGCTGACCGGATCACCGTGATCCGGCGCGGAAAGACCGTCGGCACCGCCTCCCCGGAGGCGAGCCGGGACGAGTTGGCCGCGCTGATGGTCGGCCGTACCGTCCGGCTCACCGTGGACAAGCAGCCGGCCACGCCGGGCCAGCCGGTCCTGGAGGTCTCCGGCCTGGTCGTCGACGACGACCGGCAGTGCCGCGCGGTCGACGGCGTCGACCTGACCGTACGCGCCGGCGAGGTGCTCGGCGTCGCGGGCGTGCAGGGCAACGGCCAGACCGAGCTGATCGAGGCGATCATGGGCCTGCGGCCGATGCTGGCCGGCTCGGTGACGCTCGACGGCCAGCAGGTCGACAGCTGGTCCACCAAGAAGGTGCTCCGCGCCGGGGTCGGCTACGTGCCCGAGGACCGCAGCGTCGACGGCCTGGTCAAGGAGTTCTCCGTCGCGGAGAACCTGGTCCTCGACATCTACGACCGGCCGCCGTTCGGCAAGGGCCTGGTCCTGCGGCCGGACGCCATCGCGGCGTCGGCGCAGGAGCGGATCGCGCAGTTCGACGTGCGAACCTCGTCGGCGGACGCGGCGGTGGGCACCCTCTCCGGCGGCAACCAGCAGAAGGTGATCGTGGCGCGGGAGCTGTCCCGGCCGTTGAAGCTCTTCATCGCCGCCCAACCGACCCGCGGCGTCGACGTCGGTTCCATCGAGTTCATCCACAGCCAGGTCATCCGGGAGCGGGACATCGGCACCGCCGTCCTGGTCGTCTCCAGCGAACTGGACGAGGTGATCGGGCTGGCCGACCGGATCGCGGTCATGTACCGCGGCCGGATCATCGGCATCGTCGGCCCGGACACGCCGCGTGAGGAGATCGGCCTGCTGATGGCCGGTATCACCCCGGACAGCGCCGGGGCGAGCCCGACCGGCGACACTCCGGCCTCCGCCCCCGAGAGCCCTGGCAACGAGGACAAGGAATGACCAACTCCCACCCGGTGTCGGGTTCCCCGGACAAGGAGCCGGCGACCGAACCAGCGCTGGCCGAGGCCGCCGGCGCCGACCGTGCCGCCACCATGACCGCCCCGAAACAGCCCGAGGAGCCCCGCCCCTCGCTGGGTCGGCTGTTCCTGGACAACCTCTGGGCGGCCAACACGGTGACCGTGACGGTGCTCGCGTTGCTGCTGGCGATGCTGATCGGCGCGGTCCTGATCATCGTGTCGGACCCGGAGGTGCTGGCCACCTACGGCTACCTCACCGCCCGCCCGGCCGACGCGCTCAACTCCTCCTGGGCCGTGGTCAGCGAGGCGTACGCGAACCTGTTCAAGGGCGCGATCTTCGACCCCGAGGCCAGCGGCTTCACCGCCGCGATGGGCCCGATCTCCGAGACGCTCACCTACACCGCGCCGCTGGTGTTCACCGGCCTGTCGGTGGCGTTGGCCTTCCGCGGCGGCCTGTTCAACATCGGTGCCCAGGGGCAGGCGACCATCGGTGTCATCCTGGCCGCCGTGGCCGGTTTCGCGCTGCCGCTGCCGCCCGTGGTGCACCTGGTCGTCGCGCTGCTCGCCGGCGCGATCGGCGGTGCGGTCTGGGGATTCATCCCAGGGATCCTCAAGGCGCGGACGGGCGCGCACGAGGTGATCAACACGATCATGCTCAACTACATCGCGGTCTACTTCCTCTCCTGGATCATCGTCCAGAGCGGGGTGCAGAGCCCGGGCCGGGCCGACGCGATCAGCAAGCCGGTCGACCCCTCGGCCCAGTTGCCCCGGCTGCTCGGCGACAACCTGCGGGTGCACGCCGGCATCCTGCTCGCGGTGCTGGCAACCTGGTTCGTCGCCTGGCTGCTCAACCGCTCCACGCTCGGCTTCGAGCTGCGCGCGGTCGGTGCCAACCCGGACGCCGCGCGGACCGCCGGCATCAGCATCACCAAGACGTACGTGCTGGTCATGGTGATCGCCGGCGTGCTCGCCGGTCTCGGCGGCAGCCAGATGGCGCTCGGCACCACCGCCAACGCGCTGACCCCGCTGGTGGTCGCCCAGATCGGCTTCGACGGCATCCTGGTCGCGCTGCTCGGCCGGGTGAAGCCGTGGGGTGTGCTGCTGGCCGCGCTGCTCTTCGGCGCGTTGCAGGCCGGCGGCAACCGGATGCAGTCGTACTCGGGGATCTCGCTGGAGTTGGTCACCGTGCTCCAGGCGCTGATCGTCATCTTCATCGCCGCGCCGGCCCTGGTGAAGGCGATCTTCCAGCTCCGGGCCGCCCGTGCCGCCCGGCTGCAGACGAGCCTCGCGAAGGGCTGGTGAGGCATGTCCACCACGGCTGTTCCCGACGTCGCCGCCGCCCCGGTCGACCAGGGCTTCTGGACCCGGCACCGCAAGACCGGCGCGGTCCTGCTCGCGCTGGGCCTGCTCGCCACGGTGCTGTTCGGGGCGCTCGCCACCGGTCAGCAGGCGCGGTTCACCCTCAGCGAGACCGAGGGCGGCGCGGCGCTGGAGATCAACGGCACCGTCGGCGCGATCCTGTTCGGCGTCGTCGCCCTGTTGGCCGGCGGTGCGATCCTGTTCGGCGTGCCGAAGCGCTGGTTCACCCTGACGCTCGGCCTCGGCCTGGTCGCCTTCGTGCTGAGCTTCCTCTGCTGGCAGGTCTCCGCCGCCCCCGAGGGACGCAACTTCATGCCCCTGGTCAACGTGGTCCGGGGTACCTTCGTCCTGGCGCTGCCGTTGATCTTCGGTGCGCTGGCCGGTGTGCTCTGCGAGCGGTCCGGCGTGGTCAACGTGGCCATCGAGGGGCAGCTGCTGATGGGGGCCTTCAGCGGCGCCCTCTTCGGCAGCATCACCGGCAGCGTCTGGGTCGGCCTGGTCGCCGCGGCGGTCGGCGGCGCGTTCATCTCGCTGCTGCTGGCCGTGTTCGCCATCCGCTACCTGGTCGACCAGGTGGTCATCGGCATCGTGCTCAACCTGCTGGCGGTCGGCGTCTCCGGCTTCCTCTACGAGCGGCTGATGCAGACCAACGCGGAGCGCTACAACAGCCCACCACGGTTCGCCAACTGGGAGATCCCGCTGCTCAAGGACATCCCGTTGATCGGGCCGGCCCTGTTTCGCGGCAACATCTTCCTCTACCTCGGCCTGCTGCTGGTGCTGGTCATCCACATCGCGTTGTTCCGTACCCGGTGGGGCCTGCGGACCCGTTCGGTCGGCGAGCACCCGACCGCGGCCGACACGGTGGGCGTGAAGGTGCTGGGGCTGCGCTACCGCAACGTGATCATGGCGGGGATGGTCGCCGGCATCGGCGGCGCGTCGTACACGCTGGCGCTCTACACCTTCACCAAGAACATGATCGGCGGTAAGGGCTTCATCGCCCTGGCCGCGTTGATCTTCGGCCGGTGGAGCCCGACCGGCGCGCTGCTCGCGGCGCTCTTCTTCGGCTTCGCCGACCAGCTCGCCACCTACCTGGGCGCGATCGGCAGCACCATCCCGAGCCAGTTCCTGGCGATGCTGCCGTACCTGGCGACGATCCTGGCGGTGGCCGGGCTGGTCGGCCGGGTCCGGGCGCCGGCGGCGGACGGCAAGCCGTACATCAAGGGCTGAGCCCCTCCGTGCGTCTGACCGGCGTGAATTGGGCAGAATGATGGAATGACGGAGATCGACTGGGAGCGGCTGCGGGCCGCCGCCACCGAGGTGATGCGGCACGCCTACGTGCCGTACTCCAAGTTCCCGGTCGGCGCGGCCGCGCTGGTCGACGACGGCCGGATCGTGGTGGGCTGCAACGTGGAGAACGCCGGCTACGGCGTCACCCTGTGCGCCGAGTGCGGTGTGGTCTCCTCGCTGCACGCGACCGGCGGCGGCCGGCTGGTCGCGATGTCGTGCGTGGACGCCACCGGCGAGCCGCTGATGCCCTGCGGCCGGTGCCGGCAGCTGCTCTGGGAGAACGGCGGCCCGGAGTGCCTGGTCGAGACGAAGGACCGGCCGCTGCGGATGGCCGAGCTGCTGCCGCACGCCTTTGACGTGGCCGACCTGGAGGCGGTCACCGGGGAGCGCCCGGTGCCGGTGGTGCCGGACCGGTTGGCCGCATGGCGGGGTCGGGGAACCGTCTTCGTCCACCCCGACCTCTCCGCCGGGCAGCAGGTCTGGACGGCGTACTGGGAGCGGTCGGCGGGCGACACGGGTGCCGCCGAGACCGGTGTGCTGGAGGAGGGGCCGAGCTGGGACGACCCGGCCGAGGCCATCACCTGGGGGATGGCCCGGACGCCACGGGTGGTGGTGGTCGACGCCTCGGGCACCATCTTCTGGGCCGGTGAGGGGGAGCCGCCGATGGAGATCCCAGTTCGCTGGTCTGCTTCTTGAGCATGGGGATGGGCACGGCCGCGGGTTCGGTGTCAGCAACGACTGGAGAAAGATCAGCTGATGAGTGCGTTCACGGCGGTTGACGTCATCCGGACCAAGCGGGACGGGGGCGTGCTGAGCGACGCCCAGATCGACTGGGTCGTCGACGCGTACACCCGGGGGCTGGTCGCCGACGAGCAAATGTCGGCGCTGGCCATGGCGATCCTGCTGCGCGGCATGACCGGGCCGGAGATCGCCCGGTGGACGGCCGCGATGATCGCCAGCGGCGAGCGGCTGGACCTCTCCGCGGTGGCCCGTCCGACGGTGGACAAGCACTCCACCGGCGGCGTCGGCGACAAGATCACTCTGCCGCTCACCCCGCTCGTCGCCGCCTGCGGCGGCGCCGTCCCGCAGCTGTCCGGGCGGGGCCTGGGCCACACCGGCGGCACGCTGGACAAGCTGGAGTCGATCCCCGGCTGGCGGGCCGCGCTCAGCAACGACGAGTTCATCTCCCAGCTGCGCGACGTCGGCGCGGTGATCTGCGCGGCCGGGGAGGGGCTGGCCCCGGCCGACCGCAAGCTGTACGCGCTGCGCGACGTCACCGGCACCGTCGAAGCGATCCCGCTGATCGCCAGTTCGATCATGAGCAAGAAGATCGCCGAGGGGACCGGCGCGCTGGTGCTCGACGTCAAGGTCGGCTCCGGGGCGTTCATGAAGTCCGTCGACGACGCCCGGGAGCTGGCCCGCACCATGGTCGAGTTGGGCGGGGCGCACGGCGTGCGGACGGTCGCCCTGCTCACCGACATGTCCACCCCGCTCGGCCTGACCATCGGCAACGCGGTCGAGGTGACCGAGTCGGTGGAGGTGCTGGCCGGCGGCGGACCGGCCGACGTGGTGGAGCTCACCCTGGCGCTGGCCCGGGAGATGCTGGACGCGGCCGGCCTGCCGGACGCCGACCCGGCCGCCGCGCTGCGCGACGGGCGGGCGATGGACGCCTGGCGCGCGATGGTCCGCGCCCAGGGCGGCGATCCGGACGCCCCGATGCCGACCGCCAACGAGGTCGAGGTGGTCCGGGCGCGGTCCGACGGTTTCGTCGAGTCGGTCGACGCGTACGCGATCGGGGTGGCCGCCTGGCGGCTCGGCGCCGGCCGGGCCCGCAAGGAGGATCCGGTCAGCGCCGCCGCCGGCGTCGTGCTGCACAAGCGGCCCGGTGACCCGGTGCGGGCCGGGGACCCGCTCTACGAACTCCGTGCCGACCAGGCGACCCGGATCCCGGCGGCCCGGGCCGAGGCCGAGCGGGCAGTTCGCGTCGCGCCCGACGCGCCGGCCCCGTCGTCGCTGGTGACGGAGCGGATCGGCTGACCGGCCGAGCCCCGCGGCCGGCGGGCCGGCCGGGGGGCGTCATCATGGTGCCGGTCGGCGGTAGTGGCTGTATTCCCTGGTTAGAGGGACCGACCGACGCCACGTCGATGCGAAGGGACAGGGACCTGAGTCGTGCGCGTATCCGCCCCCGACCCACGGGAAGTGCGTGAGGCGAGCCTGGACGAGTTGTCCCGGCTGGGCCTGCCGCTGCCGCCCGCCCAGTTCCCGCTGGTGTGGGAGCCGGGCGACGAGATCGAGTTGCGCCCCACCGCCGAGATCGAGGCCCGGATCGCCGTCCTGCACCTCATCCTGGCCCGATGTTTCGGCATGCCGCCGCGGGCGGCGATGGAGTGGCTGCTCGCCTCCCACCTGGTCGAGTTGGTCACCCCGCCGGAGTGGGAGTTCGTGACGGCCGGCAAGGGTGACCACCGCTCGTTCGTGCTGCACCACGACGCCCTCTTCTCGCTGGCGTGGGTGCTCGGTCTGACCAAGCAGCTCGACCCGACGATTCCGGTGGACGAGCGGCTGGTGGAACGGATGCCGCACATCGCCGGCGGGGAGCTGTTCGGCCAGTGGCGGGCCCGTATCCTGGCCGCGCCCCAACATCCGGCGGACGCCGCCGCCCTGCTCGACCTGCACTACTGCCTGGACTGGGCGTACCTGGAGACGGAGAAAGCCGGCCGGCCGCTGCCCGGCCTGGTGGACGCCAACGCCATCGGGCAGCGCCGCTGGGCGTTGGAGTGGGCGGTGATGCTGCGCGGGCCGTACCACGAGGCGCCGCCGGGCTGGGAAGAGGTCGACCTGTCCACCTGAGTCAGCGCGGTCGCCAGACGGTGAGCCGGACCTCGACGGTGACGGTGACCGGCCGGGGGAGCGCGGCGATCCGGTCGGCGAGCCGCGCCGGGTCGGTGTGCCAGGCGCTCGGGCCCATCCCGACCAGGGTCGCCACCTCGTCGCCCGTCAGCACGAGCCGGGCGGTGTGCACCTCGTCGCGTTCCTGGGCGAAGTGGCCGGCGAGGCTGTCGGTGACCCGGTCCGCCTTGGCCGGGTCGACCCTGAGCAGACCGAGCGCGTCGACCAGCTCGGCGAGGTGCGCACCGGTCGGGGTGACCACCAGCAGCGCTCCGGCCGGGTCGAGCACCCGGTGGAACTCGGCGCCGTTGCGCGGCGCGAAGACGTTGAGCAGCAGGGCCGTGGCGGCGTCGGCCAGCGGCAGCCGCCGCCAGGTGTCGGCCACCGCGGCGGCGGCGCGGGGGTGGGCGCGGGCCGCGCGGCGCAGCGCCGGCTTGGAGACGTCCAGGGCCAGGCCGACGGCGCCGGGCAGCGCCGCCAGCACCGCCGCGAGGTGCCGGCCGGTGCCCGCCCCGGCGTCCACCACCAAGGGGTACGCCCCGACGCCCGGCTGCCCGTCCGGTCCGTCGCCGGTGGGTTCCGGGCCGACGATCCGGGTGGCCGCCTCGGCGAGCGCGGCGGAGACGACGTCGTAGTGGCCGGCGGCCAGGAAGTCCGTCCGGGCGGCCACCATCCCGGCGGTGTCCCCGACGTGCGGGGCGCGGCCGGTGAGCAGGTTGACGTACCCCTGTCGGGCGACGTCGAAGCTGTGCCGGCGCGGGCAGCGCAGCGCGTGGGTGTCGGGTGCCGGGGCCAGCGGTTCGGCGCAGACCGGGCAGCGCAGCCGGGCGAGCACCCGTGGATGCGCTCCGGCCCAGGGCTGTTCGGGCGGGCGTGGCGCGGTCACCCGGTGAGCCTACGTGGGCGGAGGAGCCCTGGCCGGGCGCGCGGCTGCCGCTGGTCCCGCCAGCCGGGTGACCACCCGGGGGGTGAGCCCGTCAGCTCCTACGCTGGTGACATGTCAAACAGATTGTGGGAGCTGTTCGGAGAACGGGGTCGCGGCGTGCTGGCGACCCTGCGTCGCGACGGCCGGCCCCAGTTGTCCAACGTCGACTACCTCGCCGAGCCGGGTCTGGTCCGCTGCTCGACCGTCGGCGACCGCGCCAAGGCGCGCAACCTGCGCCGCGACCCCCGGGCCAGCTTCCACGTCACGACCGCCGACGGTGGCGCGTACGCCGTGGCCGAGGGCCTGGCCACCCTCACCCCGCCCGCCGCGACCGAGGACGACGCGACCGTGGAGGAACTGGTGGAGGTCTACCGCCGCATCCGTGGCGAGCACCCCGACTGGGCGGAGTACCGGGCGGCGATGGTCGCCGACGGCCGGCTGGTGGTCCGGCTCGCCGTCGAGCGCGTCTACGGCTGGCGCCCCTGAGCGCGGTCCGGTCACGGCCCGCGCCCCGCGCTGACTAGGGTCTGAGCATGGTCGCAATCCGATACGAGGACATCGTCAAGGTCCCGAAGGCGCTGCTGCACGACCACCTCGATGGCGGGCTGCGGCCGGCGACGGTCGTCGAACTCGCCGCCGAGGCGGGCCACGAACTGCCCACCACCGACCCCGAGGAGTTGGGTCGCTGGTTCGCCGAGGCGGCGAACTCCGGCTCGCTGGAGCGTTACCTGGAGACCTTCGCGCACACCGTCGCCGTCATGCAGACCGCGCCGGCGTTGCGCCGGGTGGCCCGGGAGTGCGCCCTGGACCTGGCTGCCGACGGGGTTGTCTATGCCGAGGTGCGCTTCGCGCCGGAGCAGCACCTGGAACGCAACCTCAGCCTCGACGAGGTGGTGGAGGCGGTGGTGGCCGGTTTCGTGGAGGGCAGCGCGCAGGCTGCCGAGTCCGGCCGCCCGATCCGGATCGGCACCCTGCTGACCGCCATGCGGCATGCCGCCCGCTCGCAGGAGATCGCCGAGCTGGCTGTCCGGCACCGGGACACCGGGGTGGTCGGCTTCGACATCGCGGGCGCGGAGGCGGGATTCCCGCCCACCCGGCACCTGGACGCCTTCGAGTACCTGCAACGGGAGAACTTCCACTTCACCATCCATGCCGGTGAGGCGTTCGGGTTGCCCTCGATCTGGCAGGCCATCCAGTGGTGCGGTGCCGACCGGCTCGGCCACGGCGTTCGGATCGTGGACGACATCACGCCCGGCCCGCGCCCGGTGCTGGGCCGGCTGGCCGCGTACGTCCGGGACAAGCGCATCCCGCTGGAGCTCTGCCCGTCGTCGAACGTGCAGACCGGTGCTGTCGCGTCGATCGCCGACCACCCGATCGGGCTGCTTCGTGACCTTCGTTTCCGGGTGACGGTGAACACCGACAACCGGCTGATGAGCGGCACCTCGATGTCCCGGGAGATGGCGCTGCTGGTGGATGCCTTCGGTTACGGCTGGAAGGAACTCCAGTGGTTCACCATCAACGCCATGAAGAGCGCCTTCATCCCGTTCGACGAGCGGCTGGAGATCATCGATCAGGTGATCAAGCCGGCGTACGCGAAGCTGCTTGGCTGATCAGTTGTGCGGGTGGCCGGCGACCATACCGGCCACCCGCCGCAGGATCTCGCCGGCCGCGGCCGCCTCGGCTCCCAGGCCGGTCTGCCGGCGCAGCACCGCCGGCTCCGCACGCAGCAGCGCCACCCCGCGCCGGAGCAGCACCTTCGGTGCCTTGCGTTGCTCGGCGAGATCGCGGGCGAACCGGCGGAGGAACGTTGTCGCCCGGGGGCGGCGCAGGGCGTACGCCCCGGCCAGCAGCCCTCGGCGCCGGCACTCTCCGACGATTTCGGCGGCGAATATCCCTTCGGCGATGAAAAGTGGCGATCCGGCCACGTCGCATACCCGGGTGGCCACCCTCCGGTCGGCACCGATCGCATAAACCGGCACTTCGGCCTTGCCGTCCTGGGCCAGTCGGGCAATTGTCTCCACGGCCGTTACGGCATCCCAGGAGTGGGGTGAATCCCAGTCGACCTGTCCGTTGTGGTGCGGCAACGTAGGGTCATCACCGTCCTTGTAGAAGTCGTCCAGGCAGAGCACCGGAAGTCCGGTTCGCTGCGCTATATACGACTTTCCGGAGCCTGACGGGCCGGCAAGGAGGACAACGCGGTGAGGGTATTCCATAACTTTTCGTAACTCCGGCCGGACGGAACGCTATCAAATGGCATCAACATCTCATCACACCATCGGGGACGGCCGGCCTGGGCTTTCTCTTTCCGAAGCGGCGTGATGGAATCTCGGGGGTCCGACCCGCCGGGTCGGTCGCTGGGCGTTGCCCGGGGCAACGCGGGTACGCTGCAATCGCGAGGGCGGTGACGTGAGCAAACGGCCAAAGACGGCGGGCTCCTTCCTGTCGCGTCTGCGCCGGCCGGCCGGCTGGCTCCGCGACATGCCGATCTGGTCCAAGCTCGGTCTGATCATGATCGTGCCGACCATCGCCACGGTCGTGGTCGGCACCAGCGGCCTGGTCGACAACCTGCAGACGCTCAACAATGCCAACCGGGCCGGTGACCTGGCCAACCTCGTCGGATACTCCGGAGACCTGGTCAACAACCTCCAGGACGAGCGGACCTCCGCGGTCCTGCTGCTGGGCGCGCCCAAGGGGCAGGTGCGGGAGCAATACCAGGAGACGTACAACCGGGTCAACCTCAGAGTCGACCAGTCCAAGGTGCCCTACCTGCAGCAGCGGGCCCAGATCGAGGACCTCCCGGGCAGCCTGGACACTCTGCTCGACCGGATCGACCAGGAGCTCACCGACCTGCCCGGCACCCGTAGCCAGGTGTTCAACGGCAAGCTGACCATCAGCGACGCCGTCGGCTCCTACCAGGGGCTGATCAACCAACTGATCAGCGTCCGGGACTCGGTCACCCAGCTCGCCGGCGACAACGACCTCAGCGACCGGATGCGGGCCGCCACCTCCGTCGCCCGCGCCAAGGAGTTCCTGTCGCTGCGCCGCGTCGCGGTGCACCAGGTGCTCATCCAGAAGGCGTACATCTCGCCGCTGCGTCGCGACTACATCGCCAGCCAGACCGGGCAGGCGCTCGCCCTGCAGACCTTCCAGTCGGTGGCGACCCGCGCCGAGCGGGAGTTCTTCGATCAGACCGTCGCCGGCACCGACCGCCGGCAGGCGGACACCTACAGCGGTTGGATGGACAGCCGGGCCAGCGAGAGTATCGCCGGGGTCCCGTTCGGGCCCGACCAGTGGGAGGCGGCCATGACCGCCAACGCCGGGCTGTTCCGCACCGTGGAGGTCAAGCTCGACGGCGACGTGGTCCGCCAGGCCGACACGCTCCGCTCCGACGTGCAGCGCACCGTCTTCCTGCAGACCGGCCTGCTGCTGAGCATGCTGCTGCTGGCCATCCTCTTCGCGTACCTGGTCGCCCGGTCGATGGCCCGATCCCTGCGCGACCTGCGCCAGGGCGCCCTGTCCATCGCCCAGCACGGCCTGCCGCAGGCGGTGGCCCGGCTTCGTGACCCGCAGGTCAGCGCGCAGCTCTCCCCGGTCCAACTGGCCAACCAGATCGCCGAGCCGCTGCCGGTACGCAGCAAGGACGAGTTCGGTCAGGTGACCGAGGCGTTCAACGCGGTCCACCTGGAGGCGGTCCGCACCGCCGCCGAGCAGGCCGCGCTGCGCTCCTCCGTCGCGACGATGTTCGTCAACCTCGCCCGCCGGTCGCAGATCCTGGTCGACCGGCTGATCGGCCACCTCGACCGGCTGGAGCGCGGTGAGGAGGACCCGGACCGCCTCGCCGAGCTGTTCCAGCTCGACCACCTGGCCACCCGGATGCGCCGCAACGACGAGAACCTGCTGGTCCTCGCCGGTGCCGACTCCACCCGCGTGCAGCGCGAGCCGGCCGCCCTGATCGACGTGCTGCGCGCCGCGCAGTCCGAGGTCGAGCACTACACCCGCGTCGAGTTCGGGATCATCGACCGGGACATCGAGGTCGCCGCCCACGCGGTCAACGACATGGTGCACCTGGTCGCCGAGCTCTTCGACAACGCGACCGCCTTCTCGCCGCCGGATTCGCAGGTCATGGTCGAGGCACGCCGGATCGGTGACCGGTCCACCCTCTACGTCGAGGACCGCGGCATCGGCATCAGCGCCGAGCAGTTGGCCGACCTCAACGAGCGGCTCTCCACGCCGCCCCAGGTCGACGTCGCGGTATCCCGGATGATGGGCCTGGTCGTGGTCGCCCGGCTGGCGTCCCGGCACGGCGTCAAGGTCGAGCTGCGTCCCGGCGCCGACCGCGGCACCGTCGCCGAGGTCACCATGCCCGCCTCCGTGCTGGTGCCCCGGGCGCTCACCGGTCGGGGGCCGCAGCCCGGCGCGCTGCCCGTCGGTGGCCCCGCCGGGCCGCAGACCGGTTCGTTCCCGGCCTTCGGCGCCCCCGCCGCGCCGCAGCCCTCCGGTGCCCTGCCCGCGCTCGGCAACGGTCCGACTCCGCCGGCCCCCCGGCCGGGTGAGTCCGGCAACCAGGTCACCCTCGGCGGCCGGCCGTTCGAGCCGGCGCCACGCAACGGCTCGGCCCCCCCGGTGGGCGGGGGGCGTGCCATGCCCGCCTGGTCCGACCTGACCGGGGCGACCGGGGCCAACGGCAATGACGGATACCCGCCGCGGCCCACCAACGGCCAGCCGGTCAACCCGCTGCCGCAGCGGCGCATGTCCGACGGTGACCCGGGGGGCACCGGCCAGCAGCCGGTGATTCCGCGGCAGTTGCCGAGCAGCCCCGAAGCGCGTCCGTACAGCGCGCCGCCGGTCTCCGTGCCTCCGGTGTCCGCGCCGCCGTTGCCGCCGGTCTCCGGTGTCCCGGTGTCAGGTCAGCCGGTGTCGGGCCAGCCCGTCTCCGCCGCGCCCGTGTCGGCTCAGCCGGTCTCCGGCCAGCCCGTCTCGGCCGCGCCGGTCTCTGTGCCGCCCCGGCAGACC
>NZ_SMKN01000061.1 GCF_004348675.1 Micromonospora sp. KC606 | reverse complement strand
CGACCACGTCCTCGGTGACCAGCGGGGACAACCCCGAGGACACCGCCTGCACACGCTTGTTGACGAACTCCACACAGGAGGCAACGAGGCCTCGCCACCCTCTGTCACCACCGAAGGTGAGACAGGGTCGTTCGTTTGACAGACCCAGGCGGCAAAGTACGTCATCAGTCGTCGTCGAATATCTCCTCGATCGTCAGACTGAACAGCTTGGCGAGACGGAACGCGATGGGAAGGCTCGGGTCGAACTTTCCCGTCTCAATCGCATTGATCGACTGTCGTGACACGCCGATGCGCTGAGCCAGGTCAGCTTGTGTCCATGCACGTTCGGCTCGGAGGGCCGCGATGCGGTTCTTCATCGATACCGGATCCAGCCGACGACGAACGCGATCATGTACACGGTTCCCAGGAGCACAGCAAATAGCGCGACGTTGAAATCGTAGTCGACGAGACCGGCGGCGTCTGCTGTGACGTAGGCGAAGCCGGTCACCCAGCCCACGCCGAGTGCTGCCGCCAGAGCATCTTGCGTGATCTGGCGCCATAAGTCGTCGAGTGCTCGAAGGAAGCGGCCGAAGGTGGCGATCCAGGTGGCGCCGACGAGAATGTTGGCCGCGACTGCGGCCCAACTCGCCGCCGAGTGCTTCGTGTCCCAGACGAACTCAGGCCCGAACCGGGCCACGGCAAGAGTCGCTGCCCAGGCGAATGTCCAGAGCACAAGATGGGCGGCTGCCTTGTTCGAGGCCCGGTAGCCTGCGGTCTTGTTGTGCGTTTCCATGAACTGCGACCTCCTCGGGGGGAGAGTCAAGCTTACTTGACTGACCTCCCGGAAGTCAAGTAAGCTTGACTCGCTTTGCAAGTGCGTACGAGGATGAGGAGGCAGGCGTGGCCGGCTACAAGGTTCAGAACCGATACGTCAAGGCAGGGCTTATGACCGACGCGGAGGACAAGATTGAATAGGCCATTCAACCGGTCCTGGATGATGGAGTGACGAACGGTTGGGCTCTCCACTCGTTCCAAGCCGCAGCCGCGGCGAGGGGCACCAACCTCGTGTTCATCTGGCAACTGCCTGACTGATTATCGCACCGGTATGACACCACGCCTGATGGATCGTCTCGGACGCCTGCCGGACACGATCATTCACCTCCGCTGCCTTGAGTGCATCCAGCACCTCCAACAAGGCGGACTGGTCCAGGGTCATTGCGTACTCCGTTATCTGCGTGTTCTTGGTCGTTCACGCAGAGACTCACGCGATGACCCACCTCTATCCCGGCGGCACGCCGAAGCAGGTCAGCCTCTACACCACCCGGCGGGTCGCAACCCCGCCTTTTCGGGCAAGAGGCGGATGCCGTTGGAAGATCCCCGGAGACATCCAGATCTGTCGCCGTTCGTGCGCCCGTCAAGCATGGTCGTCGCCCTGTGTCACCGGGGTGGGCATCCGTCGGTATCCGGGCATGGCGATGTGCCAGCCCGAGACGCCGGTGCCGTCAAAGTGGAAGCTCGTAACGACTGACAAGCGTCCGGATGCCGTCGTCACTGCGCTGGCCCGGCGCACCCCCGACTTCGACGTCACCGCGGTGCTGAAAGCCAGCGGCCTCGTAGTAGGCGCGCAAACCACGATTGGCGGCCACGCAGTCCAGCCGCAGCGTGGCGCCGCCGTGGGCGCACGCTTGGTCAGCGGCCCACGTCAGGATGGCGCGTCCGATACCGGCGGCCCACCGTTCCACCGCCATGCGATGCACGTATCCGGCCTTCCCCGCGCGGTCGCTCCACAGGGGATCGGACCAGTCCAGTGTCATTGTGCCCGCCGTACGACCGTCGATACGTACCAGCCAGGTCTCTCCGCGTTCAACAGATGGCGCTACCCACTCGGTCTCGAATCGGTCAGGCCATTGCTTGATGCCAGCGGCCGTGAGCCATGCCGCGGCCTGGTCGAGCACGGCCACCACCAGCGCCACGTCAGCAGACGTCGCACGAACAAACTGCAGATCTCCCTGTCCCCGACTCGCCATAAAATTATGATCCACTATCGGGCGCTTCCCGACCCCAGGCCGGGCCTTTCTCGCATCCGCCTCTGCCGCTGTCCGCTCGGGAAGGGTTTGAGGACGCCCCGCCGTTGGCGGGGCGTCCTCCGGACTCGGCCCGGCTCGAACGGGCTGCCACCCCTCGTTCATGTGGGTGCTTCCGCATCCCCGTTCTTGTGGCGACGAAGATGATCATGTGGCATGAACGCCGTGCGTGTGGTGGCTCGTGTTTGGCGCGCTTGTTCAATACAGCTGGTCGGTGGTCGGCCTAGCGTGGTGGCGACGAGACGGCGGGGGGAGCGGTGGTGGAGGATTTCGCCAGTGGAGTGCTGGTCTCGGCGGTGTGGCACGTCCTGGCGGAGGAGGGGCTCGCGCCCGCCGTGCCGCAGCCGTCCGGGGTGCTGGTGCCGTTGGAGGTCAAGCGTCGACTGCTTGTCGACGTCGCCGCCGCCCACGGCCTGCTGCCTCTGCTGCGTGTCGGCTTGGCGCTTCCACGGTTGCCGTCACATCCGATCAGCTCCGCGTTGCGGGCAGCGGACAGCCCGTTCGACCTGTTCAGCCGGTGGAAGAAGCTGGAACGGTTCGCCCACTCACGTCACCGGGTCGTCGTGCGTCAAGCCGCCTCGACGTGCGTGGTCGCCGACCATGTGGGACCGCCGGGGTCACCGCCGCACCCGGCGGAGGACGCGCTGGTCCTCGGTGTGCTGGCGGCGCTGCTGGGCGACGTCGGCGCACGGGGACTCACGGTCACCCTCGGCCCGGCTCTGGTCGTGTTCGCCGATGGTGTCTTCACCGCGCCGTCACCGGATTACGACACCGCCCGGTGGCGCTTCACGTGGTCGTCGCACGTGCCGCCGGCACGCCCCGCCCTTCCCGTCAGCGGCGGCGACCTGACGGGCCGATCTCGCGCACTGTTGGCCACTGATCCCGTCCGGCGGTGGACGGTCGGTGACCTGGCCGCCGAGGCGGCGGTGTCGGTACGCACCCTGCAGCGGCAGCTGCGTCCAGCCGGTGGATTCGCCGCCCTGCTCGGCGCCGTGCGCGCGGACCGGGCCGCCAATCTGCTCGTCGCCAGCGCCCACCCGCTCGGCGTCATCGGCTTCATCTGCGGTTACGCCGACCAACCGCACTTCACCCGTGACTTCAGACGCCGCACCGCGATGACTCCGGCGGCCTACCGGTCGGCGTTCGCAACGCACTCGCCGCCGACCGACACCTCCCAACCCGCAGAGGCAACCCTGACATGAACCTGGCAGACAGTACGATCCTCATCACCGGCGCCACCCGAGGTGTCGGTCGCGAGCTGACCGGTCAGTTGCTCGGGCTCGGCGCGCACGTCGCGGCCGTGGGACGCGACCATAAGCAGCTGACGTCCCTGACCGACACATACGGCGACCGCGTCACCCCCTGGGCGGTCGACCTCGCGGACCCCGACGCCGTCGACGCGCTCGTACAGCAGATGCCTGAGCGACACCCCACCCTCTCCATAGTGATCAACAACGCCGCCGTGCAGACGATCACCGACCTGTTCGCCGACGACGCCGACGCTATGCGGCCGGTCCTCCGGCGTGAGATCGCCATCAACGTCGACGCCGTCGTCGCGCTGTGCACAGGTCTACTTCCGCACCTGAGACGGCAACCGTCCGCCGCGATCGTCAACGTCACCACCGGCCTCGCGCTGGCCCCCAAGGCATCCGCGCCGGTGTACTGCGCCACCAAAGCCGCGGTACGCACCTTCACCCGGACCCTGCGCTACCAGTGCCAGGACACCGCCCCCCACATGCGGGTCACGGACGTGATCCTGCCCATGGTCGACACCGACATGACCCGCGGACGCGGCCACGGCAAGATAACCGCGGCCGCTGCCGCCACGGACATCATCGCCGGCATCCGCCGTGGATCATCCGAGGTCTACGTCGGTAAGGCCCGCCTTCTGCCGGCGTTGATGCGGCTGGCACCGGCACTGGCATACCGGACCCTGCGCCGTGGCTGACCCGGTGACCGCACCCGCCCGCCCCAGCCGCACCGTGCTGGTTCTGCGTAGGCTTGACCGGGCCGCACACCAACGGTGGTTCCTGCCCGCGGTAGGTGTCTTCCCGCTCAGCGACTACGCCCTGCCCGTGCTCCCCAACCAGGTCCTGCTCACCGCCCTGGCCGTCCTGCACCCCCGCCGCTGGTGGGCGCTGACCGTCACCTTCGTCACCGCCGCGGGCCTCGGCGCGCTACTGGTGGCGGCCACCGTACATGCCACCGGCCCCTGGCTGCTCGACGCCATCGGCGGCGGCCCCGACGCCCTCACCGGCGTCACCAGCCAGATCCGCCGCCACGGACTGTGGGCCCTCGCTGCCCTGTCCCTGCTGCCCTGGCCACCACGTACCGCCGTCCTCGCCTGCGCCCTGGCCGGCATACCCCCCTGGGCCATCGCCGCGGTCGTCATGGCCGTTCGCCCCCTGCCCGTCGCCGCGATGGCCTTCACCGCCGCGAACGCCCCCCACCTACTACGCCGCTTGCCCCGCATCGACCGTCTCCTGACTGCGGTAGAAGCCGACCGGACCCCACCGGCCACCACCTATGACATGACCACCCCCGCCAACTCCTCGACACCACGGGTGTAGTCGAGGCATTCGTCGAGCTCGAACGTGCCGTGCAGGGCCACGTCAAACCCAGAACAGCGAAGTCAGACCGCGTAGGTCGTGATCGGTGAGCCGGGCGGCGAAGTCCGAGTCGTCGAGGACCCGGTCCATCAGGCGGGTGTTGACCAGCACCAAAAAGCAGACTCAGCAGGTGCAGCGCGAGCATGGAGATCTCCTAGGCCTCGCGGTCGGCGCCGGGGGAGTCCAGCCTCGCGGCCGTCAGGTTCGCGGCGCCATGGCAGGGCGACGGGCTACTTCCTCGCGTACGCGATGGCCGGTCTGGGCGGCTGGGACATGCCGTGGCCGAGGAAGTAGTCGACGTTGCCGGATTGCAGGTAGCCCTTGAGGGTCATGCTGTTGCGGTAGGCCGGGTTGTGGGCCAGGGTGTACAGCCTGGTGTCGGTCGCCCGGTCGGTGGTGAAGATGACGAGTTCGTCGAATTCCGGGCTGGGCAGTACCACCTCCTCCCGCCAATCGCCGAGGATGTCGGCGATGAGGGAGGGGTAGACGCTGTTGCCCAGGGCGGTGACAGCGCCGTACTGGGAGGCCGTGACCAGGCGGGGCAGGGCCCAGGGGTCGGCGGGCCGGGCCGGGTTCCACTTTTCGATCCTGGGGTCACGCCGCGTTGGGACGGGGTCGGCGTTGTACAGCTCCCGCAGAAGGTCGCCGTCCCACCACACACCCATGTGTGGCCATGGCTGCTTGGTCGTGTCTGGTTCGGCCAAACGGTTGGTGGCGGCGTTGTAGAGGCCCGTGGGCTTGCCGGACTCGTAGTTGACCTCGCCGTTGATCGACCAGGTTTCCATGCCGGGGAAACGGGGGTCGATGTCGGCGACCATGCCGCGGCCCGCGTCGGCGCCGGGGGCGTTGGTGCGGTGTTGCCAGATCATGCGGCCGGTGTCGGCGTCGTAGTAGTAGTCGAGCAATCCGCCCGGGTGGTCCTGCTGGATGCCGTACCCTTCCAGGCCGGGCCGGGCGGGGTCGATGTCGGCGATGAACCAGCGGTCGCCGTGCACGATGTCCTGGGGAGCCAGCGAGTAGCGCAGGGTGCCGTTGCCGTTGAGCAGGAATCCGATCTCACCGACCTCGTCGCGGCCGTCGCCGTCCACGTCGATGATTCGGGTGTTGTGCCCGTCGGGCAGATTCCGGTTGCCTCGCAGGAACTTCCACTGCATGGTGAGCGAGCTGCCGGAGAATCGCCAGGCGGTGTACATGAGGTTGAAGCTGCCGGAGCCGATCCGGTTCTTCATGTACGCGACGAGGCTGGGGGTGGTGCCGTCGAGGTGCCCGATGCCGAACCGGGCGTACATCGGCCCGTCGGACAGGTAGTCGGTGGGCACCGCGGCGGTCGCCCTCGGCGCGCCGGTCATGCCGTCGAGGATGGCGATGGCCTGGCGGGTGTTGTCGCTCAGGCCGTTGTACGTGACCCCGTTGCCGAACCGGACGCCGTTGGCGATCCGCACCGCGACCTCCGCCCGGCCGTCACTGTCGAGGTCGTACACGGTGACGCCGTCGTTGTGGCCGACGTTGACCGTGGCCGAGCCGCCCTCGATGTTGTTCTGGTTCGTGCTGTTCGGCCCCATGTTCACCGACCAGAGGAACTGCCCGTTGCCGCGGTATGCCTCCAAGGTCTGCGGCGAGGTCTGCCGGTCCAGCACGTAGTCGTACTCGCCGTCGCCGTCCAGGTCACCGACCCAGACGAACTTGATCGCGCCGCCGGCACGCAGGGGGATGCGCACCACCGGCTCAGTCGCATGGTTCGCGCTCAATGTGAACGCCACACTCGCGGCTTGTTCCATCCCGTCCACCACCGGGCGCACGTGATAGCTGTTGGCCTGCGCCAGATTTGCGGTGGAGTCCAGGTAGTTGGTACCCCCGGTCAGCACCGACGAGTTGAGCTTCACGAACGTGCCGCCAGCTGCGGATCGGTACACGTTGAAGCCGATGCCGTCAGGGTCCAGGCCAAGTAGACGCCAGCTGACGAGGACGCTGTTGCTGCTCGCGCGCACCGCGACAACGCCCCGGCCGAGGTCTTCCATCGCCCGGCTGCCTGACGTTGGCGGTCGGGTGGTGGGTGGCGATGTTGGCGGTCGGGTGGTGGGTGGCGACGTTGGCGGGTTTGACGTGGCGGGTGCGGTGGTCGGCGCCACGGTTCCGGTGCAGGTGGTGCCGTTGAGCGTGAAAGCGTCGGGTACGGGATTGCTGCCGGTCCATGAGCCGTTGAACCCGAACGACGCGGTGCCGTTGGTGGGAATTGTGCCGTTGTAGCTGAGGTTGGTCGCGGCGACCTGGCTGCCAGACTGCGTGACGGCGGCGTTCCACGCCTGCGTGACCGTCTGCCCCGCACCGTACGACCACCGCAGCGTCCAGCCGTTGACCGGATCGCCGAGGTTCGTGATGGTGACGTTGGCGCCGAAACCCCCCTGCCACTGACTGGCGACGGCGTAGTCGACCCGGCAACCAGCCGCAGCCGACGCGGCGGCGGCCGTTACTATGCCCGTGCCGGCCACCGCTACCGCGGCACCGCCGGCGACCAGCGCGACGCGCTGTCTATGGGAAAACATGCTCTGCGCTCCAAGATGCAATCGGTACGTCTAGATGAGGCTGCGCCGCCGGCCGCCAAAGCGCCTTCAGGTGTCGATCACCGGTGATGTTGGTGTCAAGTCGTAGCGGTAATGGGGGCCTGGGTGCATGTAGCGGTCGGAGAGGTTGACCGACTCGAACACATTGCCGCTGGCGGTACTGGACAGGCCGGGTGCGCCGCGATCTGAGCCAAGGCAGCCCATGCTTCGAGACGGCGTAGCGACCGGCCACGGGCCTTGAGTCGCAGCACATGCATCACACCTCACGCCGTGAGGAGGATCATCGGCGCGCGACGGAACGGCTTTCGGTGCGACGAGGGCATGGAGGCCTCCTTCCTCTGCGAAACGGCAATCCGAGGCGGGGCCGGAGCCGCTGGAGATTCCTCTTCCGTGCGCTGAACGCAGCGGCTGACTGTCGCAGGGCCCGTAACGGGCCGGGCGAGCGTTAAAACGTTTACTATCACTACCTTGGCCGAGTAAAGCAGCAGAATTTACAGGTGTCAATATCTGCGACGCTTGGGTGCCATCGGGGTAGTAAAACCTGGTGCCAAGGTCAGCGGCTCGCTGGAGAGTGGAGACATCGCGCCCTGCATGATCGAGCTTCCTCCGGTGTCCTCGGTCACGACGCTCACATCCGCCCGGCCGGTTCGCCGAGGTGCCGTTGGACCGCCGTCTCCAGTTACACGATGCCCGGCCGCCACGGCACGGCACGGTGCTGCCCATCATGCAGGCGGAGTACGACCGACTGCTCCAACAGTGGGGCTGAGCGGGCCGGCGCGGCGCGAGTCCACCACGACCGAGATCGGCTGGACGGGTGGCGGTGGATCGACAGCCCGCTACGAGACGGAAACGTCGCCGGCGGCGTGCACCGGCACCATCGACTCCAACGGGTCGGGCCTCAATGCCGGATTCTGCAACGGCAACAACGTGGGAAACCCAAAGGCTGGCGCTGGCGTCGTCGAGGTAACGCACGAGTCGACGTTGCAGGCGGCGTACCGGCTCGGGCCTGGTGCGGCGTGTCTGGTGTTCGCCTCGGCGAGAAACCCGGGCGGCGGGTTTCTCGGTGGCGCGCAGGCGCAGGAGGAGAGCATCGCCCGTTCATCCGCGCTGTACCCGTGTCTGCTAGCTTGTTGCCTTGAAGCGTCTTCACTAGGCGTGCCGCTGCATTTTTCCTGCCGCCCGCGCTGTAAGGCCATAAACGACGAGACCTCGTGGGTGACAAGGGGATCGGCGTCAGCCACGGACAAGCGACCGGTGCGCAGCCTGTCCCAGATCGTCTCGGCGACCAGAAACCTGGAACGATCGATGCGGGAACCCGAACCGTTCGCCGATTCGGCGGTCCGGCGGTGACCCGGCGAAGTGCTGGCGTACGAGATGGGGCTGGTGCCACCCGGTCGGTGAGATCGTCGGAACCGGCCACCTGCACTGATCAGCGCGGCAACGCCGCCAGGCTCACCCGCCGATTGGCTCCACCTCCTGGGGCGTGCCAAAGGCGTCGACGCGGCCCCACCGCCCGGGAATGTCGAGCAGCTCGATCCGGCCGAACCGCTCGGGCGGTGCCGGCCTGACCACCAGATCGTCGCCGTACGGCTCAAGGCCGAGCAGCGTGCGCACCAGCAGCAGGGGCGTCCCGGTGGCCAGGGCCTGTGGGCTGTTCGCCGCCGGGTACTGGACGGGGTGTCGGGTCAGCGTCCGGTCGTAGCCGCCGAAGGCCTCCGGCAGGCGCCCCTGGAAATAACCGGACGCGTCGATAATCGCCTCGGCGATGCGTCCGGCTTCCTGGTCGAAGCCGTAACGGCGTAGTCCCCAGGCGATGAACGCGTTGTCGAACGGCCAGATGGTGCCGACGTGGTAGCCAAGTGGGTTGTAGCGTCCCTCGCCGGTGGCGAGGGTGCGTACGCCCCAGCCGGAGTAGAGGCGGGGTCCGAGCAGGTGTTCGGCGATTTTCCCGGCGCGGGATTCCTCGACGATGCCGCTCCACAGCAGGTGGCCGATGTTCGAGGAGAGCGCGTCGACCTGGCGGCCGTCGCCGTCGAGGGCAAGGGCGTAGTACTCGCCGTCGGAGATCCAGAAGTCGCGGTTGAAGCGTTGCTTGAGTTCG
The DNA here is from genome assembly GCF_004348675.1 of Micromonospora sp. KC606. Lineage (GTDB taxonomy): Bacteria > Actinomycetota > Actinomycetes > Mycobacteriales > Micromonosporaceae > Micromonospora. Next base: position 17,238 of record NZ_SMKN01000061.1, on the reverse strand, counting down.
GCCGCCTCGCGTTCCAGCCGGTCGGCGTAGGCGGGGTCGTTCCAGAACTCGCGGGCGAGCCGGGCGCCGCGGATCTTGGCGTCGTAGGCGTAGCCCTGCAGCTCACAGGTCGCCCGGGGCAGGCTGGCCAACCGCCCGTCCCGGAACGAGATGGCCTTCGCGGATTCCTTCCAGCACTGGTTCTCCAGCCCGTTGCGTTCGTTGCGGCGCTGGTACCACACGTAGCCGTCGCCCATGATGTCGCCGTACTCGTCGATCCAGTGCAGCGCCGCGCGCGCCTCGTCCTCGAGCTCGCGCACCGTGGCCGCGTCCCCGGTCCAGCGCTCGTACTCGTCGAGCAGGATCACGTAGAGCGGGGTGACGTCAGCGGCACCGTAGTACGGCGCCTGCGGGCACTCCTCGAACGCGACCATCTCGCCGAGGCGGAACTCGCGCAGGATCTTGCCCGGCTCCTCGTCGCGGAAGTCGTCGAGCTCGCTGCCTTGGACGATGCCGAGGACCCGCAGGGTGTGAACGGCAAGTTCCGGCACGAACGGCAATACCTGCAGGCTGGTGAGGATCGGGTCGCGGCCGGTGAGGTTCGCGTTCCACGGCAGGCCCGCGGCGGGCACCGGCTCGGCCGGTAGCACCAGTGGCGGGTACCGGAGGGCGGCAAGATCAACCAGACTACGCCGGTAGGTCCGTTCCAGCGGCTTCCAGTCGCAGCTCAGCTGCGGAGCCTTGTCGAGCCACTGCCGCAGGCCGCTGTGGAGTCGCGCCGCGTCGCGTCGCTGGTGGCCAAGAGACGCGTACTCGCGAACGTCCTTGCCGTCGGGGCGCAGCACCAGCTCCCGAGCATGCAGCGTGGTGGTCCACTGCCCCTGGGGTTCGATCCGGATGTGGTAGGTCAGCCCCTGTTGGTCAACCTGCGCCGGCTCGGTCGTGGAAATTACCGTCTCCCGCCGGAACCTCGCTCGCACATAGCCGAGGTGCAGGCGCCCGTCCTCGACGCGCTGGTAGAGCCGGCCGGGTGGCGTACGTTCCTGGCCGAGCGCGTTCAGCGGGACGAAGTCACAGGCCGCGTCCACGCGGACCGTGAAGTCGGCCGGTTCGCCGGAATGATTGAGCACCGTCAGCCGCTCCTCGAAGCTGCCGACCACCGACCGTTCCCGGATGACCGACACCTTGGCGTCCACGTAGTGCGTCGGAGCCCCCGGCACCACGAAAAACCGCACCTCGAAGTACGACGGGTCGTCCACGGCCAGCGCGCTCACCCGTTCGCCGTTGAGGGTCAGCCGCCAGTGGGAGAGGAACCGGGTGTCGAAGGCAAAGAACCCGCACGGGACGGTGGGCCCTGCTTCGATGTCACCGCTGCCGTCGCTCAGCACGAAGCGGTTGCCGTCCAGGATTCTGACGAAGTCGCCCTTCATTCCTGCCTCCCACCGTCACGGGCCGCCGTCCGCGGGTGACGCGCGCCGGGCGGCGGCGCGAAGAGCCGTTCCAACAGGAGGATGAGCCGGAGTTGCCCTTCGAATGTGATGTCGTTCCTCAGCCACGCCGGGAGCGGTTTGGCCTCGCCGCGCGCCATCCGGTCGAAGAAGGTGGTGTCGGAGTGGATAACGGTGTCGGCGTTGCGGTTCTGCTGTGACACCCGCACGGTGCCGCCGCGGATCTCCACGAACCAGTGATCGACCTCGTGGTCGCGCTCAAGGTCGAAGCGGATGGTGCCGTTCGTCTTCTTCAGCAGGCGTTCGTGGCCGTGGCGTTCGAGCGCGTTGAAGAACTTCCTGATCGCCTCCGACATGGCACCACCCCCGCAGCAGTCCACCCAATCACGAGGCAGCATCACTCGGACGGGGGTGCGGCCACCTCACCCGAAACGGATGAATCTGGAAGCTATCTAGGGCAACGTGCGAATTCACCCGGTTCGGGTGATGTGCCGTCGCGCGACTCGCGGTCATGGTGGGCACATCCGGTCTCGGACTCATTGGAGGGGAGGCTCAGGTGAATCCGACTACGCGCTTCTTCGAAGCGCTCGGCCAACGCGGCCATGAGCCCCTCCTCGAGGAGGCCACCGGGACCATCCGGTTCGACCTCACGCACGAGCACCGCGTCGACCGCTGGTTCGTGGCAATCGAACGGGGCGATCTCCGCGTGTCGCGGGAAGGGGGCGAGGCTGACAGCGTGATCCACACCAGCCGGACGACCTTCGACCGGGCCCTTGCCGGGCAGTCGCTCTATGCGGCGTGGTTGCGAAACGAACTCACAATCGAGGGTCGCAACAGGTCCCTGCCCCGCCTCTTCACCCGGCTCATGCCGGGGCGGCCCGGAGCCCGTCACCCCCGGGATTTCCGCCGTGAGCGGAGAAGTGCGGCATGAGCGACGGCCTCATCCGACTGTTGGACGGCAACACGTTCGTGGTCAGCGAGGAGACCGGCGACATCGACGCGTCCCCCACCTTCCCGACCGGATTCTTCTCGTTCGACACCAGATTCCTGTCGAAGTGGATTTTGTCCATCAATGACCAGCGGGTCAACGTGCTCACCATCGAGGAGATCGAATACTTCGAGAGCCGCTTCGTCGTCGTCCCAACCCTCCCTACTTCGCGCCTCGACGTCAGCGTATCGGCCATTCGGGAACGCTGCATCGGCGGAAGCTTCACCGAGCGGCTGACGGTGATCAACCATGAACCCGAGCCCGTCGACCTGCGGATCCGGATCGACGTCGAGAGCGACTTCGCCGACCTTTTCGAGATCAAGGACGTGCGGAACAAGAAGGGGACGTACTACACCCGAATGGACGGCGGATGCCTGCTTCTCGGCTATCAGCGGGAGGGGTTCCGGCGGGAGACCCTGGTCTCGTCCACGGTGCCGGGCCGAATCGACGAGCGGGGCCTGACGTACCACGTTCGGATCGGGCCGCGCGGTCAGTGGATCACCGACCTGCACGTGCGGGCGCTGGGCCTGGGCGGGCGCGACCTTCGGGAGAGCTTGGAAGGCAGACCCGGTCGAACCAAAGAGCAGATACGGCAGGACCTGGACGACCGGCTCGCGGCGGCACCCCGCCTCACCTGCGACTCTCCCACGTTGGCGATGGCCTACCGGCGCAGCCTGGCTGACCTGCACGCACTGCGTTTCTCACCGTTGACCGCCGGCGTACATGCCGTTCCCGCCGCCGGCCTGCCGTGGTTCATGGCGATCTTCGGCCGGGACAGCATCTTCGCCAGCATCCAGGCGCTGCCGTTCGCGTCCGACTTCGCCGCCACGACGCTACGCATGCTGACCTTGAGACAGGGGGCCGTCCTCGATGACTTCCGCGAGGAGGAACCGGGAAAGATCCTCCACGAGATGCGGTACGGGGAGACGGCCGGGTTCGAGGAACAGCCGCATTTGCCGTACTACGGTAGCGCGGACTCCACGCCCCTCTACGTCATCCTGCTCGACGAGTACGAGCGGTGGACCGGGGACGCAGCCGCGGTTCGGTTACTCGAACGTTCCGCGAGGGCCGCGCTGGACTGGATCGACGAGTACGGCGACATCATGGGCGACGGCTACGTGTGGTACCAGCGCCGCAACGAACGCAACGGGCTGGAGAACCAGTGCTGGAAGGACTCCTGGGACTCGATCTCGTTCCGGGACGGGCGGTTGGCCAGCCTGCCCCGGGCGACCTGTGAGCTGCAGGGCTACGCCTACGACGCCAAGATCCGCGGCGCCCGGCTCGCCCGCGAGTTCTGGAACGACCCCGCCTACGCCGACCGGCTGGAACGCGAGGCGGCCGAACTCAAGCAACGCTTCAACCGCGACTTCTGGATCTCCGACGGCGAGTACTACGCCCTTGCCCTCGACGGCGACGGCCGCCAGGTCGACGCGCTCTCCTCGAACATCGGCCACCTGCTGTGGAGCGGCATCGTCGAGGAATCCCGCGCCGGGAAAATCGCCGAACACCTGCTCGGACCCCGCCTCTACTCCGGCTGGGGCGTACGCACCCTCGCCACCGGCGAGGGACGCTACAACCCGATCGGCTACCACGTCGGCACCATCTGGCCGTTCGACAACGCGTTCATCGCCTGGGGACTACGCCGTTACGGCTTCGACCAGGAAGCCGGACGCATCGCCGAGGGGATCATCGAGGCCGCGGAGTACTTCGACGGGCGGCTGCCCGAGGCGTTCGGCGGCTACGACCGGACGCTGACCCGATATCCCGTGCTGTACCCCACGGCGTGCAGCCCGCAGGCATGGTCCACCGGCACCCCCCTGTTGCTGCTGCGGACCATGCTCGGCATGGAGCCACGCGGCGAGTACCTGGTGACCAGACCGGCCGTCCCCGCGAGCATGGGCCGGATCGAACTGCTCCACATCCCCGGACGGTGGGGCAGGGCGAGTGCCTTCGGACGCGCCCGTCCAGAGCGGCGCTGACCGCGGCGGAGCGGTTCACGGACATCGCCGCCGAGACGCTCAACGAGGCCGCACCAGCCCCGATGGCCATCCCGGCGCCGGACGCGGCACGCCCCTGGAGCATCGTCTTCGCCCCGCACGCAGCCGGCAGCAACCAGTGAACAGGACCGGCCGGAACGGTGTGCCTTCGCGGCGAGGATCTGATCGGCGCTACCTGGGATGGCAGGGGCGTGTCAGGTGGCGGTTGCCGTCTCGGGTTCGAGGCTTCCTGACTTGCCTGGTTCGTAGGTGAATACGCGGGTCTCTACCCAGCCGGGTCTGCGGCCGGGGCGGATGCGAGAGGTTTTCACCGGCCGGTCGACCATGATGCCTGAGGGCATGACGTACCGGCCGTCGTAGAAGCGCATGACGTAGCGGTACCTGTCCTCACCGGTGAGTGTGTGGTACTCGGGTGGTGGCGCGTGCCGTCCGCGGTGCTCGTAACGGATGAGCGGGATCAGGAACCACAGCAGGAAGAACTCGTTCATGACGATGAAGACGGTGGCCAGCAGCACGGCGGTGGACCGGTTGCCGGCGAGGATGAGTGTGAGGCCGTAACCGCCGGTGGCGAGCATCGCTGTCGCGAGCAGCCACAGGTACCAGCGAACCCAGGTGCGTTCGGTGCGTTTGCCGGTCTTGCGGGAGGACACGAACTCGCGTCGTACCTTGAACAGGCCGGCCATGCCCATGCTCATGCCGGGGTGGTTGGCGTACAGGTATGCCTCGTTGTGGATGAAATGCATGGCGCCGCGGCTGTAGATCCAGCCCAGCGCGGCGGAGTAGGCGGCGAAGCCCAGTGAGACCACGATGAACCAGACGACGTTGATGTGAATCGGCACGGCGAAGGTGAGCAGGCACAGCATGGGGGCGAAGGTGAACGCGGCGCGCAGCGGGCCCTGGGCGTGGGTGATGATCGAGTTGAAGTAGTTGATCCGCTGCATGAGCGTCAGGCCGGGGATCCGCAGTGGCGAGTCGGGGGAGCGGAAGCCGATGGTCGCGGCTCCTGCGGCCCAGCGGCGGCGCTGGGTGTAGAACTCCTTGAAGCTGGGTGCTTCCATCCCGTAGGCGACGGGCTCGTTGGTGTAGACGCTGCTCCAGCCTTTGGCGTGGATGCGCAGTGAGGTGTGAATGTCCTCGGTGACGGTGCCGGTGGCGAACCCGCCGATGCTGTCGAGCGCTGCGCGGCGCATGACCGCGCAGCTGCCGACGAAGCACGCCGCGTTCCAGCGGTTCTTGCTCGGCTGGATCACCTGGTAAAACATGGTCTGTTCGCTCCAGCCGGCGCGGATGCGCCGAAAAGTGCGGAACACGAACGAGTCGTGATTGTAGTAAGTCTGCGGGCCTTGCACGAACGCCATGGTCGGGTCGTCGAACCAGCCCATGACCCGTTGCAGGATCTCCGGCCGGACTATGTAGTCGGCGTCCAGGTGCAGCAGGAACGGTGCGTCGCTGTAGGCCAGTCCGACGTTGAGGTTGCCTGCCTTGGCGTGCTCGTTGGAGCCGCGGGGCAGGTAGCGTACCCGCAGGCGTTCGCAGACGGCGCGAACCTCCGGTCGTTCGAAGTTGGCCAGCACGATCACCTCGCGGATGCCGTGTACCTTGAGCGCGGCGATCACGGTGCATTCGATGACGTCAGCCGGTTCGAGGTGGGTCGGAATGAGGCAGTCGACGACCCATCTGGTCAGGTCGGTCGGTCGGTGGATCGGCATGTGGATCTGCTGGGCGGTGCCCAGGAACAACGCAGCGAGCATGATCGCGAACAGTTCGCATGCCAGCAGGAGCGGACCGGACCAGTTGGCCCAGTTGGTGGCGTAGATGCGCCACGGCACGTAGGGGACGGCGATGGCGACCCATGCCCAGAACAGCCAGGGCATCCACCACGGCTCGGGCAGCCGCTCGTACTCGACCCGGTACGACGCCTCGCTCTCGGCAGCAGCCGTGGCGGTCATCGCTGCACCTCCGCGCGCCGCGACGACAGGCGCAGGACGGCCTTGTCGCAGGTGTAGGCCTCGGCGTAGCGGGTGCGGCACTCCATGCCGCGCAGCCGGGCCAGGCCCAGGAACACCTCGTCGTCGAACCTTTGCTTCTGCGACGGGAAGGCGTGGTTGAGTAGTTCGACCTTGCGCCGGGCGGTGGACTCGTCCATCGGCAGGTAGAGGTTGCGGCGGCCGAGGTCGCCGTCGTACTTCGGGATCTCGTAGTGGAGGATGAGCGCGTCGCGAAAACAGGTCGGGACCAGTTCGGCGATCAGCCGGTGGTCCTGGTGCGCGTCGTCGCGTGCCGGTGCCAGCACGAGCACCGCCCCGTCCAGGCCACGTGCCGCGTCCTCGAGGATCTGTTTGACCTGCGAGGTGTGCGCGGGCAGCCGCCCGTCCGGCAGGTCGTGCAGCCAGTGGCTGACGGCGGTGTGTGCGAGGAAGCCTTCCGTGGCGACATGCGCCTCGGCGTGCCGCTGCGGCGTTCCCGTACACACCACATACCGCACGAGCACGCCCGCGGGCAGGTTCAGCAGCAGGCCACCGGCGCCGATCTCGATGTCGTCGGGGTGCGCGCCGATCGCCACGACCTGACTGGCCTGCGCGAGCTCGAACGGTGTCATCGGGCCACCGCCGCGGGCTTGAGCTGCGACTCCCACACCATCCACGGACGTCGGCCCTGCCGGTAGGCGTAGTCGAGTTCGATGCGGTCCTTGGCCGTGTCGACGCCGCGGAAGAACCCGCGGTGCCGGTGGGCGAGCACCCTGCCGTGGGCCGCGAGCCGGTTGAGCGCGTGCGGCACCAGGTCCTGCCCAGGCCGCAACTCGTCGAAGATTTGCTGTCGCATGACGAAGTACCCTCCGTTCTCCCAGTGATGCAGTATCCCGGCGTCATCGACGCGCGAGACCATGCCGTCTGGACCCATCTGGATGACGTGATGCGACGACGAGGGCCGGACCGCCAGCAGGCTGACCGCCGCGTCGCCGCGGCGAAAGCCCTCCACCATGGCCGAAAGCGGTGCGTCGGTGAGCGTGTCGGCGTAGTTGGCCAGGAACATGTCCTCGCCGTGGACGTGCTCGGCTACCTGCATCAGGCGCTCGCCGATGCTGGCGTGCAGGCCGGTGTCGACCATGGTGATGTTCCAGCTTTGCCCGCCTGCGCGGCCGAAGTAGTCGGTGAGCTCGTCGGCTCCGTGGCCCAGGCACAGAATGAATTCGGTATGCCCGTAGTGCGCGTAGTAGCGCATCACATGCCACAGCAGCGGCCTGCCGCCAATCGTCACCATGGGCTTGGGCACGACCATGCCGTCGCCGCGCATGCGCAGGCCTTGGCCGCCGCAGAAGAGCACCACCTTCATCGAGTCGCTCACTGACGCTCCCCGATGCCGACCGTATCCTGCGTGATCAGGTCGAACAGGCGTGCCGCCACGCGCGCGGCGAGCACGTGGATGCGTGCCACGTTTTTCAACGACCAGATGTGGTCGTCGCCCTGGCTGGTGCCGGCCAGCAGCGGCCCCATTACGAACAGGCCCGGCGCGGCCTGCAGGTGCTCGTCGACAACGAGCCCTCGCCGGCTGTGGTTCGGCCGGGCCAGGCCGCTCGCCACCATGTCACGCACCAGCGGGTTGATGGTCTGCCCCACGCCGACGAACCCGCGGCAGTCGAACACCGCCGTCGCCGTCAGCCTGGCTCCGTCGGACAGGCGTACGGCCAGCTCGCCGGCAGGCGCCGGGTCGATGCCCGCCACCCGAGCGCAAACGAGCCTCAGCCGCCCGGACGCGGCCAGCCGGGCGGCCGCGGACGCGTACGGTGGGGATGTGTGGCGCATCAAGCGCTGGTAGTCCGCGTAGTCGACGTCGACGAAGCGGCGTTTCTGCGCCGGGGTCAGGAGCCGGAACGAGGCGGTGAACTCGGCAGCCACGGCGCGTTCAACGTCGACGATCGCGTATTCCTGGGTCCGGCTACGTTCCACGTCGGCCCGCAGTGCGCCGACCAGCCGCGCCGATGTGAGCTCACCAGCACCGTCACACCGAAGCCGCACCAGCGACCGGCAGGTGAACGGGGCGTCCGGGCCGGTGGGCTGCCCGTCGGGCAGGCGACCGCTCGTCGACACCACCATCACCTCATCCAGCACTTGCGCCACCGCCGGACTGGCCGCGACAACAGCGATCACCTCAGACGCCGCCGCCGCCGAACCGAGCACCACCACCCGGCGGCAGCCGACCGGGCGCCCGGCCAGCAACCGCGCCATGGCCGCATCGCTGTCGGGCTGGCCACAGGCGCGCCCGTGCGTGTAGTAGCCCGGATGAGCGCTCATCCCTGGCGGTGCCGCGGTGTCCAGGCAACCCGGCGCCAACACGATGAAATCAGCTGTCAGGGGCTCGGCGATGCCCGACACGGCCACCCGGAAACTGTTCCCGGCGGTAGGTAGCACGGACCGTGCCTCGCCCTTCACGACGTGCACCACTACCCCGCAGGCGGCCAGCCGGCGCGCGGTGCGCTCGAACCGGTGCCGCATGAAGTCGCCGAACACCCGACGCGGCAGGAAGAGGTGCCCGAACCGACCGAGGTCCAGGTCCATACGGTGCTCAGCAAACCAGGTCCGCACCCGCGGATCGGCGTCGTCGGCCAACCGGCCGACCCACCGCGTATGGTGCTCGTGTAACCAGGCGGTGAACCCGATCCCCGTGGCGTCGGTCGTGGCGACGCTGTCGTTGAGCAGCAACGCCTGCGGGATCCCGATCCCGAACCCGTCGCCGCCCCCGGTCTCGCCCATCCGGTCGACCAAGGTCACCTCGACGGCCGTGGTACGCCCCTGCTGCGTGGCGGCCAGTTGCTCGGCGAGGTGTGTCAGAACAGAAACCCCTGATGGCCCCCCGCCGATGACGACCAGACGCGTCCGGAGCCGATCGCGCTCGTAGCCCGACTCCCCAGGCACCGTCGACCCATGCGCCATTCTGACGCCGCCATCCATTCCGATCACGTTGTGGAAACGCTCCCAGCAAGCCACCACGCTAATGCAGATCGTTCTCCCCGTACCGCTGATCTCAACCAGTGGGCGGCCTCTTCGACCCCCTTCCGGGAGCCCTCGACGTCCGGATCCACCGCAGGTCGACGCACACCCGCAAACGCAGGTCGGACCCGGGTTTACGACTCACGAGCCGCTACCTGTCGTCGATGAGTATGTCGACCACATCGAGCACGTGATGGATGCGCGGCCCACGTCCGCGAGGCTGCGTAGCCGCACGCCGTCGTGCACCCTTCAGCCGCGTTCGGCCAGCAGCGGCCGTACCTCGGCGACACTGCGGGTGACCGTCGAGCGATGCACTCCGAACCAGGCGGCCACCACGTCATGGGTCAACCCGTGCCGTGGATGCACCAGCGTGGCCCCCAGTCGGTCCCGGAACGCGAACTGGTGTTTCGCTCCAGCGCCGATACCACGCCGACGCGCCCGCGCGGCAAGCCGATCACGGTGCCGGGCCTGCCAGCGCGGCGGCAGCTCCGCAACCAGGCCCTCGATCCCAGTCGTGACAGACCCGCCATCCGACGATTCATCGTGATCGCAGCACCGGCCATGCCAGGGACAACGACCATCGATGCTCAAAGATCCGCGACCATTGCACGAGGTCGTTAGGCGATCGGGATCGCTCTTTCGTGCCACCGCGTCCCGTCTCCGGCCTTGCTGCCGGCGACCAGCGGCACCGCCTGCGATCAGGGACCAAGCACGAACAGTATCGGCCACCACTGCACCCCCGGGCAGTACAATACATTTCTGATCTATATGTCCCCAGGTGGCGGAACAGGCCGACGTCGAGTCCGATCGGGTAACGTCGACCGACATGGAGCCCGCGTTTCCCGGGCAATTCGGCGAATCCGATCTTCTTGCGCCACGGCGCCGTGGCGAAGGTCGCGCAGCCGCACCGGCGGAACGCCGGCTCGCTTGACCAGGAGCCGGAACCGGCCGCTGGCGTAGCCGGGGTGGATTGGGCTGCCGTCTTTGTCGACGAACACGTAACCGGAGTCGATCCAGGTCTTTCCGGCCGCCTGGCGGCGGGCTTGCTGGTCTCGCTGGCGCTGTCGGTGGTCGCGCAGGACTTGGATGGTGCGTTTGTCGAGGGCGACCGGGCGGCGTCGGGCTGCGGTTTTGGGGTCGCCTTCGATGAGGTGGTAGCCGGCGGTGGTGCGGTTGCGTGCGACGTCGAGGACGCCGCGGTGCAGGTCAATCTCGGTCCAGCGCAGGCCGCATACTTCGCCGCGGCGTAGGCCGCGGAGGGCGGTGAGCCACCAGAACGCGAACGTCGCGCCGCTGGTGGGCGGGTCAGCGGCAGAGCTTGCATCCTGCGCTGTCGTCCCCGGGATTGTGATCGGGGCGAGGGAGCTGGCATGGGGTACGCGGTCACGCTGAGGCGCGGCTGGACCGTCGCGTGTGGGATCGTGGTCGTGGTGGCCGTGGGAGCGGTTGTGGGCTGTTCGGGTACCTCCGGGCACCGCGCGGAGCCGCCGTCTTCCCCCGCGTCGGCGCGGCCCTCGGCGAGCCCGTCGAGCATGCGCGCCCGGCTTGAGTTGCCCATGCGGCTGGGCAGTCGCTCTCGCTTCGACGACCGGTCGCTGGAGCGTGTCGCGGTGAGGAACTACAGCGTCCTTGATCGTCTGGTGGATGATCGTCGCGATGAGAGGGCTGTCGCGGCCGTGTTCCCCATCCCCGCCCTGCCCGCCGGTTAGTGAGGGCCTTCCGGCGTCGATGTCCGGTGGCCCGTTCGGTGGTGCTGTCGTCGACCGGCAGGAGGAAGCCGATGACGCGGAGGTGTTTTCAGCCAGCGTCGTCAGGACCCGACGCATCCCCCCACTGTGGGGGCGAGTCCGTCGCCTGGCATAGATAGACTTTGTCGTCATGGGCGACCCGCGAAGCATCCGGTGGTGAGGAGGACCCGATGACACCTCGACCGTGTACGGATGGCACGTTGCGGCATCTGTCCGTGGATCTCGACGACGCGGCCGGCGGGGACGGCGGGGAGACGGGTCTCACGCTGTGTTCGGCTCCGGAGCGTCCGGTCTGGGGCAGTGATCAGTGGGCGATCAACATTGCGTACGACATGCATCTCAGTGACACGTGTGTCGACATCGCCGCGCTGCCGCCGTGTGTGGAGTGCCTGCGGGTGGCGGAGTTGCTGGCCGACCCCGATACGGCGCCGCCGCTGCATCGGAGGACTCCCCGGCCGGACTTCGCCCGCGGGTTCACCGGTGATGAGATTCGGGGCGTTCTGCGCACCGACATCGCCACCGGCGCCTCGCTCGGCCGGCGGGCCGCCGTGCATCTGCTGACCTTCACCGCGGTTCCGGACCAGCCGGGCTTCGGTGACCTCGTGGGGATCCTGGACCTGGTGTGGGACATGGGTGACACCGTGCGGATGGGGCAGGTCACCGATTGGGCGGCGGTGGTCAGCTTCACGGCGGTCGCCGACGTGCCGGACCGTGACCGGCAGATGATCGCCGTGGCCGCGAGCCTCGCCGGTGGGCCGCGGGTCGGCCTCGAAGCCGCCGTCAGCTTCGTCGATGATCCGGCGGCGGCCCGGCGGGTGATCGAGGCGATCGCGATCGCCACGGGTCACGGCGACCGGTGGGAGCTCACCGAGAGGCCGGCTCCGGGCGCCCACACCTGACCGCCGCTGGAGCGAAGGGCAGCCCAGGTGCACGCGAGACTCGCCACGATCGGCACCGAACGCCGCAATCTCCTCACCCGACAGCAAGCGGCTCAGCGCACTCAAGTGGTATCAGCGGACGATTGCTACATGGCCGGGTCGGGGTGCAGGACCATCGCGAACGTCGTCCGGCGCCGCCGGCCACCCGTCCGCGTCCGCGCGGCGCGTAGCAGGTCGGTGATTGTGGCGGCGAGCTGGCGCGACTCGGCGGGGGTGACCCAGATCGGGATCTGCTGGTACACCACGCCGTCGCGGGTGGGGGCGGAGCCGGCGGTCCGCAGGTACTGCTCGAACCCGGCGACCAGCGCGCCGACGAACGCCGCGAAGTAGCGCTGGTGGTCGGCGGGGGAGGCGGCGTCGAAGTCGCGGGCGCCGAGGACGACCGCGGACTCCACCACCGTGTACGTGCGCTGCGTGCCGCCGCGTACCCGCTCCTCGCGTGTCACCCGCAGCACCCCCGCGTCTGCGAGGCGCCCGACGTGTCGGTAGAGCGAGGCTGGCGGGATGTCGCTGAGTTCGGCGCTGAGCTGGCGTGTGGTCAGCTCGCGGTCCACGAGCGCGTGCACGATGCGCAGCCGGACCGGATGTAGCACGGTCTCCACGATTCCAGCGGTTGGTCGCGACGGCTCGGCGTTGATTATCACAATCGAGAATGTTAGCTTGAGTTCCAATGATTATCAGAAGTGAGAATGAAGGGTGGATCGTTGCGGGAGCAGATTGTCGAGATTCCGGCCGCGGGTGCCCTGTTGGCTGGCACGTTCACCCGGCCCGACGGGGACGGCCGTCACCCGTCCGCGTTGCTGATCAACGGCTCCGGGCCAATCGACCGCGACTCCGCTATGCCCGGGATGGCTCTGGGACTGGGTCGGGCGCTCGCGCTGGCGCTGGCCGACCACGGCTGCGCCCTGCTGCGCTACGACAAGCGGGGCGTGGGTGCCTCGGGCGGTGACTACCTGAGCACCGGCTTCCACGACGAGTACGGCGACGCCGCAGCCGCCCTCGCCGCGCTGCGTGCCCACCCTGCCGTGGACCCGGAGCGGGTTTTCGTCGTCGGGCATTCGACTGGAGCTGTGTTGGCGGCCAACCTCGTACGGGCCGCTCCACCGCCCGCCGGGTATGTGCTGCTCGCAGGTGCCGCGCAGCCTGGCGAACGAGTGATGGCCTGGCAGAGTGACCGGATCGTGAGCACCCTGCCACGGCTGCTGCGGCCGTTGGGCCCGGTACTGGCGCGCCGTCAGGTCCGCGAGCGCGACCGGGTCCGCGGGTCCACCGCCGACCAGCACGACCGGATGCCACGCTCGCGCCTCACCGACCGTTGGCTGCGCGAGTACATGGCCCACAACCCGGGCCCGGACCTGGCCACCATCGACCGGCCGGTGCTAGCGATCACCGGCAGCAAGGACATCCAGGTCGACCCGGCCGACGTGGCGCGCATCGGCCGGCTCGTGACCGGCCCGTTCGACGGCGAAGTGCCGACCGACCTCACCCACCTGCTACGCCGCGACCCCGGGCCGCCGGGACTGTGGCGGTATCGAAGTCAGCTCACCCGGCCGATAGACGGCTGGGTCATCGATCGCATCGTGGCGTGGGCCCGGGTCCATCTCGCGAGCTGACCGTCCTGCCCGCGCCATGCCGGCGCCCGTCTCGTGACACCAGACAGCCGGCATGTGCGGGCGTCCGCCTCGAAAATCATCGAACTGCCCCGGATCTCGTAGAGACTTTAGCCCTGTTCGTGGCGGCGGCGAACCTGCGACCCGCGATCGCCGCAGTGTCGCCGCTGGTCGACCGGATCAGGGGCGAGCTTCACTTGTCGGCCACCGCCGTTGCCACGCTCACCACCATCCCCACGTTAGCGATGGGGGTGTGCGCGCCGCTGGGCACGCTGGTCGGCCGCCGGTTCGGTCTACATCGAGGGGTGCTCATCAGCCTCGGGCTGATCGCGGTAGCGACCGCAGCCCGAGGCTTTGGCGGCTCGACCTGGCACCAGTTGAGCTGCGCGGCCGCCGATTCCCGGAGGTTAAAGATCAAGTTAGGGGAGGTCACGATCGGTTGGACGCGCCGAACAGGTAGCGCAGCTCGTCCAGCATGACGACCAGTACGCCGGTGACCAGCGCGCCGGCGACGACCAGGACCGCTTCACCCGGGCGTACGGGTCCGGCCGGCGCGAGCGCGCCGGCGATGGCGCAGCCGATGAGGAAGGCGTTGCGCCACACGTGGTGCCGGCCCAGAGGTGCTGCGGTACGGCCGAAACAGCGGCAGGTGCCGCCGCCCCGCCGTAGGTTCGCGGCGATGGCGGCGGTGAAGGCCAGCAGCAGGGCGGCGGACGCGAGGAAGCCGGCCGGCGGTAACACCGCCAGCAGGGCGACGGCGGTGAACTCGGCGACGACCACGGCCGCGGCGAGTGGGCCGGCCGGCCGGTAGCCCATGTCGCGCACCGAGCTGGTGAACTCGCGGTAGGCGTCGCGGCCGGCGACCTTGCCGGCCGCCGCCGCCAGCAGGACTGTGCCGAGCAGCACCCGACACCCGATCTCGACGTACATGTCATCCTCTCTCTCTGGCCACGCCGAGGATCGCCTCGCGGGGTACTGCCCCGAAGTGTCGCGAGTCCTGGCTGTGGGTGTTGTCTCCGCGCACCGTCACGGCGCCGTCGGGTTCCACCCGGTGCACGCGTTTGACCATCCAGGTCAGGTCCGCGTCCGGGACGACGTCACGGGCCCGGAAGACGACGAGGTCACCGACGGCCGGTCGTCGCCCGACGCGGACGACGAGCCGGTCGCCGTCGCTCAGCGTCGGCGCCATGCTCTGCCCGCGTACGACCACCAGGCGCCAGCGACGGCGCAGCCAACCGGTCATGTCGTCGCCAGTTGGTAGCCGTCGGCCTGGAGGCGGAACAGCCGCGCGTACTCGCCGGCGGCCGCCATCAGCTCGTTGTGCGCGCCCGACTCGACGACGCGTCCGGCGTCCAGCACGACGATGCGCTGCGCGTCGCGCAGAGTGCTCAGCCGGTGGGAGATCAGCAGCCCGGTGCGGCCGTGGCGGATTCGGGCCAGCGAGGCGTGCACGCGGGATTCGGCATCAGCGTCGAGCCCGGAGCTGGGCTCGTCCAGGACGAGCAGGTCGGCGTCGGCGCGCATCAGGGACCGGGCCAGCGCGACCCGCTGCCACTGCCCGCCGGAGAGGGTCACCCCGGGCTCGCCGTCCTGGTCGGCGAAGGTACGGCTGAGCAACGTGTCGTAACCGTGGGGCAGGGCGCGGAGGCGGTCGTGGATCTCGGCGCGCGCGGCGGCCTTTTCGACCTGCGCGGTCGTGTGCGGCAGCCGGCCGATGCCGACGTTCTCCGCCGCGGTGAGGTCGTAGCACATGAAGTCCTGGAACACCGCCCCGATCCGCTGGCGCAACGTCTCGACCCGCAGTTCGCGCAGGTCCACGCCGTCCCAGGTGATCCGGCCGCGGGCGGGGTCGTAGAACCGACAGAGCAGCTTGACGAGGGTGCTCTTGCCGGCGCCGTTGAGGCCGACGAGCCCGACGGCCTCCCCGGCGGTGAGCGTGAGATCGACGCCCCGGAGGATCCACGGGCCGTCCTCGTCGTAGCGGAACCACACGTCCTCGAACCTGATCGCGGTGCGCAGCGGCGGCGCCGGCAGGGTCCCGTCGACCAGGTCGGCGGGACTGTCGAGAACGGCGACGTAGTGCCGGAACAGCCGCATGGCCGTGCCGGCCTCGCCGAGCTGACCGGCGATGCCGGTCAGGCCGCTGTGTGTCGCGCCGAGAGCGGCCAGCAGGAGGGTGAGGTCACCGAGGCTGAGCCGGCCGCGGACCGCGGCGTTCACCGCGATCACCGTCGCGGCGAGCGTCACGGCGGCACCGGCCAGCGCCCAGCAGGTCTGCACCACCGTGGCGTGCCGCGCGGCGGCCAGTTCGATCCGGGCGGCCGCCCGCACCGCGCCTGCGAGCCGGTCGTGGAAGAACCGGCCGAGGTCGTAGAGGCGCACCTCCCGGGCGGCGCGCAGGTCGGTCAGCACGGCCTGGAACAGGAACCGGGCCCGGAACAGGCCGGCGCTGTCCTCCACGGCCCGCGCGGCGCGGCGGGACAGCCGCAGTTGGATGAGGAACTCGGGCACGGCCACGACGAGCAGGAGCAGGCCGGCCGGCGGCCACAGGGACGCCAGGATGGCGGCGAAGCCGCCGATGGTGACGACGTTCTGTGCCACGTCGACCGTGAACATGACGACCGCGTACGGCGCCTGGTTGGCGGCCTGCTGGGCCAGCGCCAGCCGGTCGCGCAGGGCCGGCTGCTCGAAGGCGCCCAGGCCGAGGAAGCTGTTCAGTTTCCGGTACAGCCGCACGTCGGCAGCGATCGTGATCGCGTTCTGCAGCGCCGTGGTGAAGTAGCCGGACAGGCGGCTGGCAACCGCCGCCAGGGCCCCCAGGACGGCGATCGCCACGGCGTACCAGGTCGCGGTCGACGGGTTGGCCGAGCGGCCCTTGCCGACCTCGTCGAACAGCAGCTTGGTGAACCACGCGACGCCGACCGGCGGCGCCGCGCCGACGAGGACCAGAGCGACCATGGCGGTGAGCGCCTTCGGGTCGGCGCAGCCCAGCCGCAGGGCGGCTTGCAGTGTGGCCACGGTCAGGCCAGGACCGGAAGCTGGTGACTGGAGTCGACGACGACGCCGTCGACGACCGAGAGCACGGCGGGGAACCCCTTGACCTGGAACTCCTTCTCGGCCTGCGGCTCCGACATGGTGGCCGTGTCGAAACCGGTGAGGCGGGGCGCCATCGTCGCCGTCTCCGCCGGCGTGCCGATCATGAACACGAGGGTGTCGTGGCGGTAGCGCTCGGCGTCGGTGGTGAGAGCGTCCAGGAGAGTCTGGCAGGGTGGGCAGGTGGGGGTCAGCATGACCACCGTGCGCCGGCCGGTGGTCAGGTCGGCGTGCGGGAAGCCGCTGACGTCCAGGCCCGGGGCGGGCAGCACCTCGGGGATGGGCTCGCCGTCGTGGTCGTGGGCGTGGCCGGCCCGCATGTCGCGTAGCCGCCGGGCGAGGGCCAGGGTCAGGACGAGGTTGAGCACGGCGACCGCGCCGACGACAGCGACGGCGGCGTAGGCGAAACCCGACATGGGAACTCCTCGGCGAGTCAGAGGGGTGGGGGC
>NZ_SMKN01000060.1 GCF_004348675.1 Micromonospora sp. KC606 | reverse complement strand
CCCGTCCGGCGAGCCGTCCTCCTCCGGCCCCTCCGAGGCGTCCCCCGGCGGGCCGGCCGCGCCGCCGGCCGATCCCACCGCACCGCCGGCCGGGTCGTACCCCTGGACCCCGTCGAGTCCCCTGGCGGCACCGCAGCCCTGGGCCGCGCCAGACCCGTGGAGCACCCCGCAGCCCGCCGCGCCCAGCCCGGTCGACCCCGGCGGCTGGGCACCGTCGGCCGGCCCGGCGGGCGCCGCCCCGCAGCCGGGCAGCGGAACTGCCGGGCCGTACGGGCCCGGCACCGCCCCCTGGCCGTACGGGCCGCCCGGCACCGCCCCCGGGCCATACGGGCCGCCCGGCACCGCCCCCGGGCCATACGGGCCGCCCGGCACTGCCGGCACGGCACCAGTCGGCTGGCCGCCGCCCGGGTACCCGCCGCCCTACGCCCGCCCTGGGTATCCCCCGGCCTACGTCCACCCGGGATACCGGCCCGGCGGCGGCTCCCCGACGGACGGGCGGCGGGTGGTCGGCATCCTCGTCGCGGTGGTCGCCGTGCTCGTCCTCGGTTTCTGCGGTTGCCTGGGGGTGGGCAGCACCCTGCTCGGGCGGTACGCCCCGGAGCCGGTGGCCGAGGATCCGTACGACGGCTACGACGACGAGGTGTACCCGACCTGGGCGCCCCCCGCGCCCAGCCAGCCGGCGACGCCCGCCAGCACCCCGTCGGGCGGGCCCGGCAGGTACCCGGTGTCGTACGAGGTGGCCGGCACCGGCCGGGCCGACATCCAGTACTACGACGCCAACGGCGACTTCATCCGCCTGGAGGGCGTACGGCTGCCCTGGCGCGGGAAGATCCGCACCGACGACCCGAACCGGGTGGTGGTGACCGCCCGTGGCGACGAATCCGTGGCTGTCCGCTGCTCGGCCCAGGTCGGTGACCGCGCACCGGTGACCCAGACCGGCGAGCCGGGCTCGCGGGTGACCTGCCAGCCGAGCTGACCGGGCCGGCCGGCCCGTAGGCTGTCACCGTGACGCTCCCCGATGTCGACCCGCTCGTGGCCCGGATGCGTCCCTTCGGGACGACCATCTTCGCCGAGATGTCCGCACTCGCCGTCCGCACCGGCGCGGTCAACCTCGGGCAGGGCTTCCCGGACAGCGACGGCCCGCCGGAGATGCTGGCCGCAGCGGCCGACGCGCTGCGTACCGGGCAGAACCAGTACCCACCGGGCCCGGGGATCCCCGCGCTGCGCGCCGCTGCCGCGGCCCACCAGCGCCGGTTCTGGAACCTGGAGTACGACCCGGACGGCGAGATCGTGGTCACGGCCGGCGCCACCGAGGCGATCGCCGCCAGCATCCTGGCCCTCTGCGAGCCGGGGGACGAGGTGGTCTGCTTCGAGCCGTACTACGACTCGTACGCCGCCTCGATCGCCCTGGCCGGCGCGGTGCGGCGACCGGTCACGTTGCGGCCCGACGAAACCGGCCGGTACGCCTTCGACCCGGCGGAGCTGCGCGCCGCGTTCGGGGCCCGGACCCGGCTCGTCCTGCTCAACTCCCCGCACAACCCGACCGGCAAGGTCTTCACCCCCGACGAGCTGGCCCTGGTCGCCGAGCTCTGTCAGGAGCACGGCACGTTCGCGGTGACCGACGAGGTCTACGAACACCTCGTGTTCACCGATGCCGCCGCCGGGCACCTGCCGCTGGCCGGCCTGCCCGGGATGCGGGAGCGGACGCTGCGCATCTCCTCGGCCGGCAAGACGTTCTCCTGCACCGGCTGGAAGGTCGGCTGGGTGAGCGGCCCCGCCCCGCTCGTCTCGGCGGTGCTGCGGGTCAAGCAGTTCCTCACCTTCGTCAACGCCGCGCCGCTGCAACCGGCGATCGCCGTGGCGCTGGCCCTGCCGGACGCCTACTACACCGGCTTCCGCGAGAACATGCAGCAGCGGAGGGACCAGCTCGTGGCCGGCCTGACCGATGCCGGCTTCGACGTGCTCGTACCCGAGGGGACGTACTTCGTGACCGCCGACGTGACCGCGCTCGGCGGGCGGGACGGGGTGGAGTTCTGCCGGTCGCTGCCCGGCCGTTGCGGCGTGGTGGCCGTGCCCACCCAGGTCTTCTACGACGACCCGGAGGCCGGCCGGCGGCTGGTCCGGTTCGCCTTCTGCAAGCGGCCCGAGGTGCTCGCCGAGGCGGTCACCCGGCTACGCGGCCTGGCCACGACCCGCTGACCGGTGCCCGGCCTCGCACGGCTGGTCGTCAGGCGGTCGGGCTCGCCGCCCGGACCTGGTCGGCGATGCGCTCGGCCACGGACCGGGCGGTCGCCTCGGTGGCGGCCTCCACCATCACCCGTACCAGCGGCTCGGTGCCGGACGGGCGCAGCAGCACCCGGCCGGTCTCGCCCAGCTCGGCCTCGGCCCGCTCGACCTCGGTACGCACGGCGGGCGCGGCGGCGCCGACGATCCGGTCACCCACCGGCACGTTGATCAGCACCTGCGGCAGCTTGGTGACCACCGCGGCCAACTCGGCCAGCGACCTGCCGGTCTGCGCCATCCGCGACATCAGGTGCAGGCCGGTCAGCACGCCGTCGCCGGTGGTGGCGTGCGCCGGCATGACGATGTGGCCGCTCTGCTCGCCGCCGAGGGCAAGGCCGGAGGCGCGCAGTTCCTCCAGGACGTACCGGTCGCCGACCTTGGTCTCGACCAGGCGGATGCCCTGCGCGGACATCGCCAGGCGCAGGCCGAGGTTGCTCATCACGGTCGCGACCAGCGTGTCCTGGGTGAGCGCGCCGGTCTCCCGCATGGCGAGGGCGAGGATCGCCATCACCTGGTCGCCGTCGATCTCGGCACCGTCGGCGGTCACCGCCAGGCACCGGTCGGCGTCGCCGTCGTGCGCGAGGCCCAGGTGCGCGCCGTGCTCGACGACGGCCTCGCGCAGCGCGTCGATGTGGTTGGAGCCGCACCCGTCGTTGATGTTGAGCCCGTCCGGCTCGGCGTAGATGGCGATCACCTCCGCGCCGGCCTCCCGGTAGGCGACCGGGGCGACCTCGGCCGCCGCGCCGTTCGCGCAGTCGACCACCACCTTGATCCCGTCCAGCCGGTGCGACACGGTGCCGACCAGATGCTGCACGTAATGGTCCGCGCCGTCGAGCAGGTCGTGAACGCGACCGACACCCGCGCCGATCGGACGTTCCCAGGCGGTGGTGGCGTTCGCCTCGATCGCCGCCTCGATCCGCATCTCGATCTCGTCGGGCAGCTTGTGTCCACCGGCCGCGAAGAGCTTGATGCCGTTGTCCGGCATCGGGTTGTGCGACGCGGAGAGCATCACGCCCAGGTCGGCCTTGGCCTCGGCGGTGAGGAACGCCACCGCCGGGGTGGGCAGCACGCCGACCCGGACCACGTTTGCCCCGGCGCTGGTCAGCCCGGCCACCACGGCCGCCTCCAACATCTCGCCGCTGGCCCGGGTGTCCCGGCCGACCACGGCCAGCGGCGGATGGCTCCTGTCCGACTCGGCCAGCGTGTGCGCGGCCGCCACCGCCACCGCCAGAGCCAGCTCCGGGGTGAGATCCGCGTTCGCCCGCCCGCGTACGCCGTCCGTGCCGAACAACCGGCCCATAGCCGCCAACCTCCGATGAAACGGTCCCAAGGGAAACAACGAACGGCCGGGCCGCCTCCCGTCGGGGGGAAGCGGACCCGGCCGTCCGTCAGTAGTACAACGTGCCGCTGAAGGTCAGCGCTTCGAGTACTGAGGAGCCTTACGGGCCTTCTTGAGGCCGTACTTCTTGCTCTCCTTGACCCGGGCGTCACGGGTCAGGAAGCCGGCCTTCTTCAGGGCCGGGCGGTCGTCCGGCTCACTCACGATGAGCGCGCGGGCGATGGCGAGCCGCAGCGCACCAGCCTGGCCGGTGGTGCCGCCGCCCCGCAGGTTGGCGATGACGTCGAACGCCTCGGGCTTCTCGGCGGTGACCAGCGGGTCCTTGATGAGCTGCTGGTGCACCTTGCTCGGGAAGTAGGCCTCGAGGTCACGCCCGTTGCAGGTGATCTTGCCGCTGCCGGGGACGATGCGGACCCGGACGATGGCCTCCTTGCGCCGGCCCACGGTCTGGATCGGGCGGTCACCACGAGGCGCGCGGGCGACGGGCGCCGGCGCCTCGGTGGCCTCGGGGGCGACCTCGGTCTCGGTGATGTCGGTCATGCTGTTTCCTTCGCCCGCGCTCACTGCGCGATCTGCTTGATCTCGAACGGCACCGGCTGCTGCGCGCCGTGCGGGTGCTCGGCACCGGCGTAGACCTTCAGCTTCTTGATGAGCTGACGGCCGAGCTTGTTGTGCGGGAGCATCCCCTTCACGGCCAGCTCGATGGCCCGCTCGGGGCGCTTGGTCAGCAGCTCGTCGTAACCGACCTGCTTCAGACCGCCCGGGTAGCCGGAGTGGCGGTAGGCGATCTTCTGCTGGCGCTTGTTGCCGGTCAGCGCGACCTTGCCCGCGTTCACGACGACGACGAAGTCGCCCGTGTCGACGTGCGGCGCGAAAGTCGGCTTGTGCTTACCACGCAGCAGCGTGGCGGCGTGGGTCGCGAGGCGGCCCAGCACGACGTCAGAGGCGTCGATAACGTGCCACTGACGCTCGATCTCACCCGGCTTCGGGCTGTACGTACGCACAGGTCTACCTTGTCTCGTCGTCGGTCTGGGGTCGCGCGCCGAGGTGACCAGGGCTCCCCAGTCGAACCAGCGCGCACGAACGACCAAGCGTACCTGATGCGGCACGCCTCTGAATGTCGTACAACAGCAGGTAACGATACCCAACGCCCGGCCGGCCGGTCAAAACGGGGTCCGGCGCGCGCGCCGGACCCCGTTCGATGACTCGTGTCACACCCGGGCGCGGGCCATCCGCGCTCCCGGCCGCAGGTACGCCAACCAGGTCACCACGATCATCACCAGGAAGAGCCCGACGTAGAACCGCAGGGCCGGCTGGATGCCGCCGTAGGTCGACCTCGCCCAGGCGTAGCAGATCGGGACGAGGAACCCGCCGAAGGCACCGACCGACGAGATGATTCCCAGCGCGCCAGCCGCCTGGCGGCGCATCGCCAGCATGGTCTCCGGCGAACCGCCCAGGTCCTCCCCCTTCACCTGGAAGATCCGGGAGATCATCCGGTAGGTCGAGCCGTTGCCGATGCCGGTCGCCACGAACAGCAGCATGAACGCCAGGAAGAAGACCCCCAGCCGGCGCTCCTGCACCGACCACAGCGCCAGGTACGCCCCGCCGGCCATCAGCACGAAGCTGGCCACCGTGATCCGGGCCCCGCCGATCACGTCGGCGAGGCGCCCGCCGAACGGGCGGCAGGCCGAGCCGATCGCCGCACCGAGGAACGCCCAGGACAGCGCGATGTCGGGCCGGCCGAACACCCCGTTGAGCAGGGTCGGGAAGGCCGCCGAGTAACCGATGAACGAGCCGAAGGTGCCGATGTACAGGAACGACATGACCCAGGTGTCCCGGTGCCGCAGCGAGGACCACACCGGGCGCACGTCGGCCTTGGCCTCGGCCAGGTTGTCCATGAACAGGAACGCGCAGACCGCCGCGATCACCGCCAGCGGGATGTACATCAGGCCGGCCCGGGCCAGCGCGAGGCCACCGCCGAGCACGATCACCTGGGGCACCACGAACTGCACCACGGCGACGCCGATGTTGCCGCCGGCCGCGTTCAGGCCGAGCGCCCAGCCCTTCTCGCGCTCCGGGTAGAAGAACGAGATGTTGGCCATGCTGGAGGCGAAGTTGCCGCCGCCGAAGCCGGCCGTGGCGGCGATCATCAGCAGTGGCAGGAAACCGATCTCCGGGTGCTGGACCGCCCAGGTCAGGCCCGTACACGGGATGATCAGCAGCAGCGCGGATATCACCGTCCAGTTGCGCCCACCGAAGACCGGCACCGCGAAGGTGTACGGCAGCCGCAGCAGCGCGCCGACGCCGCTGGGCACGGCGGTCAGCCAGAGCGCCTGGCTGGTGGTCAACTGCCATCCGACATCGCCCAACCGGACGACCACGATGCTCCAGAGCAGCCAGACGGAGAAGCCGATGTGCTCGGCGAAGATCGAGAAGATGAGGTTGCGCCGGGCGATCCCGCGACCGACGGTCCGCCAGAAGTGGCCGTCCTCCGGAGCCCAGTGGCCGATCCACCGGCCCGGCCGGCGTTGCAGGTCGATCTCTTCCGCTGGTGTGGCGGGCGCGGTCGTCGTGGTCATCAGGCGCTCCTTCCGGCCGGGGCTATGTCGTGGCTCGCACGACCCACCGGCCCAGCCGGCGTCGAGCGACCCCGGCTGAAAGCTAGGCAGTCGCCATTACCGGAACGTTTCGTCGACCGAGTCGGGCAGGCAACGGTGACCGCACCGAACCGTCCGCCCGGCGGTGAGGAGAGCGCTCAGAGCTGCTGGAGGATGCGCAGCGCCCGGGCCACCCGCTGCATGGTCTCGGTGTCGGCGACGTCCACGCAGTCGCTGAACCACTTCTTCATCGGTGAGGAGAGCCGGTCCGGCATCACCACGTACCCACCCATCGGCACCGCGAGGGGGGAGTCGCGCAGTAGGGCCGTCTCCACCACCTCGGCCACGATCACGATGGGCACCTCGGTGGAGTTGTAGACGTCGGAGCTGATCACCAGCCCGAGCCGCTCGCGGGCGCCGGAGATCCGCCAGACCTCGCCCCTACGCAGCACGCGGGCGCCCGCCGAAGAGCGCGTCGTCGACCATGGCGACCTCCCGCGCGTCGGCGAGCGCGGCGGACTCCAGGTCGAGCCCGGCCCGGCCGACCGCGGCAGCGTGCGCGGTGAACACCTCGCGCAGCGCCTTCTCCCGGGCCGCCTGGTCCATCCAGGCGGAGAGCGACAGCCCCTCGCGCTTGGCGAACCGACGCGCCTCCTCGATCGTCTCGTCCGAGAACGACAGCGTCACCTTGGCAGTCATGCCGGTCAGACTACCCATTGGTATGACCACCAGTCATCCCTCGGAACGCGAATCGGCGAACCGGGCAAACCGCCACCCGCGCCCCACAAGGATGAGGCCGGTCGCGTTCTCCCACGCGGTGTGAGGCGGTCTTGACAGGGCCGAAACAAACGGGACCCGGTCCGGAAACCGCCCGCCGGCACGCTTCTCGAGCATGACAGACGGTGCACGCGCCGCGACCCGGCCGGGGATGCCGCCCCGTGAGGCGGAGACGCACTGCCCGTACTGCGCCCTCCAGTGCGGGATGGTCCTGCGCGACTCCGGTGACCGGGTGGAGGTGCTCCCCCGGCAGTTCCCCACGAACCGGGGCGGCCTCTGCCAGAAGGGCTGGACCGCCACCGAGCTGCTGGACCACCCCGACCGGCTGACCACCCCGCTGCTGCGCGATCCGGCCAGCGGCGAGTTGCGCCCGGCGACCTGGGAGGCGGCCCTCGACCGGGTCGCCGCCGGCATCGGCGCCGTCCGGTCCGCGCACGGCCGGGACGCGGTCGCGGTCTTCGGCGGCGGCGGGCTCACCAACGAGAAGGCGTACGCGCTCGGCAAGTTCGCCCGGGTGGCGCTGCGTACCCGCAACATCGACTACAACGGCCGGTGGTGCATGTCCTCCGCGGCGGCGGCCGGGATCCGCGCCTTCGGCATCGACCGGGGGCTGCCGTTCCCCCTGGCCGACCTGGCCCGGGCCGACACCCTGCTGATGGTCGGCGCGAACCCGGCGGAGACCATGCCGCCGCTGATGCGGCACGTCACCGACCAGCGGGAACGCGGCGGCCGGCTGATCGTGGTCGACCCCCGGGTCACCGCCACCGCCCGCCAGGCGGACCTGCACCTGCAACCGCTGCCCGGCACCGACCTGGCGGTGGCCAACGCGCTGCTGCACATCGCCGTCACCGAGGGCCTGGTCGACAAGGCGTACATCGACGCTCGGACCACCGGCTTCGAGGAGGTCCGCCGCACCGTCGCCGGGTACTGGCCGGCCGAGGTGGAACGCCTCTGCGGGGTGCCGGTGGCCGACCTGGAGGAGACCGTCCGGGCCCTGGCCAGCGGCAGCGCGATCATCCTCACCGCCCGGGGTGCCGAGCAGCACGCCAAGGGCGTCGACACGGTCAGCGCGTTCATCAACCTGGCGCTCGCCCTGGGCCTGCCCGGCCGCCCCGGCTCCGGTTACGGCTGCCTGACCGGCCAGGGCAACGGCCAGGGCGGCCGGGAGCACGGGCAGAAGGCCGACCAACTCCCCGGGTACCGGAAGATCGACGACCCGGCGGCCCGCGCACACGTGGCCGGGGTGTGGGGCGTCGACCCGGACGACCTGCCCGGGCCCGGGGTGCCGGCCTACCAGCTGCTGGACTCGCTGGGCACGCCCGGTGGGCCGCGCGCGCTGCTCGTCTTCGGCTCCAACCCGGTGGTCTCCGCACCCCGGGCCGGCCGGGTCACCGAACGGCTGCGCGGGCTCGACCTGCTGGTGGTGGCCGACTTCCTGCTCTCCGAGACGGCGGCGCTGGCCGACGTGGTGCTGCCGGTGGCCCAGTGGGCCGAGGAGGAGGGCACCATGACCAACCTGGAGGGACGGGTGCTGCGCCGGCGGGCCCTGCGCCCGCCGCCGCCCGGCGTCCGCACCGACCTGGACGTCCTCGCCGGCCTGGCCGCCCGCCTGACCGGCACCGACGCCGCGTTCCCCACCGACCCCCGCACGGTCTTCGCCGAGCTGCGGCGGGCCTCCGCCGGCGGGCCGGCCGACTACGCCGGGGTCACCTGGGAGCGGATCGAGCGCGACGAGGGAGCGTTCTGGCCCTGCCCCGACCCGGACGGGCCGGACACTCCCCGCCTCTTCGCCGACCGCTTCCCCACCCCCGACGGGCGCGCCCGGTTCCACCCGGTGAGCCACCGCCCGGCGGCCGAGGAGGTCTGCGCCGAGTACCCGCTGCACTTCACCACCGGGCGGGTGCTCGCCCAGTACCAGTCCGGCACGCAGACCCGGCGGGTGGCCGCGCTGCGCAAGGCCGCGCCCCGCGGCTTCGTCGAGCTGCACCCGGACCTGGCCGACCGGCTCGGCGTCGAGGAGGGCGACGAACTGGTCGTCACCTCCCGCCGGGGCGAGCTGCGCGCCCCGGCCCGACTCAGCCCGGCGATCCGGCCGGACACCGTTTTCGCGCCGTTCCACTGGGGCGGCGCAGCCCGGGCCAACTCCGTGACCAACGACGCGACGGACCCGGTCTCCGGGATGCCCGAGTTCAAGATCTGCGCCGTACGGGTGGAGAAGGCATGAACGAACGCATTGACCCGCGCCGCACCGCCGGACCGCACGACCGGTCCACCCGCAGCGGAGGACGGCCATGAACATCGTCGTCGTCGGGTACGGCATGGCCGGCTCCCGGCTCGCCGCGGAGCTGCACGCCCGGGGCGCCGACCACAAGGTCACCGTCCTCGGGGCGGAGCCACACCGCGCCTACAACCGGATCATGTTGTCCACCCTGCTCGCCGGGAAGATCGACGAGCCGGACGTGGAGCTGGCCGAGGTCGCCGGGCAGGGCGTGGACGTGCGTACCGGGGTCGGCGTCGGCGCCGTCGACCGGGCCGTCCGGGAGGTGCGCACCGACGACGGCGACCGGATCGCCTACGACCACCTGGTGCTCGCCACCGGCAGTCGGGCCGTGGTGCCGCCGCTGGCCGGCCTCGACCCGGCGGACCTGCCGCCACGGGTGGTGGCCTTCCGCACCCTGGACGACTGCCGGCGGATCCTCGCGGTCGCCCGGGACGCCCGCAGCGTCCTGGTGCTCGGCGGTGGGCTGCTCGGGCTGGAGGCGGCCCGCGGGCTCGCCGCCAGGGGCCTCGACGTCACCGTGGTGCACCCGATGGGGCACCTGATGGAGCGGCAGCTCGACCCGGCCGCCGGGGCGGTGCTCGCCGGCACCCTCGAGGAACTGGGCGTACGGACCGAACTGGCCGTCGCGGCGTCCGGGGTCGACGTGGACGCCGACGGGGTCCGGCTGCGGCTGACCGACGGCCGCACGCTCGCCGCCGAGCTGCTGGTGCTCTCCTGCGGCGTACGCCCCGACACCGGGCTGGCCGCGGCGGCCGGGCTGTCCGTGGAGCGGGGCGTGGTGGTCGACGACCGGCTGCGCACCAGCGACCCACACATATCCGCGATCGGCGACTGCGCCCAGCACGACGGCGCGGTGAGCGGGCTGGTCGCCCCCGCCTGGGCCCAGGCCCGGGTGGTGGCGCAGGTGCTGACCGGGGAGGACCCGACCGCCCGTTACCGGCCCCGACCGCCGGTGACCCGACTGAAGGCGGCCGGGATCGACCTGGCCGCCATGGGCGACCCGAGCACCGGCCCCGGCGAGGAGCTGACCTTCGCCGACCCGGCCCGCGGCACGTACGCCCGGCTTCGCATCCACCAGGAGCGGCTGACCGGCGCGATCCTGCTCGGCGACAACCCCTCCGTCGGCGCGGTGGTGCAGCTCTTCGACCGGGGTGGACCGGTCCCCCTCGACCGGCGGGCGTTGCTGCTGGGACGGGCGATGGGCACGACGGCGGCACCGGCCGGCTCCCCGGCCCTGATGCCCGACGCGACGACCGTCTGCCAGTGCAACGACGTGCCCAAGCGGGCGCTGGTGGCCTGCTGGCGGGCGGGTGCCCGGACGGTCGACGACGTGGTCGCCGCGACCCGGGCCGGCACCGGCTGTGGCGGCTGCCGGGACGCGGTCGCCGGCATCGTCGCCTGGCTCTCCGAGGCGGACTCCGTGGCGGTGCCCCGATGAGCAGACATGAGGCGAGAACAGACGCGATGACACCGCGAGGAGGTGACGCGATGACCGGCGGACGATTGGTCGTCGTCGGCAACGGCATGGTCGGGCAACGGTTCGTCGAGGCGCTACGCGCCCGGGACCACGACCGCCGCTGGCAGGTGACGGTGCTCGCCGAGGAAGACCGGCCGGCGTACGACCGGGTGCGGCTCTCGGCGTTCTTCGACGGGGTGAGCGTCGAGGAGTTGAACCTGCACACCCCCGACGACGGGGTGGACCTGCGCCTCGGCGAGCCGGCCACCGGGATCGACCGGGAGCGGCGGGTGGTCACCACGGCGGCCGGCGAGTACCCGTACGACGCGCTGGTGCTCGCCACCGGGTCGTATCCCTTCGTGCCGCCGGTCGCCGGCACGGACCTGCCGGGGGTCTTCGTCTACCGGACCCTGGACGACCTGGCGGCGATCCGCGACCACGCGGCCGGCCGGCGGGTCGGCGCGGTGATCGGCGGCGGCCTGCTCGGGCTGGAGGCGGCCAACGCGCTGCGCCTGCTGGGCCTGGAAACCCACGTCATCGAGTTCGCGCCCCGGCTGATGCCGGTGCAGGTCGACGAGGCCGGCGGGGCGATGCTCCGCCGCTGGGTCGCCGACCTCGGCGTCACCACCCACCTCGGGGTGGCCACCACCGCGCTGCGTCCCGGCCCGGACGGCACGGTCGCCGGGCTGGAACTCTCCGACGGCGCCACGGTCGACGCCGAACTGGTGGTGGTGGCCGCCGGCATCCGGCCCCAGGACAAGCTGGCCCGGGCCGCCGGGCTGCCGGTGGGGCCACGCGGCGGTGTGCTGGTCGACGCCGCCTGCCGCACCGACGACGAGCGAATCTGGGCGGTCGGCGAGTGCGCGGCCGTGGACGGCACCTGCCACGGCCTGGTCGCCCCCGGGTACGCGATGGCCGAGGTGGTGGCCGACCGGCTGCTCGGCGGCGCGGCGACCTTCCCCGGCGCGGACACCGCCACCAAGCTCAAGCTGCTCGGCGTGGACGTGGCCTCGTTCGGCGACGCCCACGGCACCACGCCGGGCTGCCTGGACGTGACCTTCACCGATCCGGTGACCCGGTCGTACGCGAAGCTGGTCCTCTCCGACGACGCACAGACGCTGCTCGGCGGGGTCCTGGTCGGGGACGCCAGCGCCTACCCGACGCTGCGGGCCAGCGTCGGCGGGCCGTTGCCCGCTCCCCCGCTGGCGTTGCTGGCGCCGGCCGGCGAGGCGGGCGCCGGCGCCGGCATGCTGCCAGGCACCGCGCAGGTCTGCTCCTGCAACGCGGTCACCCGGGACGACATCGACACGGCGATCACCGGCGGCGCGTGCGACGTGCCGACGCTGAAGGCGTGCACCCGGGCCGGCACCAGCTGCGGCTCCTGCGTGCCGATGCTCAAGCAGCTGCTCGACGCGGCCGGGGTGAAGCAGTCCACCGCGCTCTGCGAGCACTTCGACGCCAGCCGGCAGGAACTGTTCGACATCATCCGGGTCCGGGGCATCCGCACCTTCTCCCAGCTGGTCGCCGAGCACGGGCGGGGACGCGGCTGCGACATCTGCAAGCCGGTGGTGGCCTCGATCCTCGCCTCGCTGGGCTCCGGGCACGTGCTCGACGGTGAGCAGGCGTCGTTGCAGGACACCAACGACCACTTCCTGGCCAACCTGCAACGCGACGGCAGCTACTCGGTGGTGCCCCGGATCCCGGGCGGCGAGATCACCCCGGAGAAGCTGATCGTGATCGGCGAGGTGGCCCGCGACTTCCAGCTCTACACGAAGATCACCGGCGGGCAGCGGATCGACCTGTTCGGGGCCCGGGTGGAGCAGCTGCCGCAGATCTGGCGCCGGCTGGTCGACGCCGGCTTCGAGTCCGGCCACGCGTACGGCAAGGCGCTGCGGACGGTGAAGTCCTGCGTCGGCGAGACCTGGTGCCGGTACGGTGTGCAGGACTCGGTCGGGCTGGCCGTCGCGTTGGAGCTGCGTTACCGGGGCCTGCGTGCCCCGCACAAGCTCAAGTCGGCCGTCTCCGGCTGCGCCCGGGAGTGCGCCGAGGCCCGCAGCAAGGACTTCGGCATCATCGCCACGGAGACCGGCTGGAACCTCTACGTCGGCGGAAACGGGGGCTTCCGGCCCCGGCACGCCGACCTGTTCGCCACTGACCTGTCGACAGAAGCACTGATTCAACTGATCGACAGATTCTTGATGTACTACATCCGCACCGCCGACCGCCTGCAACGCACCGCGGCCTGGATCGAGGCGATGGAGGGCGGCCTCGACCACCTGCGGTCGGTGATCGTTGACGACTCGCTCGGGCTCTGCGCCGAACTCGACGCGGCGATGGCCCGGCACGTGACGTCCTACTCCGACGAATGGCGCGACGTCCTCGACGACCCGGTGCGGCTGCGCCGGTTCACCTCCTTCGTCAACGCCCCCGAGGTGCCCGACCCGTCGATCACCTTCGCGGTGGAGCGCGGCCAACCGGTGCCGGCACGTGGGGGGCCACCGACCGGTGGCGAGCAGCGCCGTCAGCCCGTCGCGCTGGGACTGCCGGAGGTGCGGCGATGACCCGGGCACTGACAAGGGACTGGACGGCCATCTGCCCGCTGGACCGGCTGGAGCCCGACCGGGGCGTGGCCGCCCTGGTCGACGGGGTGCAGGTGGCACTCTTCCGCACCGGCGACGAGCTGTACGCGGTCGACAACCTCGACCCGGTGGGCGGGGCGTACGTGATGTCCCGGGGCATCGTCGGCAGCCGGGGAGGCGTGCCGACCCTCGCCTCCCCGCTGCACAAGCAGGTCTACGACCTGCGGACCGGACAATGCCTGGACCTGCCCGGTGTGACCCTGCCGGTGCACCAGGTCCGCTGCCGGGACGGGCTGGTCGAGGTGTGGTTACGACAGGAGGAGTGATGCGGGATGAACTGGCCGGCTTCACCATCGGCGTGACCGCCGACCGGCGACGCGACGAACTGGCCGCGCTGCTGCAACGGCGCGGCGCCCGGGTGGTGCTCGCCCCTGCCCTGCGGATCGTGCCGCTGGCCGACGACAGCGACCTGCGCGAGGCGACCCGGGCCTGCCTGGAACGGCCGCCGGACATCCTGATGGCGAACACCGGCATCGGGATGCGCGGCTGGCTGGAGGCGGCCGAGGGCTGGGGGTTGGCCGAGCCGCTGCGTTCGGTGCTGTCCCGCTCCTACGTGGTGGCCCGGGGGCCCAAGGCCCGGGGCGCGATCCGGGCCGCCGGGCTGCACGACCAGTGGTCGCCGGACTCGGAGAGCTGCGAGGAGGTGGTGGGCCACCTCCTCCGACGCGGCGTGACCGGCCAGGTCGTCGCCATGCAACTGCACGGCGACCGGCAGCCGGAGTGCACCGAGGCGCTGGAGGCGGCCGGAGCCACGGTGATCGAGGTGCCGGTCTACCGGTGGGCGCCGCCCACCGACCCGGCCCCGCTGCACCGGTTGATCGACCTTGTCGCGGGCCGACTGGTCGACGCGGTGACCTTCACCTCCGCGCCGGCGGCCGAGGCGATGCTGCGGGCCGCCGGCGACCGTGCCGACACGGTCCTGGAGGCGTTGCGCGGTGACGTGCTGGCCAGCTGCGTGGGTGCGGTCACCGCGGAGCCGCTGGTGCGCCGGGGGGTGCCGGTGAGCGCGCCGGGTCGGGCCCGGCTGGGCGCGCTGGTCCGGCAGATCGTGGACGAGTTGCCGCGGCGCACGGTGACCGTGAAGGCGGCCGGGCACCTGCTGACCCTGCGCGGGCACGCCGCGGTGGTCGACGGTGAGCTGCGTCCGCTGGCCCCCGCCCCGATGGCGGTGCTGCGGGCGCTCGCCGCCTCGCCGGGGAAGGTCCTGTCCCGCACCGCCCTGCTGCGTACCCTGCCCCGGGGCGCGGACGAACACGCGGTGGAGATGGCCGTCGCCCGGTTGCGGGTGGGGCTGAACGCGCCCCAGGTGGTGCAGACCGTGGTCAAGCGCGGCTACCGCCTTCGGGTCGACTGACGGTCTCGGCCCGGCAGGGCTGACGGTCCCGGCCCGGCAGGGCTGACCCCAGATGCGAAACATGACGGTCTCGGAGGACTTCCGACACCGCCATGAACGCAAGAAGGGGGTTTTGGCGGCGCCGCCCTCCGGGGCGGCGCCGCCACACGGCTCAGCCGACCGGGGCGTACCCGCGGCCGTGCTCGGCTTCGAGGCGCTGCATGGCGTGCTCGACCACGGTCACCAGCACCCGCTTCACCGACTCCCGGTCCCGGGCGTCGCACAGCACCAGCGGCACGTCCGGCGGGACGGCCAACGCCTCGCGGATCTCCTCCAGCTCGTAGTGCGGCGCGCCGTCGAACCGGTTCAGCGCCACCACGTACGGCAGCCGGCGGTTCTCGAAGTAGTCCAGGGGCGCGAAGGCGTCGGTGATCCGACGGGTGTCCACCAGCACCGCCGCGCCCACCGCACCCCGGATGATCTCGTCCCACATGAACCAGAAGCGGGTCTGGCCGGGGGTGCCGAAGAGGTACAGGATCAGATCCTGTGCCATGGTGATCCGGCCGAAGTCCATGGCGACGGTGGTGGTCTCCTTGCCGGGCACCTTCGACGGATCGTCGATGCCCACCCCGGCCGCCGTCATCAGCGCCTCGGTGGTCAGCGGTGTGATCTCGGAGATCGCCCCCACCAGGGTCGTCTTGCCCACGCCGAAACCACCCGCGACCACGATCTTCGCGGAGATGATCTCCCGGCTGCGGCGCGCCCCGGCGGGGTCATAGTTCGCGAAGTCCACTTAGCACCCTTCCCAGCA
This sequence comes from Micromonospora sp. KC606, assembly GCF_004348675.1. GTDB lineage: Bacteria > Actinomycetota > Actinomycetes > Mycobacteriales > Micromonosporaceae > Micromonospora. Next base: position 11,110 of record NZ_SMKN01000060.1, on the reverse strand, counting down.
GGTTCATTCGCTCCTCGTAGCCCGTGGCGGGAGCGGCAGTGTGTAGCGTCAGCAGGCTCTCGGCCACCATGTCGGCGACCAGCACCCGGGTGACGCCCAGCGGCATCCGGGTGTACGCGGCGATCTCCGCCAGCGACTGCGCCCGACCCTCGCAGACCGTGGCGATGCGGTACTTGTCGTAGCCGGCGAACCGTGCCTCGGCGGCCTGGGTGGGAGTGGCCGACATGACCGCCTCCAGGGCGATGTCCCGGCTCGGCTCGGTACGCCCCCGGGTGACCGCGTACGGTCGCACCAACGCACCGCGCGGGTCCCGCCGTGGTTCCATCCGTGATCACCTCCTCCCGCCCGGCGCCGCACCGGTGCCGGATCCCCCGTTCCTCGCCGGACGCGGACGCGCCCGGCGTCGTACCGTGCCGGTCAGGAACGCACCGCGTCGCGCGGCAGCGGCACCAGCGCGGCGCCCACCCGCTCCACCAGCAGGGCCATCTCGTAGCCGACCTGGCCGACGTCACAGCTGCGAGCCGCGAGCACGGCCATCGACGAGCCGTCGCTGATCGACATCAGGAACAGGTAGCCGCTGTCCATCTCGATGACGGTCTGGAGCACACCGCCCGCGCTGAACATCCGGGCGGCGCCCTCGGTCAGGCTCACCACGCCGGAGGTGATCGCCGCCAGCTGGTCCGCCCGGTCCGGCGGCAGGTCCCGGGAGGAGGCGAGCAGCAGCCCGTCCGCGGACACCGCCACCACGTGGGCGATGCCCGCCACGCTGTCGGCGAAGTTGGTGAGCAGCCAACCCATGTCCTGCATGGCCGCTGGCCTGTTCATCGGCGCGTCTCCTTGGTCGAGGTGCTGTTCTGGTCCGTACCGGCGGATCGGCCACGCTGCACGCCGCGGTGGTAGGCGGAGAGCAGACCGCGTACTTCGTCGGGGGTGCGCCGGCTGCGGTCCCGGCCCCCCTTCGGCTCGATGCCGCCCGGGACGAGCTGGGCCTGGGGCACCCGCTTCGGCAGGCCCGACCGGGTGGTGCCGGCGTTGGCCGGCTCGGCGGCGCGGTTCGCCCGCGACCAGCCCTCGTCGGCCGCGGTCCGCCAGGCGTCCGACTCCGGGCCGGGCGGCGGGGCAGGTGGCGCAGTCGGTGCCGCCGGCGGTGGATACGACGAGGGCGGCGTGACCGACGGGGTTCCGGCGACGTTCGGCGCGCTCGGCACCCGGGTCGGCAGCGGCGGTCGGGACGGGTTCACCGCGCTGTCGTCCCGCCTGACGACCGGCGGCTCCTCGTCGAAGTTGGGCCGGGTGAAGATCGCGGTGGCGTCGTCCCCGTGGGAACGGAACCAGACCGCCTCCATCTCCTGGAAGATCGGCGAGTCCGCCGGACGCTCCGGGCGGGCGACCACCGGCGCGGCCGGCACGGTGCCCGGGTACGGCACCGCGGGGGCGACCGGCGTCGGGGCGGCGGCGAGCGGCGTCGCGGGAGCGACCGGCGTCGGGGCCGCGGCGAGCGGCGCCGGCGGGGTGAACGGGGCGGGTGGCTCGGTGGCGGACGTACCGGCAACCGGCCCGAGCGGAAGCGCCGGCGCGGGCTCGGCGACCGGCGCCCGCCTCGGCAGCGGGCTGATGACCGGGTTGGCCACCGTGGGGGTGCCGACGGAGAAGCCGTACGACGGCTCGGCCGGCGGCGCCGAGGCTGGCGCGGCGAAAGCGGGCGCCGCCGAGGCCGGCACGGCGGAGGTGGGCGCGGCCGCCGCCGGGGTGCCGAACCCGACCGCAGGGGCGGTGTCGCGCGCGTCGACCGGTGGTCGCCACGGGGCGGGGGCCGGCGGTGTGATCCGCCACTGGTCGGTGAGGGTGGCCGCGCCGGCACGCCCGGCGGTCGCCGGCTCGCCCGGTCCCGCCGAGGGCTGCTCGACCGCCCTCGGCTGCCGCTGCCGGGGCAGCGCGGTGTCCCGGCCACGGTGCGACGGGAGCACCACGGTGGAGTTCGGCAGGGTGATCTGGGCGACGGTGCCGCCCTCGACGTTGCGGCGCAGCTCCACCCGGATGCCGAACCGGGAGGCGAGCCGGCTCACCACGGCCAGACCCATCAACCGGAACGCGGCGACGTCCACGCTCGGCGGCGCGGCCAGCCGGCGGTTGAGCGAGTCGAGCTGCTCGTCGGTGAGGCCCAGGCCCCGGTCCTCGATCTGGATCAGCACGTAGTCACGGATCCGGCGGCCGTCGGCGACCACGGTGGTGGTCGGCGGCGAGAAGCGGGTCGCGTTGTCGAGCAGCTCGGCGACGAGGCGAACCACGTCGTTGACCGCGTGGGCGGCCACCGAGACATCGGTGTCGACGGTGCCGAACTCGATCCGGTTGTAGAGCTCGACCTCGGACTGGGCGGCCCTCAGCACGTCCACCAGCAGCGCGTCGTCGCGGCGCGGCACGGCCGAGTCGGCGCCGGCGAGGACGAGCAGGTTCTCGTCGTTGCGGCGCATCCGGGTGGCCAGGTGGTCGAGCTCGAAGATCTGGGCGAGACGCTTCGGGTCCTCCTCGCTGCGCTCGATGGCATCCAGCTCGCCGATCATACGGTCGACGAGGGTCTGCGACCGGCGGGCCAGGTTGAGGAACATCGCCGAGACGCTGGTCCGCAGAGCCGCCTGCTCGGCGGCGACCCGGACGGCCTCCCGGTGGACGACGTTGAAGGCCAGGGCCACCTGTCCCACCTCGTCCCTGTTCTCCAGCCGGATCGGGTCGCGGACCTGGCGGACGATCTCCTCCACGCCGCCGTCGCCGACGCTTCCCATGTTCTGCAGCCGCTTCACCGCGTCCGGCAGGTCGTGGTTGGCCACCGAGAGGGCGCCCTCACGCAGCCGGCGCAGCGAGTGGTTGAGCGAGCGGGCCAGCACCACCGCGAGCGTGACGGCGATGGCCAGGGTGAGCAGCACCAGCACCGACTCGACCACGGCCTGCCGGATCACGTCGCTGCGGGCCTCCTCGGCCCGGTCGAGCAGGCTGTCCTGGAGTCGGATCTCCGCCCACCGCATGAGGTCGTTGACCGCGCCGATCGAGGCGGCCGCGTCGGCCGCGGTGACCAGCGGCTGCTGCCCGACCGAGCGGGTGATGTCGGCGGCCACCCGGTCGGCGAGGCCGACCGCGTCCCCGGAGACCGTTCCCTCGACCAGGGCACGCTGGTCGGGCTCGGCTGCCAGCGAGAAGGCGACCAGGGCCTCCTGCTGGCCGGTCAGGGTGGTGACGAAGGCGGAGAACTGCTCCTCGTCGACCCGGCCGCCGCTGAGCGCGGTGTACGCGACGGCCTCCTCCTCGGCGACCGCCGCCTTCGCTCGACTGAACGCGGCCACCGCCCGGCGGGCGTCGGCGAGGCTCTCCTGCCCGGGAAGCTGGGCCAGTGCGTCACCGTACGAGACCAGGTCGGTGAGGATGATGCCGTACCGCAGGGTGGCCGCGGCGACCGGCATCTGCCGGCGGTCGAGCACCTCCTGGCGGGCGCCGTTGAGGGTTTCCAGGTGCTCGTCGATGACCGTCAGCCGGTCCTGCACGGCGGCCGGGACCTCACCGGCCCGGTCGCGCTCGGCGCGGTACTCGGTGATCCGCCCGTCGGTGGCGCGTACCCGCAGGTTGTAGTCGTCGACCCGCTGCTGCGGGTTGGCCAGGTAGACGGCCGCCGCCATCCGCTCCCTGTGCAGGTCCTGGGTGAGCGCGGAGACGTCGGCCGAGAGCGCGGTCAGCGACCTGATCCGGGTGGCGTCGACCGCGCCCTCACCGGTGGAGACGAGTCGGATTGTTGCCAGAGCGACGACGGCAGCCACCGGGACCACGAGAATGAGTGCGAGTTTGGACCGGATCCGGACATCCCGCAGGCGGGGCAGCCGGCGACCCCGGTCACGGTCGGCGGTATTGCCGATTTCGGGCAGGGTCGTCGGTCCGGTGCTCACGACATCGCCTCCGTCGTTTCTTCCGCGCCTGCCCCGCCGACCGCGCCTGGTGCGGCGAAGAGCGCCACGCGCGGCACGGCCGCGATTTCATCAGAGAAGATCGCGTTTGGGAAGCCGCAGTGGGGCGGGAACCGGCCGGCCGGCGACCTGGTCACCTTTAGACCTCATTCCCGCGCACACCCTGAACAGGCATTGTCACTCCAGAGTGGTTGACCGCCTCTCCGGAGTGAGCGTCCGTAAATATCTGATCACGCCAACATGTGGGAAAGCCGTCCCGAAACCTCTCCCCCGGACCTCCGCGCTTGACCGCGACGCCCCGGCATTGGCAAGGTTTTGCAGGCTTCGCGCACACCGTACGGCAGGCATTCCCGTTTCTCCACTGAGGACGGGCACTAGCGGCGGTGACGGGGCACCGCCCGCGCCGCATCTGGAGGACTGAGTTGAGCCCCATCCGCTCCGCGACCATCGTGGCGCTCGCATCGGCCGTACTGGCCGCCACGCTCACCGGCTGCTCGTTCGGCGCGGAGCAGGAGGACAGCACACCGATCGTCGTCGCCGCCGACCTGGAACTCTCCGGTGCCTCCGCGCCGATCGGCAAGGCGTACCAACGGGCGCTGGAACTGAAGGTCGAGCAGCTCAACTCCTCGGGTGCGATGGGCGCGCGGAAGATCGAGCTGCGGGTGAAGGACAACCGCTCCGACGCCAGCGAGTCGCTGCGCAACATCGGCGACTTCAGCGACGATTCCCAGGTCAGCGCGATCATCATGGGCGGCTGCAACGAGTGCGCCGTCGGCGCGGTCCGGACCATCAACGAGAAGAAGGTCCCCACCATCGCGCTCGCCGCGTCCGGCGCGGTCAGCAACCCGGTCGCCGAACGACGGTACGTCTTCAAGTTGGCCCCCAACGCGGCGGACAGCGCGGCGGTGCTCACCACCGAACTGCGCCGCCAGGGGGTCCGAAGGGCCGCCGTGCTGCACAGCGACGACGACTACGGCCGGGAGGGCCTGTCGGCGCTGCGTGGTGAGTTCAACAAGGTCGGCATCCGGCTGTCCCGCAACGAGTCGGTCCGCGCCACCGACACCGACGTGTCGCAGCAGGTCAGCAGACTGACCGCCGGCAACCCGCAGGCACTGGTCATCTGGACCCCGCCGGAGCAGGCCTCGCTCGCCGCCACCAGCGTTCGGGAGACGGAGTTCACCGGGTCGCTCTTCCTCGACGCGGCGTCGGCCGGCGACCTCTTCCTCGGCGGCGCCGCCCGCTCCACCGAGAAGGCAACTCTGATCTTCACCCAGACGATGGTGATCGACGACGTCATCGCCACCAATCCCGCCAAGGCCGCCCGTAGGCAGTGGTTCCAGGCCTACACCGCCCGGTTCGGCGGCTACAACGGGTTCTCCTCCTTCGCCGCCGACGCCGTCCAGTTGATCGTCGACGCCGTCCGGCGGGCCGGCGGCGACGCGGTCGACCGGGACAGCCTGCGCGACGTGCTCGAGACCTCCCAGATGGACGGCCTCTCGGGGCCGATCCGGATGACTCCGGACAACCACTCCGGGCTGATGCCGCAGGCGTTGACGACTCTGGTCGCGCGCGGCGGGCGCTGGCGGCTGGCGGGCTGACCCGGCCCGCGTGGCCTGCCCCGTCAGCGGGCGCTGGTGGTGGCGCGCACCCAGGGCAGGGCCAGGCGCTCGACCAGGGAGAGGGCCGCGTAGAGCAGAATGCTCATGAGGGCGATCAGCACGATCGCCGCCCAGGCCGTGGCGGTGTCCCCGATGCCGTTGTACTGGAGGATCTGGTAGCCCAGGCCCGGCTTGTCGGAGTAGAACTCCCCGATCACCGCGCCGATCGCGGCCAGCGGCATCGCCACCTTGAGGCCGACGAAGATCTGCGGGAGGGCGGCCGGAAAGCGGACCTTGCGAAACGCCTGCCACCAGGAGGCGTTCAACGACCGGGCCAGCTCGGCCAGGTCCGCCGGAGTGGTGGTCAGGCCGGTCGCCGTGGAGAGCACGATCGGAAAGAAGCAGAGCAGGAAGACCATGGTCAGGATCGGCTTCTCACCCCAGCCGACCGAGACCACCAGCAGCGGGCCCAGGGCGATCTTCGGTACCGCGTTGACCGCCACGAGCAGCGGTGCGAACATCCGCTCTACCTGCCGGGAGGCGGCCAGGGCCATCCCGATCAGCACCCCGGCGACCGTCGAGAGCAGGAAGCCGAGCAGCGTCATCGACGTGGTCACGCCCAACGCCGGCAGCAGCACGTCGGCCGTGCCAGCCAGCGCGATCCAGACGTCCTGCGGCGGGGGCAGCGACGCTGGGTGGACCAGCTCCAGCCCTGCGGTGACCAGCCACCAGACGGCCAGCGCGATCAGCAGGCCGAGCAGCGGCAGGCCGACGGTGGCCGGGCGTGCGCCGGGCCACCAGGCCGACGCCCGGGGCGGCGTGGTCGGGGTCGCGATCGCGCCCGGCCCGGTCACCGCCGCCGGCTCCGTACCGGTCGGTCCGGAGGGGGTACGCATCGATGTCACGGTCTCTCATTCCTCTCCTGCCGGCCGCGGCCGGCACGCGACGGGGGTACGGCCACCGGGCGTCCCGGTGACCGCACCCCCGTGGCTCGGTCGGTCAGGCCTTCGGCGTGAGGCCGAAGTCGATGATCTGGTCGGGCGTGATGTTCGACTTGAGCGCGCCCGCGCCCTGCAGCAGCGCGATGCTCTTGGCGACCCGCTCGCTGTCCAGGGTGCCGAGGACGGTGCCGGAGTTGCTGGAGCGGACGTAGGCGGCCATCAACTGGAGCTCGGCGGCAGCGGCGGCCGGGACGGTCGCGGCGACGTTCTTCTTCAGTAGGTCGGCGGCTTCCTGCGGGTTGGCGAGGGCGTACTCCAGGCCCTTGAGCAGCGCCGTGGTGAAGCGCTTGACCAGCTCCGGCTTCTCCTTGGCGAGCTTGCTGGAGGTGATCAGCGCGTTGCCGTAGAGGTCGGTCATCACGTCGCTGTACGGCAGCACGACCGGCTTCTTCTTGGTGACCGTCTCGACGGTGGGCTGACCCACCACGAACTGGCCGATGCCGTCGACGGTGCCGGAGGCCAACATGCCCATCAGGGTCTGCGCCTCACCGTTGACGAAGGTGACCTTGCTGGCGTCCACGCCGGCCAGGCGGGCGTACGTCGGAAAGAGCAGGCGAACCACGGAGGTGGGGGTGTCGGCGAGCTTCTTGCCTTCGAGGTCCTTCGGGGTGGCGATGTTCTTGCCCTCGACGCTGACCACGGCGGCCATGGTGCGCTGCTGGATCGCCGCCACCGCGACGAAGTCCTTCGCGGCGCCGTTGCCGAGCTGGAGCAGGCCACCGGTCAGGTCGATCGGGCCGAAGTCGGCCTGGCCGCCCACGATGGTCTGGATGACCGAGCCGGTGCCCTGGCCCGGCTTGATCTCCACATCGAAGCCGGCCTCCTTGAAGAAGCCCTTCTCCTTGGCTACCCAGGCGTACGAGTCGCGGCCGAAGTTGCCGAACGAGGTGAGGTAGGTCACCTTCTCCAGCGCCTTGCCGTCGCCACCGCTGGCGTCGGACTTGTCGTCGCCGCCGCTGCATCCGGAGACCAGGGCGAGAGTGGCGGCCAGGGCGGCCGCCGCGACCGTACGGGTCAGCCTTGTCATCTGTGCACCATGTCCTTTCCGACCGGGCTTCTCGTCACCCGGAGGGGGTCGTTGTTCGGGCAGCGCGGCGCGAGGAAGATGCGGCGCTCCACCGTCGTGAGGGGACTTATCGCGCCGACAGCGTACGAGAATCCCACCGTGGCGACGCCAGTCGGTGTGGATTGCGGAACGGAAACAACTCGCGATCTCCCACCCCGGACGGTGCGCGAGGAGGACAGCCCGGATAGTGTTTGCCCGATTCCTGATCCACCACTCAGGGGAGGCCCGGCGGAGATGATCCGACTCGCCGACGTGTCGCGTACGTTCGACGGCCGCTCCGGGCAGGTGGAGGCGCTGCGCGGCATCGCCCTCGACGTCACCGAGGGCGAGTTCGTCGCGGTTCTCGGCCGTTCCGGCTGCGGTAAGTCGACCCTGCTACGGATGGTCGCCGGCCTGCTGCCGACGACCGGCGGTGAGATCACCGTCGGCGGCGCCCCGATCACCGGGCCGCGCCGCGACATCGCCATGCTCTTCCAGCGACCCGCTCTGCTCCCCTGGCGCACCGTGCTCGACAACGTGCTGCTGCCGGCGGAGATCTTCGGCTGGAGCCGGACGAAACACCGCGACCGGGCCCGCCAACTGCTCGACATGGCCGGGCTCGGCGGCTTCGAGAAGCGGCTGCCGCACGAACTGTCCGGCGGCATGCAGCAGCGGGTGTCGCTGTGCCGGTCACTGATCGGCGAGCCCCGGGTGATGCTGATGGACGAACCCTTCTCCGCCCTGGACGCGCTCACCCGCGAGGAACTCTCCGGAGAGCTGCAACGGGTGCACATGGAGACCGGAGCAACCGTCGTCTTCGTCACCCACTCCATCGACGAGGCGGTGCTGCTGGCTGACCGGGTCGTCGTGCTCAGCCCGCGCCCGGGCCGGATCCGCAAGGTCGTCGAGGTGACGATTCCCCGACCGCGCACCCTCGGCCGCAACGCCCACCTGGCCGACGTGGCGCGGGTCAGTGCCGAGCTGCACGAGCTGCTGATGGAACGTGAGGCGACTGCGCCGGCCGGGGTGGACGGACGATGAACATGCGGGTGACCGTCTTCACCGAGCCGCACCGCGGCGCCAGCTACGACGACCAGTTGCGCTTCGCGCGCCTCGTCGAGGCCGGCGGGTTCGACGGCTTCTTCCGCGCCGACCACTACCAGGCGATGGGGGACAAACCCGGGCTGCCCGGCCCCACCGACGCCTGGCTCACCCTGGCCGCACTGGCCCGGGAGACCTCCCGGATCCGGCTCGGCACCCTGGTCAGCTCGGCCACCTTCCGGCTGCCCGGGCCGCTGGCCGTGATGGTGGCCCAGGTGGACCAGATGAGCGGCGGCCGGGTCGAGCTGGGCATCGGCGCCGGCTGGTACCAACGCGAGCACACCTCGTACGGCATCCCCTTCCCGCCGACGGCCGAACGCTTCGACCGACTCGCCGAGCAGCTGGAGATCCTCACCGGACTGTGGCGCACCCCGGTCGGCGCCACCTACAGCCACATCGGGCAGCACTACCGGCTGGCGGACGCGCCGGCCCTGCCCAAACCCGTGCAGCGGCCCGGACCGCCGGTGATCGTCGGTGGGCGCGGACCCAAACGCACTCCCGAGCTGGCCGCCCGGTACGCCGACGAGTTCAACATGCCGTTCACGTCGGTCGAAGAGACCGCCGCCGCCTACGAACGGGTACGTGAGGCCAGCGACCGGACGGGGCGTACCGGGTCGGAACGCGCGCCGCTGGTGCTCTCCGCCGGAGTGGTGGTGGCGATCGGGCGCACCGACGCCGAGGCGCGGCGAAGGGCCGCCCCGCTGCACGTCGCGAGCGCCCTGCCGCCGGAGGACCCGGTGGTCGGCTCCCCCGCGCAGCTCGTCGACCGGCTCGGCGAGTTCGCCGCGGTCGGGGCCACCCGGGTGCACCTGCGCCTGATCGAACTAGACGACCTGGACCACCTGGAGCTCATCGCCGCCGAGGTGCTCCCCCAACTGGACGGAACCCGATGACCGACACCACCAACGATCTCGAACTCGGCCCGGTCGGGCAGGAGATCGTCTTCGAGAACGACAAGGTCCGGGTGTGGCACATCCGGCTGGAACCGGGCGAGCGCCAGCCGCTGCACCGGCACGACCACCCTTACCTGGTGGTGGCGGTCCAGGGCGCGAAGAACGTGGTGCAGACCGTCGACGGCACCCGGATCGACGCCGACGAACCCACCGGTGGGGTGGTCTACCGGGAGCCCGGTGCCGTCCACATGCTCACCAACGTCGGCGACACGACATACCTGGCACGGTTGGTCGAGCTGAAATAACCCCAGGTCGGCGCCCCGCCGCGCCACAGTGGCGATCGGGCGCACCGGGCCGTAACGTGCCCGGCATGGCCTTTCGGACGTGGGGCACACCATTGCTCACCGCAGTCGGGGTGAGCGTGCTGGCCGGGGCCGGCCAGCTCGGCATCGCGTACGGTTTCGGCATCATCCAGCTCACCGGCGCCGTCACCGACAGCACGGTCAACCGGTGGCCCGCCCAGCTCGCCTGGGTGGGCTGGCTCGCGGCGATCGCCGCCGTGGTCGGCGCGGTCGTCGCCGGGCGGCTCGCCCGCCGGGACGGGATGCCCGAGACCACCGGCCTCCAACTCGCCGTCGCCAGCGCCGCCGCGCTCGGCGCCACCGTGGTCGCACCGCTGTGCCTGCAACCCGCACGGGCCGCTGCGCTCACCGTCGCCCCGGTGGGGGCCGTGGGGATCTGCGCGACGGTCGGGGCGCTGGTGGGCGCGGGAGCGGCCTGCGCCGTCCTGCTGAAGCCGCCGCTGGGCTGGAACATCGCCATGCTGGCGGGCGCGATCTGGTTGATCGCGTTGCTCTCCGTCGCGCCAGGGCTGCTGTCAGCCGGGCCACTGCGCGCGGTACGCCTCGCCGTGCTGGAGCCGCCCTGGCTGGACGGCGACGCGGCGCAACGGCTGGCGATGGTGCTGCTGCCCGCGGTGGCGCTGCTCGCCGGCGCGGCGACCGGTGCCCTGGCCCGCTGGCAGGGGCACGCCCCGCTGACCGGTGGGGCGGCCGGGGCGGCCGGTCCGGCGCTGCTCGCGTTCGCCTACCTGACGGCCGGCCCGGGCGACTCCGCCGACCGCTACCAGCTTGCCCCGTACTACGGGGCGATGATCGCCGTGGCGGTCGGCGCGCTCGGATCTGCCGCCACCACGCTGGTGCGCTGGCCACTCGTTCCGACGCGGGCCGGCAACGACGCGATCACGCCCACCGACATACTCCGCCCGCTCCCCGGCGCGCCCACCCCGGCCACCGGGCCGCTTCTGTCCATGGCCGGGGGACAACCCAACTCGGGGACGCCCGGCATGGACGCGCACCCCTGGATCGGCTCGTCCGGCGTCACCGACCTGTCGTCGGCCCGGCCGACGACGGCCGCGCCGGGGACGTCACCGCGGCCCGCCGGTTCCACCCCGGCCCACTGGGACTGGCCGGTGACCCCCGGCAGCCTCGCTCCCGCGCCCGACCCGACCCCCACGCCGGTCGAC
>NZ_SMKN01000005.1 GCF_004348675.1 Micromonospora sp. KC606 | reverse complement strand
CGCCCGCCCACCCCGCGACCGCCCGGTGACACGGCACGGCGCCGGCCACCGGGCGGGTTCGGGCGATCAGATTGCGGTGAGGGTGAGGGTTGCGGTGTAGGTTCCCGCGGCCGTCTCGGTGGGCAGGCTCAGCCGCAGGCCCGCGCCGAGCTGTGCGGTACCCCGACCGGCGCCGGCCGAGGCTGAGCCCAGCACCGCGCTGGCGCCCAGACCACCGCCGGTTCCGACGACGTACGGTGCCACCTCCGGGCCGGCAACCACGCCCTGTCCGGAACCCTGAGTCAGCACTCGGGGGCTCCAGCCGAGGTAGCCGGCGCTGAACTTCGCACCGCCCGGGCCGGTGAAGTCGGCCGGGATCTGCCCGGAGGCGCTCCATCCCGGTTGACCGGCGCGGGTGTCGGTCACCGTGACCGGCCGGAGCTCACCGTTGCTCTCCCACCGGTCGCCGCCGGCGGTGAGCTGTGCGGGCGGCAGCACCACGGCCCGGTCGTCCGGGTTGACACTGATCACCAGGGAGCCCTGCGTCTCGTCGATCGACGCGGTGATCGTCTGCGAGGCACCCGGCTCCTGCGGCGGGAACGCCACCCAGAGCGTCATCGGCTCACTGGTCGCGACCACAGCGTGGTCATCGTCGTACAGCTTGACCACGTACTCGCAGGCGTTTAGCTTCCGGGTCGCGGTGAAGGAATAGCTGGCACCCGCCTCACCCGCAATGACGGTCCAGTCGTCCGCGCCGGGGCACTTGCTGAACCAGTGGTAGCGGTCCAGCTCGGTCTGCGGGGCCTGTACAGCGTTGAGCGTGACGGTGTCGTTGGGCTGGTACTCGTCGGCCATGCCACTGATCGACAGGCCGACCTCCGGCCCGCCACCGGACAGCTCGCCCACGACGAACGAGTAGTCGACCGGCCCGGTGCTGACCGTCGTGCCGTTGGTCAGCGGCGCGTCGGCCTGGAACGTCAGCGTGTAGCTGCCCAGCGCGCTGAACGCCCAGTTCGAGTGCGCGTGGGTCTTCACCGGCACATCGATCGCGTCCGGCAGCCCGTCATCACCGCGGAACTTGATGATCGGACCGCCGAACGAGTCCTGCGTGAACAGCGTGACGTTGCCTGGCCCCTTCACGCCGACCAGGCTCAGCCGCACCTTGTTTCCCTCGAACACCCCCGTGTCGAGCGTCGTGGTGTTCCAACCCGGCCAGAGCAGATCCGGATCCTGGGTCATCGGCAGCAGCCACACCTGGCTCCCCGCCGGCCCGAGGAAGGCGAACCGGGGATCGTCCGGAACGGCCATGACCGCCTCCGGCAGGACCTGGAACGTCACGTCCGCCGGGTCCCGCTTCACCGCGGGGCTGACCGTGTCGTCGTTGACCTTCAACGACAGCGCACCACCCTCGTAGTGCACGTCGACCGCGTCGGTGTGCCCCTTGGACAGCACCACCTTCTCCGCCGCCAACGCAGCCGTGGGCGCCAGCACCGTGCCGGCGACCACCACCGCCCCGGCGACCAGGGCCGCGAAACCGCGAGCCCTCACTGTCGCATTCATACCTCCCCTTTCATACCGCGCACGCCTGCGCCCGGTGGTACATGCGACCGGAACCGGCGGTGCTGCGCCGCCCGGCATCTGCGGCCCGGGCTGTAGCGACTTCACCACGACGCCTTGCGCACCCCGGGCATCTCGCCGCGCAGGGCCAGCTCGCGGAACCGCACCCGGGAGAGCCCGAAGCGGGTCAGCACCCCCCGCGGACGGCCGTCGATCTGGTCGCGCGACCGCAGCCGTACCGGGCTGGAGTCGCGCGGCAGGCGGCTGAGCCGACGGACCGCCTCGGCGCGTACGTCCGGCTCGGTGTCCGGGTCAGCGACCAGCCGCTTCAGCTCCGCCCGCGCCTCCGCGTGCCGAGCCACCAGTTCCTCGCGGCGCGCCTGCCGGTTGACGAGGCTCTTCTTGGCCATCAGCGGGCCTCGCGGAACTCGACGTGCCGGCGTACGACCGGGTCGTACTTGCGCAGCACCAGTCGGTCGGGGTCGTTGCGGCGGTTCTTGCGGGTGACGTAGGTGTAGCCGGTGCCGGCGGTGCTGCGCAGCCGCACGATCGGGCGGACATCGGTCTGCCGAGCCATCAGACCATCACCCCACGAGCGCGCAACTCGGCCACGACCTTTTCGATGCCCTTGCGGTCCACAGTCTTCAGTGCCTTAGCCGTCAGGGTCAGTCGCACCCAGCGGCGCTCCGAGGGCAGCCAGAAGCGGTGGTTCTGCAGGTTCGGATTCCAGCGGCGGCGGGTGCGCCGGTGCGAGTGCGACACGGCATTGCCGAAGCTCGGCTTCGCGCCGGTGACGTCACAACGTCTGGACACAGTGGTAACTCCTCACTCAACTCGGCAACGATAACGACAATGGTTTTCAGTCTTGCATCAGCTGATCGGTCAGATCCATGCCGGGGTCGTCGACTATCTCGACGGAGCAGTCGGCGCCCAGGCGGTAACCCACACCACGCAGCGTCGTCACCACCGGCAGGTCGACGCCGATCTTGGCGCGCAGGCGCCGGACGTGGACTCGACGCTGCGGGGGCTCGTGTAGGGCTACCCCCAGACCCGGTCCAGCAACTGCAGCCGGGTGAAGACCTGGCGCGGGTGTTCGACCAGGCACCACAGCAGGTCGTACTCCCGACGGGTCAGCACGACCTCGGTGCCGCCGCGGTAGACCGCTCGCGCCTGCGGATGGATCCGCAGGTGTGCATCCGTGTCGCGCACCGGCGACGCCACCCATGGGTCACCACTCAGCAGCGCCAGCAGGGCAGCGAAGCGGTGGACGTCCTGCTCGCGAGCACCTGGGCCGAGCCTCAGCTGGACCGTGACGGTGAGGAACTCGTCGACCTGTCGCGCCTCGGCCGGCACCACCGGCACATCACCGTTCGCTTCGACAGCCCACATGCGCTTAGAATGACAATCGTTTTCAAGTAAGTCGAGAGGAACACGATGTCGTCGTCACCACAGGCTCCGATTCATGCCGTGACAGCCGACGCCAACACCCGCCCGTCGCTAACCGTGCTGTCCGGGTTCTGGCCGGCGGCAACCTTCGCCGTCGCCCGCGCGCTGCTCGCCGCCGATGAGTCGCTGCTGCTGGTGCGGCACGACCTCACCGGAATCCGCGACGGCGTCGTCCGCCGGGTGGTCCGCTCCGACGCCGGGATCATCGAGGACCAGCAGGTCGGGCTGCGGCACGGCTGTGTCTCCTGCACGCTGCGCGAGGACGTGCTGCCCACCCTCGTCCGGCTCACCCGCAGCCACCCCGGCCAGGACCTGGTGCTGATGCTGCCCGAGGTGGTCGAACCCGAGGCGGTCGCCGCCGCGGGCGTCCACTGTCTCATCGACGGCGCGCCGATCACCGATCTTCTCCGCGTCGACTCGTACGTCACCGTCCTCGACGCCGAGCACCTGCTCGACGGCCTGGCCAGCAGCGACGACCTCGCCGCGCTCGGAATCCAGGCCGCCCAGGACGACTACCGCGCGCTCGCCGACGTCGTGGTCCGCCAGATCGAATACGCCGACACCCTGGTGCTCTGGGGGCAGTCCCAAGAGGGCGAGTTCGACACCGGCCGGTTGTCGGTCCCGCTGCAGCGGATGGCACCGTGGGCTGCTCACATCCGGGTCGACGGCGACCGTGTGGATGCCAGCATGCTGACCCGTCAGCTGCGTCATACCCGTCGACACCGGCCGGAGACCCCGGGAGTGCTCGCCCGCGGGCTGCAGGGCTACCTCCTCGGCGAACACGAGCCGGAGCCCGACTGCGGGGTCGTCTCCGCCGTCTTCCGTGCCCGCCGGCCGTTCCATCCGCAGCGCCTGCACGACGTCCTCGAAGAGGTCAACGCCGAGGTGATCCGTTCCCGGGGCCACCTCTGGCTGGCCAGCCAGCCAGACACCGTGGTGGCCTGGGAGTTCGCCGGCGGCGGTCTGGCCATGGGTTCCCTCGGGCACTGGCTGGTGAGTCTCCCCGAGGGCCGCTGGGAGCACGTTTGCGACCAGCGCCGCCTCGCCGCCGCCCTGGACTGGGATCCCTACTACGGCGACCGGCACCAGCACCTGGTCTTCATCGGCCTCGACCTCGATGCCGTCGAACTGCACCGCGCCCTC
Organism: Micromonospora sp. KC606; assembly: GCF_004348675.1. Classification (GTDB taxonomy): domain Bacteria; phylum Actinomycetota; class Actinomycetes; order Mycobacteriales; family Micromonosporaceae; genus Micromonospora. The sequence continues at coordinate 84,378 of NZ_SMKN01000005.1, read as the reverse complement.
GCCGACTGCCTGCTCACCGACGCCGAACTCGCCGACGGCGAGGAGGTTTGGCGCACCTACCACGACCCGTTCGCCGGCTGCTTCCCCCTTGAGGGGGAAGAGCTGACCGACACCGACACCGAAACCGAAACCGAAGGAGCGCAACCCGCATGAAGCCCGGAATCCACCCCGAGTACCGGCCCGTCGTCTACCGCGACAAGGGCGCCGACTTCGCCTTCCTCACCCGCTCCACCGCCACCAGCGACCAGACCATCGAGTGGACCGACGGCAACACCTACCCCGTCATCGATGTGCAGATCTCCTCAGCCAGTCACCCTTTCTGGACTGGAAAGCAGCGCCTGATCGACACCGCCGGCCGAGTCGAGAAGTTCCGTCAGAAGTACGCCCGCCGCGGACCCCAGGGCAAATGAGCACCAACACGCCCATCGACTGGACCGAACTGGCGCCGCAGCTGGTCGACGCCGCCCGGCAGGACCAGGCCTGGTACCTGACGACTGCCCGCGAGCTGGTCACCCCCGGCGACCGGCTCGCGGTCGACGTCGGCTGCGGCGCCGCCGGAATGGCCCTCGCCATCGCCCGGATGATGACCTGCGGCCGGGTGGTCGCGGTGGACGCGCACTCGGCCGTCCTCGACGCCGCCCGCGACCACATCCGCGCCGAATGGTCGGACCCACGGGTACGCATCGAGCCACTGCGCGCCGACATCCCCGCCGAGACGGCCGTCCTGCGCGAGACGCTCGGCGCGCCGGCTGACCTGGTTTGGGCATCGACCGCGGTGCACCACGTCGGCGACCAGCAGGCCGCGGTCACCGCCCTCGCCAGCCTGCTCGCACCACGGCACCTCTCTTGTCAACCTGCCGGCAGCAGAGAGGTCTCCAACTTGTTGGATTGGTGGCGGAAATCAGGGTCTGCAGCCATGATCTCCGAGGTTGTGGTCCGGGGTCGCTCGGGAAACACCTGCCGCCCACGGGCTGGCCCTCGAACGGCCTGCGCCCCGGCCACAACCGCCGGCGAGAGTGGCTCGAGAGAGGTCTGTTAAGCCCGAAGTTGGTCTGCCCTCCACGCCGGATCCTCCCTTTCCGGTCCTGCAAGGAAAACCCGTGCCCGCCGCAGCATCAACACCGCCCCGGGTCGTCATCGCCATCGATCCTCACAAGGCGTCCTGGACCGTCGTCGCGGTCGACAACCGACTCCAGCCACTGGCCGCGACCCGCGTCGAGGTCAACCGCGACGGCTACCGGCAATGACGTCGCTTCGCCGGCCGCTGGTCACATGCCGTCTGGGCGGTCGAAGGCGCCACCGGCCTCGGCGCCACGTTAACCTCTCGTCTGGCAGCCGACGGTGTCGACGTGGTTGATGTGCCCGCGAAACTCGCCCGCCGCGTTCGGATGCTCTCCACCGGGCACGGCCGCAAAACCGACCAGGCCGACGCCCTGTCAGTCGGAATCGCCGCACACACCGCTGCTCGACTCAACACCGCCGTCGTCGATGAGACCATCGCCGCCCTGCGGTGCCTGACCGAACATCGCGATGACCTCGTCCGCGGCCGCACCCAGATCGTCAACCGGCTGCATGCACTGCTGGCACAGCTCATTCCCGCCGGTCTGCCCCGCGGACTGACCGCCGACAACGCAGCCGCTGCGCTCCGCGGCATCCGCCCCAGGGCCGTGTCGGCCCGCACCATGCGCCAGGTCGCCGTGGAACTGCTCCAAGAGGTGCGCCGCCTCGACCGGCGCATCGCCGAGGCAACAGCAACGCTGTCCGCCGCGGTCGCAGCCTCCGGCACCACCCTGACCGATCTACACGGCATCGGCGACGTCACCGCCGCGAAGATCCTGGCCCGCGCCGGAGCCGTCAACAGGTTCCGGTCGCAGGCCGCATTCGCCTCGTACTGCGGTGTCGCGCCGATAGAAGTCTCCTCCGGTGACATCCAACGACACCGCCTCTCGCGCGCCGGCGACCGACAGCTGAACTACGCCCTGCACGTCATGGCCATGGCCCAGATCAAACGAGCAACCCCCGGCCGGGACTACTACCAGCACAAACGAGCCGCAGGCAAAACCCACAAGGCAGCCATGCGCTGCCTGAAGCGACGCCTGTCCGACGTCTTCTACCGCACCATGATCAAAGATACGGAGACCTCTCTGCTGCCGGCAGGTTGACAAGAGAGGTGCCGTTAGATCCACACTCCCGATCGCGGCACCGACCGCGCCTGCCGGTCCCGCCCGTCGGATAGCGCTGGCCGGGGCAGGTATGGCGGTCGTGGTCGAGCACCGGATGGGGCGGTTCGGGATGACCGGCGTTGGTGGCCGCCTCGTTGGCGAAGCGGCTCGGCCTCTTCCGGCCGACATGGCCTCGCGGGCCGAAGTAAACGGTCGTGCCGCAGGGGGGAGCGGCTCGACCAGGGCAGACATGTGTCGACCAACGGCACAGGAATATCCGCGGATACCACGTGACCAGCGTGCCGACCGATTCGTTGACCACACAGTTTCCAGTTGGACGGGCCAGGGATCACGCGATGACCAGCGACTACGACGACCTGCCGGTACGAATCCCTCCAGGGGCCATCGGGACGGTGGAGCGCAACCAACTCGTCGGCGACCGGTAACCGGCCGCGACGGATGGCGGACTGGCAGAACAGACGTCCGGCTGAGCGGCAAATCGCCCGGGTGATGCGCAAGCCTGAGCAGCCTGAGCAGGCTAACTTCCTGGAGCTCTTCTTCGACCTGGCGTTCATCTTCGCGCTCACCCGGGTCACCCTGCCGTTGATCGATCGTCTCGACGTCGTCGGCGCCGCACAGATGCTCGTGTTGCTGCTCGCCCTCTTCTGGCTGTGGTCCTTCACCGCCTGGGTAACCAACTACTTCAACCCGGAATCGAGCGAGATACAACTGCTCACCATCGTCAGCATGCTCGGCGCCGTGCTGATGGCGGCCGCGGAGCCCCAGGCGTTCACGGATCAAGGCATGCTGTTCGCCGGCACGTACGTGGCCGTCCACATCGGCCGTACGCTCGCCATCGTTTACCTCCTCCGAGCCGACGAGCGGCGACTCAATCCCACCCGGATCCTGTTCTGGTTCGGTGTCTCCGCCGTGCCGTGGATCGCCGGCGCGCTCAACTCCGACAGTACGGCCCGCCTGGCGCTGTGGGCGGTGGCGCTGGCGGTGGACTACACGGGCGGAAGGCTCCTGTGGCCCACGCCCAAACTGGGGCGGGTCCCAACATCGCAGTGGGTGTTCGCCCCCGAGCATCTGGCCGAGCGGTACCGGCAGTTCTACGTCATCGCGCTGGGTGAGACGATCTTCATCCTTGGCCGCACGCTCTTCTACAACGACCTCACCGCCGCCCGGATGGCGGCATTCGTGGTGGCGTTCACCACCACCGCGTTGATGTGGCGGATCTACATCCAGCGGGCCGGGCGGATCATGGGTGAGGCCATCAGGAGGTCGGCGCAGCCCAACCGGCTCGGTCGATCGATTGCCAACACCCACCTGCTGATGGTGATCGGCATCGTGTTCACCGCGGTGGGGTACGGGCTCGTCATCGGCGAGCCGCTCGGCCACACCGACCTGTCGTGGCTCGGTCCGACTCTCGGCGGGCCGGCGCTGTTCATCGTCGGGCGGGCCCGCTTCGAGTGGGCGGTGTTCTCCCGTGTCTCACCGTCCCGGCTGGTCGCGCTGGTCGTGATGGCCGCCCTGGCGGCACCGCTGCTCCTCGGGCCGCCGCTGCTCGTCACGATCACCACCGCGACGGTCCTGACCGGAATGGCCGTAGCCGACGCGCGGCGTGCTCGGGGCTGCCCGCCCGAGAAGCCGTCACCACCCCGCCGGTAGCCAATCGGCCGGACGCGAACCGGACAGCGGCATCGAACACGGCGTGCACCCCAACGAGATAAGACCACATCTCATTTGGGGTTGTTGCTGGGCAGGAGGGTGAGCTTGGTGGTGCGGCGGTAGCAGATGACGGCGCAGGCCAGTCGGGCAAACGAGGCGAAGTGTTCGGCCTTGCGTTCGTAGCGGCGGGCCAGGCGACGAAATCGGGTGACCCACTCCAGGCAGCGTTCGATGACGCAGCGGTGCCGGCCGAGTCGGGTCGGTGACTCGACGCCCTTGCGCGCGATGCGGGCGGTGATGCCCCGCCGCCGTAGGGCGGCACGGCAGGTGCGGTAGTCGTATCCCTTGTCCGCGTGGAGCTTGCCGGGCCGGCGGCGAGGACGGCCGACGGGCCCCTTGACCGGCGTGACGGAGTCGACCAACTGTTCCAACAGGAGGTGGTCGTTGGTGTTCGCAGCCGAGACGAGCGCGGTGAGTGGGATTCCGCCGCGCTCGCTGAGCGTGTGGATTTTCGCGGCTACGCTACCGAGGCCGCGCTGACAGTCCTGGCCCACGGCTTCGACACTCTTGGGCTTTCCGAGATCCTTGCTGTGACAACGGCCACCAACCTCCGTTCGCAGGCGGTGATGCGACGGATCGGCATGACCCGGGATCCGGTCGACGACTTCCGACGACCCTACCGCGCCCCGAAAGGCCACTGCGTCCGAACGTGCTGTACCGCATCGCCCGTAGTGCGAGGACCTGACGTTCTGCGCCGGATCGCTTGATCAGGGGGGAACTGCCTCAGCGGCCCGAAGTGCGCCTCGATGGGATTTACCCAAGTAGCTTTTCCTGTGGGCGGACAGGTTGTCCATGATCACATAGATCGGGGACTCCTTCCATGTCTTGGTGCGCTGGAAGGTGATGCCGTGGCGGGCGAGCAGGCAGCGGACGACGACGTGTTCCCACCGGCGCGTGGCGGCCATTGAGCCTGATCACCATCTTCGGCCGCTTGGCGGACGTGCCGTGACGCTCACGCCGCCTGGCTCGCGGGCGAGACCACCGCAGTTGGGACGCGTGTAGGTCGACTGTTGCTCGCGGTCTTCGATCAGGCGATTAATCGACGCGAGTACTGTTTACGGGCATGGCGACCGCCGAACTACCTGCCCGGTACAGCAGCATCAGCGTCGACGAGATGCAAGCGCGCTACCGCGTGGCCGCGGACATGCTGTACCCGTGCGACCGCGAACAGCAGGTCCGCCTGTACGAGGAAAGCCTCCAACTGGTTGGAGACCTGAACCTGGTCGACTGGACCGGTGACGGATACCCCTACAACGTTATCGTCGATGGCGACCTGACGGTTGAGGGTGATGTCACCTACTTCTGCGACGAGGGGCCTGGCTTCCTGCATCTGGTGACCGGGACGCTGCGGGCGCGCAACTTGTTCCTCAACGGCTTCCCTAACGTGGTGGTCCGCGGCGACCTGATCGTCACCCACGGCGTTCTCGGTTGCTACGGCGAGGACGGTGGGCTGCTCAAGGTGGCTGGCAAGGTCCAGGCGCAAACGGTCGTCAAGTCATGGCACTTCAACACGTCCTTCGCAAGCCGACCGCAGTCGGTGGTCGTCGCAGACCGGTCGGTCGCCGACGGCCCCAGCGACCACACCGAAGACCTCGCCGCATCCGCCCTCCTGCCAGACCTACTCAATAACGACGGCGACATCGACACCGACCGGGTCGAACAAGCCCTCCGGCGCGGGCAGCCAATCCTGCGCTCAGCCACGCCCTGACCCGGACGGGCGGAATCCGTCGCACTGGACCGCCTCGGCCGCCAGCGCGAATCGGTCGACCTGGCCGGCGGCGATTGCTTGCACCATCGGGTGATCCGCCAATGCATCCGCACCGGCTCCCGGACCGACGGTGGGCCAGAAGCTATCGCTGCCGGCACGCGGCGCGGCGGCTCTCAACCCACGGGTGCGGCTGAGGGCCACGAGGTAGCCGCTGACGTCATCGGCTTCAGGCATGTTGAGCTCGGTGTAGATGGCGTGGGCCTGTTCGTAGTGAGCCCTGGCCAGATCGGGGGCGCTGAGAGCGCGGTGGGCGTGACCGAGGCCGGTGTGGGCACGGGCCTGCTGGTGTCGGGTGCTGGCGTCGGTGGCGATGGCGAGCGCCTCGGCGTGGTGGGCCAGGGCCTCGGCTGGCCGGCCGGCGAGTTGGGCGGCCTCGCCGAGGCCGTTGGTGGACCATGCCTGGCCGTTGCGCTCGCCGGTGCCGCTGAAGCGGGTGAGCGCTTGCTGGAAGTACGTGGTGGCAGATTCCGGTTCGCCCAGGTGGAGATGGAGGAGGCCGAGAGTGTCCAGGACGTGGGCTTCGGTGATGGGACTGCCGAGCGGTTCCAGGAGGGTCAGGGACTGCCGCAGGTGGTCGGCGGCTGGCGGGTAGTCGCCCTGCCGCAGCTCGACGTTGGCGAGGTTGCACAGTGCGGTCGCTTCGCAGTACCGGGCGCCGACTTCCTGGAAGCTGCCGAGGGCCCGACGGTAGTGGTCGGCAGCGTCGGCGTAGCGGCCCACCCGTTCCTCCACCACACCTAGGTTGTTGAGCGCGAACGCCTCAGCGAGCCGGTCGCCGATCTGCCGGGCCAGGTCGATGCTGCGCAGATGGTCGTCGATGGCGTGCTGATGGCTGCCTAGCCGGTAACTGGTGATGCCGAGGCTGGTCAGGGTGAGTGCCTCGCCGACCAGGTCGCCGGTCCGCCGGAACCGGGCCAGCGCCTGCTGGAGGTGCTCGACGGCTAACTCGTACCGGCTCAACCGGTTGTAGGCAAGGCCTAATTGGCGCAGGGCGTGTGCTGCTCCGGTGTGGTCCCCTGTCCGCTCGGCTGCCCGGTAGGCGTGCTCGTTGATGGTCACCATCTCGGTGAGGTGGGCGTCGCTGAGGTAGCGGAACAGGATTCGCGCGAGACCGACGACGTAGCCGGAGTTGCCGAGCGTGGCGGCCTGCGCCGCGACCGCCATCAGGCAGAATCGTTCGTTCTCCAGCCAGGCGCGGGCGGTCTCCGGATCGCTCAGGTCCGGAGCTGTGGGGTCCGAGGCGGTCGGCTCGGGTCGGTAGTGCGCCTCCGCCGGGTGCAGGGTGTCCATCGCGGACACCGCCGCGGCCTGGTAGTAGTCGAACAGCCGCTGCTGGGTAGCCTGACGCTGGTGGCCAGTCTCCTGGCTGGTGGCCAGGTGGGCGGCGTACGCGCGCAGCAGGTCGTGCATGCCGTACCGGCCGCTTCCGACCCGGTGCACCAGGGGGCACGGGCAAGCAGCGCCAGCATTCGCCGGGCCTGGTCCAGACCGGTGTTGGCCAGCGCAGCCGCCGCGTACGGATCCAAGTCCGGGCCGGAATGCAGGCCAAGCAGCCGGAAGACCCGCACGGCCTCCGCCGGCAGATGCTGGATCGACCAGGAGAACACCTCGCGTACCGCAGCGTACGGGTCGCCGCCGGCATCCAGCAGCTCCAGCCGCGTCCGCCGGTCGGCCAGCTCCGCCACCAGGTCGGCCAAGGTGCTGTCTGGCCGGGACATCACCAGCTCGGCTGCGACCCGCAACGCCAGCGGCAGCCGGGCGCACTGCTCGGCCAGCGCCTCGGCGGCCTCCGGCTCCGCCTGGATTCGCTGGCCGACCAGCCGGCGCAGCAGCGCGACCGCTTCGGCGGTTGGTAGCAGGTCCAGATCAAGACGGTGGGCGCCCTGCACGGCGACCAGTCCGGCCAGGCTGTCCCGGCTGGTCACCACCACCAGGCACGAACCGGTGCCGGGCAGCAACGGGCGTACCTGCGCCGCGCTGGCGACGTTGTCCAACAGGATGAGCATCCGGCGCCCGGCCAGCTCGCTACGGTACCGGGCGGCCCGCTCCTCCACGTCCAGCGGGATGTTCTGGCCGGTCACCCCTAACGCGGTGAGGAACCTGGCCAGCGCGTCGCCTGCGGGCATGGGCTGCTCCGGATCATAGCCGCGCAGGTTCACGTACAACTGCCCATCCGGGAACCGATCCGCCACCCGATGCGCCCAATGCACCGCCAGCGAGGTCTTGCCCACCCCGGCAGCGCCCCCGATCGCGGTAATCACCACCGCCTGCGGGGCGTCGCCGCTCCCTCCACCCATCATCTGGTCGAGACGGTGCAGATCCGCGGCACGGCCGGTGAATCCGGCTACGTCGGCGGGCAGCTGGGCCGGCCGGCGCAGAATGGCGTTGGCCGGCGCCGCGCTCGTGCCGGGCGTCTCGGTGGTGGCGGTGGCGGTGAGCTCCGGGTCGTGGCGCAGCATCCGCTGATGCAGCTCCCGTAGCACCGGCCCCGGATCGCTGCCTAACTCATCTACCAGCCGGGTGCGCAACAGCCGGTAGTGCGCCAACGCGTCAGCCTGCCGGCCACTGCGGTACAGGGCCAGCATCAACTGCCTAGCCCGCCGCTCATCCAGCGGATGCTCCGCCGCGGCCGCGGTCAACTCGGGCAACAACGGTGCATGTTCACCGGAACGCAGCAACACATCCGTGCGGTCCAGCCCGGCGGCGAGCCGCTCCGTCTCCAGCGCGTCGGCGACCATCCGCAGCCAGTCGCTGTCCAGATCAGCGAACGGCCGACCCTTCCACAGCGCCATCGCCTTCCGCCACAGGTCCGCCGCACGATCGTCATCGGGCGTCTGCCTGGCCCGCGTCGCCAGTGCCCGGAACCGATGAAGGTCCACTGTGTACGAATCGATTTCCAGCGTGTAGGTGCCGGACCGCCGGACCAGCACGGGACCACCCACGCCACTTAGCACATCGCGCAGCCGAGACAGATACGTGTGCATCGTCTGCCGGGCCCGCTGGGGCGGAGTCGACCCCCACAGGCGTTCGATCAACTGATCGAGTGACACCGGGGCACCCGGCTCGACCAATAGCACCGCCAGCACTGTGCGCTGCCGGGCCGTACCCAAGGCCACCGGACCGCTTGCCGCGTACGCCACCACCGGTCCCAGAATCTGGAACCGCATCGGTCATCCCCCCATCGGCACCCTTGACGCCGCATGCTGCGGACTTCAAGCGCGCACAAGTACCGGTACGGTCAGTTCCGCACCCACCATACGGGCTCAACGAAGTTGATAGGGGTCTGCTGGCGCTGTAGGTCTGTCCGAAGTGCACCTGATGCGAAGGTGACGCATGGTTGATCAGCTGGCCGGTTTCGACCGGCGGGAAGGCTGCGGTACACCGACCGAATCGGCCCGCTCGGGACGACGCAACGGCGGGAGCTGGCCGCGCTGCTGGTCCGCTGATCCTCCCGCGCCGAGGCAGGGTCATGCGCCTATGGCCAATGCCGCTACCCGCGTCCTGGTCCGGGCCGCCGGCGAGACGAAGGAACGGGTGGCCGCGCCGGCAGTGGGACCGACCGGAGCCGCTGCCGGACGTGTAGGTGCAGCCGACGGCGGTGGTCGATATCCAGGTGGACACTGCGTTTGAACGAGGGCGGTGGCGGCACCAGGTGCGCTGCGCCTGGCGGGACTGTCAGGAGGATCCTGCGAGGCGGTGCCCTGGCAAGCTGAAATGGTTGCTTCAGCGGGAAGGATCACCACTGACTCAGGCTGACGGGGCGGCGGGTGGGTCGAGCCTACTGGCTGCGTTACAGCCGCGTGATCGCAACGGCTCACCGCCGGCAGCGCGGTCCGGTCATGTTCCGTTCGATTCTCGGACCCGCCTGGCGTTGGGCTATCACGATCGCGGTGCCGTGGCGCGTTTCGGCGAACAGCTGTAGATCAAGAGTTTGGTACCATTTGCCGTCCAGCGCCAACCCCCGGTCGGTGCCGGCAATGGTCGGGCGGGGCGCGGCTGGTCAGCCAGTGGCAGACCAGCCGGTCGGCGATGTTGGCGTCGACCATGCTGCCCGCCGGGCATCGCCGCCGCCCGTCTCACGAAGCGGCCAAAACCGGACGAGGTACCGCTCCAGACCCTCGAGACTCCGCCAGGCCGCCATCGTGTCATCAACCGAGGCGTACAGGGTCTCCTCCCGGACCCGGCGCGCCGCTTCCCGCATCTCGGCCCGCCCGCTGTGCCCGAGGCTCACGGCATAGCTGCCCGGTCCGGCTCCGGCATCGATGTCCAGCACGGCCGCCGGTACGTCGTTGTCGGCCGCGTCCACCAAGATCCGTCCGGTCGGTAGGTCGAGAGTGGCGTGCGGCTCCCAGAGCCAGGGAGGCGTGTCGGCGGGCTCCGCATCGAGGATCTCGATGCGGAGGTACGGCCTGCTGAGCTGGTCGGCGCAGCGCACCAGAAGGACGCTGCCAGCGGCACCGTGGCCGCGCCCGGCACGGCTGCCGGGGATGCGCGCGGCGTCGGCGGCACCTTGCTGCGCGGCAGCGGTGTCGGCGCTGACGTCTCGCACGAGGAACAAACCGTCCGCGGTGCGGATCACGCATTCGACGACTGCCGGCATAGCGGTTCCTGTTCCACCCTTCCCTGGTTGCTCGGCGCTGCCAGCGGCGCCGAGCAACCAGGGCTACGGGTCAGCGGTCGATGGACACGAAGAACGGATCGTTGTTGAGAATCCGTTGGGGCTGGTAGAAGCCTAGATTCAGGTACCGGCGGCCGGATTCCTGGTTGTCCAGCTCCCCGATGAGACGGGAGGACCCGTGCCAGGTTTGCCAACCGTTGGTGTCTCCGTTGGATGCGCTGCTGCCGGTGTACGCGCCTTCCCTGGTTGAGGCGAACGGAAACTCGTCGCAGTTGAGGTTCGGGGTCGCCGCGCCCGGACCCCAAACGTCTTCGCAGACCTTACCGGCGTACGCGCGGTTCCGGTCCAACAGCGTACTGTCGACCAGGCGATGCAACGGTCGCTGGTTGGCACCCAGCGATGGCTTGAACTCCCCCGGCGGGGTCTTGAGCGGGAACGAGGGGAAAGTGCGCTCGACACGGTGCAGCGCGTCATCGATGTGCTGAATCGATTCCCTGACGCCCTGCTCGTTACCGTCGGCCCGAGCCAGCGCCAGCAGGTCGAAGGTGGGAATGAAGTCGGAGAAGACCGTACCGTTGTGTTTGCCCGCCACCTGGCCGGCCGAGTCGAAGCGCACGTGGGCCCTGGTCATGTCGCTTTCGACCCACGGCACGGTCTTCGGATCTACCGGGGTGATCGCCATGTTGAGCTCGACCAGGCTGTTGACCAAATACTCGGCACCAATGCCGGTATTGTCCACCGAGGTCATCGTGATGTCGAACCGGGGATCGAGCCGCCAGGCGCTGAGCAGCTGCTCTCGCGCACCCGACCCCGGACTACAGGTGACGAGGCCGCTGCTACAACCACTCAGATCGACTCTCATCGGGGTCGTCTCGCGCTCCTGGCCACCCAGCGCCGTCCAGTTGTCGAAGGTCAGGGTGAAGTCCACCCGCCGGGTGCCGTTCTGCGCGACACCAATCAGCGTGTAGTCGAACTCCACGCTGGCCACCACGGTGGTGCAGCCGGCACAGCGCAGCTCAACCTTGCGGTGGCCGATATGGCACCGGCTGAACCGGTCGGCCAGCCAACCCTCTTGTGTGGCGGCGGCCTCAGCGTGCTCGCTTCGGCAAACCTCCTTGAGCTCGTCTTCTGCGGACGCGATGGCGCGGTCGGTGCTGCGCGGAAGTGCGCTGTTGGTCTGCGGTGGCGCGTCGGGGGGCACCGGCGTACCCCCCACCGACTCGGTGACGAACCAGCCGAGTTCGGCCGACGCCGGGGCCGCTGCGGCGGGTGCCGCGGCAACGCTCGTCACAAGAGTCGTTGTCAACAGCACGGCGAGTCGCTTCAGAACGGCGGCGGTCACGCGAATTCCTTTCGGACGCAGCTGTGGCCCAGGCAGGCGTAGAGCAGTCGGCCGGTCTTGGCCTGGTAGACCATCGTGTATCCGGCATAGGACCGGTCGGTCTGCCGGCTCAGTCCGGTCGCCGGGTTGTCACTGGTCACCACGTGCACCTTCTCGGCGCCGTTGACGGTGTTGAGGATCGTTCCGGAGCGGCGTGTGACGTCGGCTGCCGTCAACGTCGTCGTGTTCACACCCGCTGCCGCCTTGCGGTCGCCAACGGCGGCACGGGCGCGCTGCCGGGCGACGTCCGCCGTGACCGGAGTGCCGTGCTTCGCCGCGGCCGTGGTCCGGCGGGTGGTGTTGCATACCTTGCGGGCCTGCACACACTCGGCCAGTCCGGGAACGGTGGTCAGGCACTGGGTGGCGTCGGCGGCCAAGCAGGCAGCCAGGGCGCGCTGGTCCACCCCGTTGTGCACGCCGCCGACCGGTCGCGCCGGTGCCGGCGGGACGCTGCTGGTCAGGGCCAGCGAGTCGACACCGGGTTTACCGACCACGAATCGATCCACTTCCGCCGAGCCGCCGGTGCTCGAGGGGCGCGTGACCAGTGACGTGGTAAAGCAGTGGGGTGGAGTGTGGGGCTTCTTCAACGTCAGCGTCAGCGGATCCGGCTGTCCACAGATGTTGGCGGGGAAGGCAGCGACCTCTGTTACCCGCGGACGGCGCCACAAGCCCTCGCTGCCAAGAATCTGCACCCGGTCCTCGAACGCCGTGTCCAACGCCGTGTTCTCGTCGTACTGCCCCATCAGTCCGTACTGCAGGTCCCGCGTGTGGCCGCCGGTGGCGAGCCGGGTCGTGCCAACGGGATTGAAGTCGTAGAACATATCCCATTCGCCGTCGGAGTTGCCCAGACTCATCCAGGTGTGCATAGAGCTATCGTCGAGTGTCGAGTCCACTTCGTCGATGGCGTGGTACTCCTGGACCATCCACCCGTTACTGAGGCCCGTCTCCAGCCAGTAGGCCGAGTGAGTGGTGGCACTGGTGCTGGCCCGGTGGTCGCCCCGCCAGCCCATTTCTACGTAGTCGTATCCGATCTCGTCCCCTGTGCTGGTAACCGGGTTCCAGTTGATTTGGTTGGACAGGGTGTTGGCGTCGGGAGTGGTGGAGCCCGCTTCACTCAATCTCATCGGGTGCTGGCGCCACGCTCCCATCACGCCGGAGGCCAGGCCCGACGAGCGTACGCACAGCGCGGTGGCCCTGCGGGCAGGACAGTCGAAGGTACCGACTCGGGTGCGCCACATCTGCGTCGAGTAGTTGCCACAGCTCCACATCGTCACCGGCGCGTTCTCCGCGCTGGTGAACAGATCGAGGCAGCGTCCGTCGCGCTTGTTGCGTAGCTGGAAGCCGCCGGTGGGGTACGTTCGGGCGGTCCCGGTGGTCCACAGCTGCTGGCTTGCGGTGCCGCAGTCGGCGAGCACGACGCTCGCGTTATTGGCCGCAGCCGCCGCCTGCAGGCAGCGGTTGGACGAGGCGTGCCTGATGCGGTAGACGGGCGCGGCGCCCGGCGTGATGACCTGGAAACTCCAGCGTTGCCTTTTGACGTCGGCTGGCTGGCCGACCTGGTAGGTGCGAGTCTTGACCGTGGTGCCTGCGGCGTCGGCGTCGGTGGTCAGCACCTGGAGGTCATCCTTGGCGGCCTGACCGATGGCCACCGGGTCCGGTGCCGGGACCGCGGCCTCAGCCGCAGTGGCTGGTACTAGAAGGACTCCCGCTGCCAGGGTGGCGGCGAGTACCGTCGCACATCGGCGTCGGACTTGCTGCATACATGCTCCTCCCGCGATGCCGCGGAGACGCGGGGCACGACTCGACGGACCAGCGGCCCCCCGTACCCCTTTGGCGTTGCTGTCCGGTCGAAGTCTGAGGTCTCAGGTTTGAACCTCGATTGCAGCCGGATTGAATACGCAGCACACGCCCCTACAGCGACTACTGACGAGCAGGGCGGCTGACCCACTTCACGGCCATGTCCGCGCCCCGACGTCGATCTTGTGAGTAGCGCTGCGTAGCGCACGGGTCGGCATGAGCGTGTGGTGGTCATGGCGCGAAGCCGCCGTCGTTCGGGATCGTTCGAGATCGCCGCCACGATGACCACCCCGACTCATAATGAGTGAGTTCGCGGACGCGATAGCTCTGACGCACTAAGAGAGATCTCGTCAGTCCACTAGGCGGAAACAATGCAGGCGGAGGTGCCAGCAAAAAGAGCAACTGTTATTGTCGCGACAATTCTCACGATTCTCGTGGGGGGACAAGGCCCGGCCCTGGCCGCAGATTTCGCGAGGCCGTTCGAGGACGATATAGCTACCTTCACCTATGATTCAGGTGGCGATTCGTGCTCGGAGAGCTGGGCACTTGTCCCGACCGTTGGATGGGTCATGACCGCCAAGGGCTGCTTCAGCAAGTACGGCGACATCTGGCGTATCCAAGACAGCTTCGCAGATGGAAGCCAAACGTTCATCTACTGGGAGAACTGACTGAAAGACGGCTCCACGTGGCGGCCATACCGTCACGGCGAGTGCAACAACAACCTAAACGCCCCCAGCTGGGGCAGATGCAACAAGGATTACTACGAATCCTCCAGCACCAACTACTACGGCGACAAGGGTAGCAGAATTCGCTTCCAAACTTGTCGTCGATCCCCCCTCGACAACATATGCACCCCCGCCAGCATCAACGATGCACCCTGGATTCACAACAACAGCTGATCCCCGGTCCCTGTTTTCGGCTCTGCCTCCATCTCAACCCGAGGCAGAGCCGCAGGGCACGCCAGATCGTGATCAATGCGCCCAGGCTCACCGGGCTACGCGTAAGCAGGTGGATTTCTGATCAGGCCATCCTGGTCCCTGACGACGTCCGGATGGCCGTCGTCAGGGACCGGTGGCACTGCTTCGCTGAGCGCTCGCCGGGCAGGTCGGCCGTAGCCGGGTTACCCAGCGCCGCCGGTGCGGTATGGAGGCCGTGCCGGAGGTCCTACGTCGACAGCAACGAGAACACGTTGTCGTTCACGCCGCCGCCGGGCAGGGCCGACCAGGCGCTACCGTCGTGACACCGATCGCCACGGTGGACGCCGACCTCCGCGACGATGTCCGGGCTGAGCCGCCCATCCGGACCGATTCGAAGCGGGCGGAGATCCCGAACGTCGGGCTCGCGACGCAACTGCTGCTGAACCGCCGCCGCCCGCTCGAGAAGCGGACCGAATGCCCACCGCAAACGTCGGACCTCCTCGGCCGCCTTCCGCGACCTGATGCTCCCATGCCGGTTCGCCCGCGGTGTCATGCCCGGGGCATGACCTCACGGACAGCTTTTCCAGTGATGTGAGCAGAGTAGGTTCCGGCATCCTCCCAGCCTTTCGGTCTGTGCTTTTCGGACGCACCCTCCGTTGGGTACCGACGAGCGGGACCCACCATCGACATCCTGGACACTGATGAACTTCGCGCTGTGATGCCAAGGTTCGCCGGGACCACGTTGCCAGGTCAGAGCGCCTACCTCGGTCGTCGTGGCCGCCGAGCGTCACCGAATCGCGATTACTCTCAGTCAGCGAACGCGTCGGGAGAAGCTGAGCGCCCTTCATCCGCTAAGGGCGTGCCTCAGGTGGCGGTCTTGGCCAGCCTGCGATAGCAGATGAGTAGGCGGCCGATGTCCGACGAAGGCGAGAAGGTGTTGGCTGTGCCGCCGTAGCGGCGGGCCAGGCGGCGGCAAGGGCTCATCGGAAATCCACTCAGCGTCGTCGACCGGCCACTGCGCGCCACGGCATGTTGCCGCCTCAAGCCCGGAATCGGCCGGCCGGGCGGTACTGAGTACCGGCCACCAGCCCTCCGCGGGCTCATGAGGGAGGGGCTTGTCGCGAGCGCGACAGTCCCTCTCTAAGTCCACAAGAGAGGAATACGCTTTTCGGCACCCCACGGGGTTCCGCGTCCGCCGCGCTTCGGGGCCGGCACTCCTTCTCTGCTCGAAAGAGGCTCCCATGCCGCGTGATCGGTTGCTGCCCTCCTACCAGCGGCTCTTCGGAGAGCTCGACCTGCGCCCCGCGGACGAGTCCCGTTCCGCGCACTCGCCGGCCGCGTACCTGGTGGAGTTACTGCGGATGCTGGAGGACGACATCGCCGGCGCGGACCTGCTGGATCGGCGGCCGGATCTGCGCAGGCTGCTGCTGGACGGGCCGAACACAGTGACCGAGGTGCCGTACCTGGACATCGTCACCGGCATCCTCGAGGAGTTGGCCGGCGAGCAGCCGTACGAGACGCTGCGGGCCGCGCGGTTCCCACTGGAGGCACCGTTCCACCTGGCGGACGTGCGGTTGCGGCGGTACCTCGGCCGGTTCGCGGTGGCCCCGGCCGACCTCTACCGCGCGTTCACCGGAACGCCGGAGCCGGACGTGGTGGCACGCGAGTTTCTGGGCCTGACCGGCACGGACGTCGACTTCGTGACGACGTCGCGGCCGGGCGAGGAGGATCTGCGCGCGTTCTACGGGCTGGGTGCGAACGAGCCGTTGGACGCGCTCGCCGAGGTGGCCCGGTTCCGGCGGGCGACGGGGCTGTCCGCGGCCGAGTTGCGGGAGCTGCTGTGTCGACGGCTGGAGCCCGGGGACGCGCGGGCGGCGGCGCTGTTCGTACACGGCGGCGACGATCCGGTGCGGGTTGGCAAGGACGGGCTGCTGACCGCCTCGGCGCCGTGGTACGACCGGGTGCACCGGTTCGTGCGGCTCGCGCGGCGTACCGGGACGAGTTTGAGTGATCTTGATCTGGTGTTGCGGGCCTGCGCGGGCAACCGGCTGGACACGGCCGCGGTGCGCACCCTGGCGGTGGTGCTGCACCTGCGTGCCCGTCTGGACCTGCCGATCGACGTGGTGTGCGCGCTGGCGGCGCCGATGGACACGCTCGGCTGGACCGGCGGCCCGGAGTCGCCAGACCTGTTCGGCCGGGTGTTCGCGCCCCCGTCACCCGGCCTGCCGGTGATCGCGCCGGCCGCGGACGCTGGCGGGCTGTCCTGCGCCGGCGACATCCTGGCCCCGGAAAATCGGGAGTTCCGCCGCCGGGTCGCGCAGGCGCTGGCGGTGCCGGAGACGGACCTGGTGCGGACCGTGGAGCGGCTGCGGGATCAGCACGCGCGCGCCGGCCGGCCCAGCCCGTTCGACCTGGGCCGCGTCGAGCTGGACGTGCTGTCGCTGCTGCACCGGGTGGCACGACTGACCAGCGCGCTGACGATCACGGTCGACGAGCTGTTCGACGTACTCGCGGCGCTGGACCGGGACCCGTCGTTGCGGCGGCACACCACGTTCGGCATCCTGCTGGACACCGGGCCGGCCGAGGTGGACTGTCACCGCCTGCTGGAGGCGCCCGATCCCGGCTCCGGGCTGTGGCTGGCGCAGACGCTGGCCGCCGTCGTCGCCTGGCTGCGGGAGAGCGGCCTCACCGCCGCCGACCTGCACCCGGAATCGGACGACGCGGAGCGCGCCCGGGTGCTGGCGACGCTGCGGGAGCGGCTGGACACGGTCGCGTTCCGGGCGCAGGATCTGGAGTCGGCGCGGTTCGGCCCGCGCGCCGCCCAGGCGCTGCACGAGGCGCTGGCCGCGGACCTGACGACCGAGGCCGACCCACGGCTGCTGCTCCCGGACGCCACGATTGCGGACGAGACCGCGTTCGACGCGATCAACGACCTGGTGGTGGTCGAGGCGGCCGACTTCCTGGGCCTCGGCCTCGGCGACCGGGTCGCCGAAAAGATCTACACCAGCTTGGTGTACGCCGGGTGCCTAACCCCCGACGGCCGGCCCCGGCCCGGCGCGCAGGCCGACGCGCCCCGGCTCGGCGGCGGCTTCGGCCACCTCGCCCCCGACGTGTTCGCCCGCATCGCCGGGCTGCTCCCGCCGGGCGACGACCGGCCGCCCATGGTCTACCCGGCCGACCTCGGTGGGCTGCCCGCCGAGGTGTACGACAACCTGATCTTCCTGGGCCACCTCGGCGCCGACGGCACGGTGCGGTCCCCGGAGTACTTCGCGAACCCGGCGAACGCGGCCTCGTTTGTGGTCGACGCGGGCCTGGACGCGCTGATCCCGGACGTGCTGGCGATCCTCGACGCGCGGGCCGCAGCCTTCCGCAACACCCCGCTGCGGCCCGGCGCGGACACGTTCGCGGCGCTGCCGCTCTCCCCCGCCCAGATCGAGGACGTGCTGGCCACCCTGCGCTTCAATGGTTACCTGGCCGCAGACGGCTCCCACCGCGACCGGGACGCGCTGGAGGCGCTGCCCGCGGACGGGCTGGCGGTGGCGGTGGACCTGCTGCCGTACCGGCGGGAGATCCTGGCCGCGTTGCGCGCCGAGATCGCCACAGCCCGCGACCGGGCGTGCGCGGTCTCGGCGGATGACTTCCTGGAGCCGGCGGACGCGTTCGTCGCGGCCCGGGTGATGGACGCGCTCACCGGCGAGGTGCTGGACGCCGGGGTGGTCCGGCCGGAGCTGCTGCCGCTGTTCGGGGCTACCGCGCCAGTCGGCCTGCCCGGGCTGTCCGGGCTCGGCGAGGCGGAGCGCGCACCGGTGCTGAGCCGGCTCGCGGAGATCGTGGCGCGGCAGCGGCCGTACCGGCTGGACCCGGCCGCGCTGCGCGCGCTCGGCCTGAACGAGGAACGGGCCGAATCGGCGCTGGAGGCGTTGGCCGACGCAGGCTGGCTGGAGCCGTCGCTGACCGTGCCGCCGGACCGGGTCGGCTTCCTGGCCACGGCGGGCAACGCGCTCGGGTTCACCGTACCCGGACTCGGCGACTACACGCGTGACGTGTTCGGACTGCTGCACCCGATCGCGCGGGAGCTCACCGCGGGCGCGGCGGAGGTGCGGGCAGCCGTGAGCGCGCGGGCGGGCCGGCAGTCGCAGGAGCTGCGGGCGGTGCTCCAGGACGCGTGTGGGCTGACCGGGCCGGTGCTGGCCGCGATCTGCCGTGCCGTCGGCGGCAGCGCCGAGCCGTGGCCGGTGCTGCTACGCCCCGACCTGCCCGGCGGCGCGCCGGATCCGCGGGCGGCGCTGGCGTACCGGCGGATCATGGGTTTCGCGCGCCTCGCCGGGCGGCTGAACCTGTCCGCGGCCGAGGTGGAGGTGGCTTTCCACGATCAGGACCTGGCCGGCCGGTTTCCCGAGGCGCTGGCCCTGCCAACCGGCGTGAACCGGATCGACGCGCTGCTGGAGAGCGCGGACGGCGCCGTGTACGTGTTCACCGGGCCGGACTTCTGGCGCTACGACGCGGCGACGCTCACGCTGCCGGAGCCGCTGCCGTCGCCGCTGGCCGACCTGTCCCCCGCGTTCGCGCGCCTGACCCGCGTCATCGCCGCGTTCGCCCGCCCGGACGGCACCGAGTGGATCATCGGTCACGAGGCGGACGAGACGGAGCGTACCTTCCGCCGCGGGCCCGGCAACGACCGCTGGACGGCGGTCGCCCACACGTGGGGCGCGATCCGCAACGCGTTCACCGACACGACCGGCGTCGACGGCGGGTTCACCGACGAGCTGGGCCGCGTCCACCTGTTCCGCAACGGCCAGCACGTGCGCTACTCCGGCGCCGACCACTCCGTCGTCGACGAGGGCTATCCGCGTGCGGCCGCGGACTGGTGGCCGGGCCGGGAACCGCTGCCGGAGCCGTTCCGCGACGGTGTCCGCGCGGCGTTCCCGGGGCTGGACGGGCGGCTGCACCTGTTCGCTGGCGACCGCACCCTCGCCGTCGGCGACTCGGCGGACCGGCCGGTCGCGCATGCCTGGGGACACATCGGCGCGACCATCGACAAGGAGGTCGGCGCGGTCTGGACCGACGGCACCACGGTGTTCCTCAGTGCCGACGACCGGGTGGTGGGGCTGCGCGACGGGCTGGACAGCGACGACGTACGGGTCGCGGACGGCTTTCCGACCCGCCTGTCGGCGCTGCTGCCCGCGCTGCCGGCCGGGTTCGCCGACGGGCTGCGGGCCGCATTCACCGACCGGCGCGGCGTGCTGCACCTGTTCACCGGCGACCAGACCGTGTCGCTGACCGGCGAGGCGGCACCGGTGCCGACCGCGCAGCGCTGGGGACGGGCCGCACCGGCGCTGGCCGACGGCCGGGTCGACGCCGTGCTGTCCGGGCTGGACGGGCACACGTACCTGTTCTCCGGCGGCCGGTATCTGCGCTACTCCGGCACCGACCTGGTCACCGCGGACCTCGGCTACCCGCGCCTGATCAACCGGGATTGGGGCGGGCTGGCGATGGTGCGCGCGTCGTTCGTGCTGGACGCCCGCACATACCTGTTCGGGCAGGGCGGAAACCTGTTCAGCATGCCGCTGGCGTGGCTGCCGGCGCTGGAGTCCGGGCGTCTGTCGCCGCTGCTGCGCCGCCGGTTCGCCGAGCACGGGATCGGGTTCGCCGCCGACGCACCGATCGAGCGCGTCACGGCCGGATGGCGGCTGACCGACGACAGCGGCAGCCGTTACACGATCTGGCGTTCCGAGGAGGAACTGGTCGTCGCGGCGTCCGGCGACTCGGCGTTCTACGTCCGATACTCCACATCGGACTACGGCACGCCGGACGCCGGGTTTCCGCGCCCGCTGCGCGACGAGTGGTGGAACCTGCCGGACGCGCTCGGCGGCGGGCTGGCCGACGTCGACGCGGTGTTCACCGGGCGGGACGGCCGCACGTACCTGTTCTCCGGCGACCGGTTGGTCACCTTCGACGCACGCCGCCGCTGGTGGTCCGCGCCCGCGCCGCTGCGCGAGGCGTGGGACAGCCTGCCGTTCGACCGGGTCGACGCCGCGTTCCTGGCCGCCGACGGCGCGACCTACGTGTTCTCCGGCGACCGGTACGTGCGCTACTCCACCGCCGACTACACACGTGTCGACGACGGCTACCCGGCCGTCGTCGCGGCCCGGTGGGGACGAGTGGACAACGCGATCGCGCGCACCGGGCGGGTGGACGCCGCGCTGGTCACCGACTCGCACACGTACCTGTTCTCCGGCGGGCAGTACGTGCGGTACGAGGGCCTGCACCACGACACGATCGAGGACGGATACCCACGGCCGCTGTCTGCGCTGCGCGAGGAGCCGGGCCTGGAACATCTGCCGGTCACCTTGTCCAAGGTGGACGGTGCGGTCGCCGACCGGGCGGCCGTCCGTCTGTTCGAGGGGTCCCGCGTGCACGTGGTCGCCACCGAGATGTATCAGCGGTTTCCCGGCTACGAGGGCGTCGGTTGCGCGTTCACCGAGGACGGTGCGCTGCTGGCGTGGCGCGACGGCGGCTGGTGGCATCTGTCGCCGGTCGAGGCGCCCGCGCCGGTCGCGCTCCCCGCCCGGCCGAGGATGCTGCGCGAACTGCCCGCCCGCTGGACCGGCGGACTGGACGCGGTGCTGCCGACGCACCTGTTCGCCGGCCCGGAGTGCTACGACGTGCGGCTCGGCCGTGCGTACCCGATCGCGGAGACGTGGGGGCTGCCCAAGGACGCGCTCGGCCGGGAGGGACGCGTCGACGCCGGGTGCACCGGGCCAGACGGACGTACGTACCTGTTCTCCGGCGACCGGTTCTCCACCTTCACCGCCGCCGGCGCCGTCGACGGCGAGCCGCGACCTATCGCCGACCACTTCCCCGGGCTGACGGAGGTGGCGGCCGCCTACACCCACGACGGCGTGACGCACCTACTCGGGCCGAGCGGCACGCCCCACCTCGCCTGGACCGCCGCATCGCTCGTCCCGGTGGCCGCCGCGCCCTGGGACGCGCCGGCCGGGTTCGAGGAACCGGCCGCGGTGCTGGCCGAAGGCGACGATCTGGTGCTGCTGGCCGGGGAGCGGTTCGTGCGCCGCGCCGGGCAGTCCGGGCCGTGGTCGCTGCCGCAGCCGATCGGCGTGTTGTGGCGCGGGTACGGCCGGGATCTGACCGGCGGCCAGTCCCTACGCACCGCGTTCGCCGCCGCGGACGGCGGCGTCTGGTTCGTCTTCGGCGACCGGTGCTCGCGGTACGTCCACGGCGCGTTCACCACCCCGCAGCCGGTGTCGCGGGCCTGGGGCCGGCCCGGGTTCGAACGGGTGGACGCCGCCTTCACGGACCAGGGCGTCACCTACGTGTTCTCCGGTGACCGGTACGCCCGCTACTCCGGCGCCGACTACCGGGACACCGACCCGGGATATCCACGGCCGAGCGCCGGCAACCTGCGCGCCGAGGAGCCGTTCCGCAACCTGCCGGAAAAGTTCGAGGAAATCCTCGCCGCGCACCGGATCGACGCGGTGACCGGCGACGCCCGTACCATCCGCATCTTCGCCGGCGGCGAGTGCCACACCGTCGCCAGGGAGCTCTACACGGTCCGCGACGTGCAGCCGCTCGGCCGGGTCCGGCACGAGCTGGCCGAGCGGGGCCGGGTCGACGCCGCGCTGGTGTCCGGCCGGCACACCTACCTGTTCGCCGGGGACCAGTACACCCGCTTCACCGGCGGCGACTACGCGCGGGCCGACGACGGGTACCCGCGCACGATCGCGGGCGGGCTGGCCGCGGACCTGGGTGTGGCCGCGCTGCCGGCCCCGTTCACCGACCGGGTCGACGCCGCGCTGTACGAACCGGACGGCGTGCTACACCTGTTCCACGGCGCGGCCACGCTGCGCGCCGACGCCGGCGAGGCGGTCGTCCGGCCGCTCGCCGAGGTGTGGGGGCGGGTACGAAGCACGTTCGGGCGTCCGGGCACCTCGATCGACGCAGCGTTGCAAGCCGCCGACGGCGCGCTGTACGTGTTCCGCGGCACCCAGTTCGTGCGGTACTCCGGCACCGACCTGACCTGGGCCGACCCCGGTTACCCGCGCACCGTCCGGGACGACTGGGGCGACCTCCCGGTCCTGTTCGAACCGGGCATCGACGGCGCCTTCACCTTCGGCGGCGCCACCTACCTGCTGCGCGACGCGGAGTACGTGCGCTACACCGACCCGCGGCACCGGCGGATCGACCGGACGTTCCCGCAGCGGATCGCGCACCGGTTCGCCGACGTCGCCGACTACCGGATCGCCGACGTGCACACGATCGCACGGTTCGCGGCGCTGTCCCGGCAGGGCGGTAACCGGCTCGCCGCGTTGCTGGGCGCCGAGCCCGCTGTCGAGGAGCCGTACCAGGACCTGGCGGATCTGTACGGCTGGCCGGTCCACGACGTGGCCTGGGCGAAACGCCAGACCGGCCTGCTGCCCTCCCCGTCGCGGGAGGAGGAGCGCCTCGACCTGGAGTTCGTGCTGCGGATAGCGGACCTGATCGCGTTGGCCCGCCGGTTCGGCACCGGCCCGGCCCGGCTGCACGCGCAGGTGTGGCTGCCGGCCTGGGCGCAGGACGATCCGGGACGGGCCGCCGACGCCCTGCACGTGCTGCTGGCCGAGCAGCGCGGCCCGGAGGAGTTCGCGGCCGTGTCCGCCGCGCTGCACCGCGAGCTGACCGAGCTGCGCCGCGACGCGCTGCGCGGGCACGTGCTGGCCGCCTCCCCGGAGGCGTCGCCGTCGGCGCTGTTCGACCGGCTGCTGATCGACGTGGACATGGGCGGTCAGGGCAGCACCTCGCGGATTCGGGAGGCGATCGCGGCCGCGCAGATGTACGTGCACCGCTGGCTGCTCGACCTGGAGCCCGCGGACGGGCCCCCGGTCGACGAGGGCACCCGGCAGGAGATACGGCGGCGCTGGCAGTGGCTGCGCGCCTACCGAACTTGGGAGGCCAACCGCAAAGTCTTCCTCTACCCGGAGAACTATCTGCGGCCCGAGTTGCGCGACACGAAGACGCCCGCGTTCCGGCAGCTGGAGGACGACCTGCTGCAGTCCGGGATGACCGCGGCGGCGGCCGCCGGCGCGTACCGCCGCTACCTGGACGAGTACACGGAGGTGTCGCGGCTGGCCATCGCCGGCGGGTACGTGCGCCCCGGCGACGGCGGCGTGGCCGACCTGGTGCTGTTCGGGCGCACCCGGACCAGCCCGCGCCGCTTCTACCACCGCACCGCGACGTTCCACGACAACACGCGCCTGGTGGGCACGTGGACGCCGTGGCGGGCGGTTCAGGTGCAGATCGGCGCGGAGAAGGTCTACCCGGTGACCGCGTTCGGCCGCACGTTCGTGTTCTGGGCGACCGTGGAGGCGCTCAACGTGCAGGAGCCGGGGAAGGCGGTTGTCATCGCGAAGCGCACCGGCGAGTCGCAGAGCGTGGACGCTCCCCCGTCGTACCAACGGGTGACGGTCTTCTTCTCGTTCCTCAATCTGAACCAGGAGTGGGTCGCCGCGCAGGTGCTCACGGTCGGCGCCCCGTGCGAGGACACGCTGGGCGAGGTCGGCCTGACCGTGCGGCCCGGCCCGCACAACGGGCACGACGCGATCGTGGTGACCTGGTCGGCGACGTCGTCGTCCGGGACCACCTACGGCGGCGTGCACGCGCTGACTCCCGAGCACTACACGGTCGAGTTGGACGTCGCGCCGGACGCGCCGCCGCCGGCCCGCGACGTCGCCACCGTGCTCGCCGAGGACGTGGACCCGGCCGGCGTCGTCTGGTTCGGCGCGCCGGTGTCGTCGGCGGACGGCGCCTGGTTCAGCGTCGACCACAAGGGCGGCAGCTTCCTGTGCCGGCCGGCCGCGCGGGGCGCCGCGACGCCGCTGATCGACCTCAGCGGGAACTCCGACCGGCTGCCGGAGTGGCGGCGGATCGACGCGGCCGTCGAGATGCCGGACGGCACCCGGCTGTTCTTCGACTCCACCGAGGGCGTCTTCACCTCGCTGCGGACCAGGGCCCGGCGGGCGCCGGCGTCGCGCCCGATCGCCGACCGGTGGGGACGCTGCGCGCAGGGCACCGACGCGGTGCTGGTACGCGGCAGCCGCTACATCGTCTTCGCCGGGGAGCACTATCTGCGCTGCGTCCGGGGCGCGGAGATCGCGCCGGACCGCGGCTATCCGAGGGCGTTGGCCGGCAACCTGGACCACCTGCCCGAGTGGCCGGTCGCGGACGCGTTCACCGGGCCGAGCGGCGCCGAGTACTACTTCGACAAGGCGGGGACGGGCTGGGCCGACTCGTCGGACGTCACCCGGTTGTGGCGCTTCGACGCGCCGTTCGACAAGCAGATGGTCGACCGGCGGGACTTGAAGATGTTCCTGTCGCGGGTCGCGTCCGGGCGACTCGGCGACGGCGCGGCGGCGCTGCTGCGCCAGCTCGCCGCCGCGGGACTGCCGCGGCCGGTGCCGGCCGAGATCCCGCCGCCGCCGGTGGACCTGGCCGCCGGCTGGACCGGCGTGGACGCGGCCTGGCGGGCCGATGACAAGCTGTACCTGGCCCGCGGTAGGGCGTACGTGCGGTACACGCTCGTTGACGGCTCGGCGGGCAAGTTCATCGACCCCGGCTATCCCCGGTCGCTGCCGAGGCCGTTCAAGGCGGTGTTCCAGCGGCACGATTCGTGGTACGCGTTCGGCGAGGACGGCTACACCGTGCTGGCCGGGCCCGGCGACCCGGAATCGCCCACCGGGTGGACCGGCGTCGCCGGGCGCTGGGGCGACCTGCCGGACGGGCTCACCGGCGCGCTCGACGCGGCCGACGAGCTGTTCCTGTTCGCCGGCGACCGCTACGTGCGGCATCCGAAGGCGGTGGCGTGCCCGCGACCGTACCTCGTCTCCGACACGCCGCACGAGATCATCCGGCTGACCACCGGCACGGCGTCCAAACTCAACCAGCGGCTGCTCTCCGGCGGCGTCGCGGCGCTGCTGGACACGCTCACGCAGGAAACCGACGAGTTGCCCGCCTTCAGCACCGAGGCGGCCGGGCCGACCACCGTCCACGTCCGGGCGGACACCGTCGACCGGACCCGGCTGCCCAGCGGCGACCACCTCGACTTCCAGAGCGCGAACGGGCTCTACTACTGGGAGATCTTCTTCCACGCGCCGCTGCTGATCGCGCAGGCGCTCAACGCGGCGCAGCGTTTCGAAGAGGCCCGCACCTGGTACGAGTACATCTTCGACCCGACCCGCACCGGACGGTTCTGGCGGTTCCTGCCGTTCCTGGCGACCGACCCGGCCGCGCTCGCCGTCGAGCTGCGCGCCGTAGCCGGCCCGGAACCCGACCAGACGGTTGCCGGGGCACTGCGGCGGCTGGAGGTGCTCGGACCGCTCTTCCGGGGGGTGGAGGAGCCGACTGCGGCGCACGAGCAGGCGCTGCGCTGGCTGGCGGACGTGCCGGTGCGGCCGGGGCCGGTCGGTGAGCTGCTGTCGGTCGCGCGGGAGCTGCACCGGCAGGTCGACTGGGTCGGCAGCCAGCAGGCGCTGCTGGCCACGTACCTGGACGATCCGTTCGACCCGCACGCCATCGCCGAGCTGCGGCCGGTCGCGTACCGGCGGGCCGTTGTGGCCGGCTACATCGACAACCTCCTCGACTGGGGTGACCAGCTGTTCCGGCAGTACACCGCGGAGAGCATCGACGAGGCGCGCATGCTGTACACCCTGGCGCATGGTCTGCTCGGGCCCCGCCCGGAGGCGGTCGGCATGCGACCGTTGCCGCAGGCCGCGCCGTACCGGCCGCAGCCCCCGGAGCCGGAGGTCGACGGGGAGGTGGCGGCGCTGACCGCGGGCGGTGCGATGCTACGTGGCGCGGGCGCGGTGCACGCCGGCATCGCCGACCCGTACTTCTTCGTGCCCGCCAACACGGCGCTCGTCGACTACTGGGACCTGGTCGAGGACCGGCTGCGGAAGATCCGCCGGTCGCTGGACATCCTCGGCATGGCGCGCCCGCTGCCGCTGTTCGAGCCGCCGATCGATCCGGCCGCGCTGGTGCGGGCCGCGGCGTCCGGCGACGGCCTCGCGACGATCGCGGCGGCGACCGAGGTCGCCGTGCCCCATCATCGTTTCCCGGTCGTTCTGCGCCGGGCGCAGGAGCTGACCGACCGGGTACGGCAGCTGGGCCAGGACCTCGCCGCCGCGTTCGACCGCCGCGACGCTGAGGAGCTGACCCTGCTGCAGAACCGGCAGGAGGCGGAAATCCTCGCACTGACCCTCGGGGCGCGCCAGGACCAGGTCAAGGCGGCCGAGGCCGGCCTGTTGTCCACGGTCGCGGCCCGGGACGCCGCCACCGCACGGGTCGCCTACTACCAGAAGCTCATCGACGACGGGCCCTCCGGCGTGCAGCGGGCGCAACTGGACCTGATGTCACGCGCCGCCGCCTCGCACCTGAGCGCCAGTGTGCTCAGGATCGGGGCGTCGATCGCGCACGGCACGCCGCAGGCGTTGGTCGGACCGTTCATCGTCGGCACCGAGTTCGGCGGCAAGCAGGTGGGTGACGCGCTGGAGGACGCGGCCGGGGTCGCCGAGTCCGTCGGCGAAGGGCTGAGCATGCTCGGCGAGGCGCTCGGCGTCCGGGCCGAGCAGGAGAACACCCGGCGGGACTGGGAACTGCAGCTGGCCACCGCCCGCGCCGACCTGGCCCAGCTCAGCCCGCAGGTCACCGCGGCCGAGCTGGCCGTCGCCGTCGCCCGGCGGGAGCTGGATCTGGCGGCCCGGCAGATCCAGCATCAGACGGACGTGGCCGCGTTCCTGCGTGACCGGTTCACCGGCCTGCAGCTGCACCAGTGGACCGCGTCGCGGCTCGGCGACCTGTACTTCGAGGCGTACGCGCTGGCCGAGGAAACGGCCCGGTCTGCCGAGCGTGCGTACCGCTTCGAGCGCGGCGCCGAGTCGTCGATCATCCAGGGCGGGCACTGGGACGGCCGCCGCGCCGGGCTGCTCGCCGCCGAGTCCCTGGCGCGGGACCTGGACCGGCTGGCCGCTGCGTACCTGTCCGGGCACCACCGCGGCCTGGAGATCACCAAACGCGTGTCGCTTCGCGACCTGGACCCGTTGGCGCTGCTGCGGCTGCGCGCCGTCGGCGCCTGCGACATCGCGCTGACCGAGCAGTGGTACGACCGGGACTTCCCCGGCCACTACCGGCGCCAGATCCGCACGATCAGCGTCGCGTTCACCGGCCCGCAGGGCGAGCTGGCCACGCCCACCGCGGTGCTCACCCAGACCGGGCACCGGACGGTCCTGGAGGCGGAAACGAAAGCCGTCCGGCACCTGCTCGACCCGCAGGGCGCGCCGCCGGCCACGCTGCGCGCGGACTGGCGCGCCGATCAGCGAATCGCGCTGTCCGACGCGGCCGACGGGACCGAGAACAACGGGCTTTTCGAGCTGCGGTACGACGACGAGCGGTACCTGCCGTTCGAGGGCACCGGCGCGGTCTCGACATGGCGGCTGGAGCTGACCGGGCCACGGCCTGCCGGAACGCCGGACGACGTCGTGCTGACCGTCCGCTACACGGCCGAGGACGGCGGGCGGATTTTCGCCGACGCGGTCCGTGCGCTGCTGCCCCCGCAGCCGGCGTCCCGCTATGTCGACGTGGCGGCCGACTTCCCGGAGGCGTGGGAGATGTTCCGCACCGGTGACGGTCCGCTTCGGCTGCCGCTGACCCCTGCGGACCTGCCCGGCATCGTGGGCCGCCAGGTGACCGGGCTCGGCGCGGCCGTGGTCCGCACCGGCGCGGACGGGACCGCCAGGTTCCTGCTCAACGGCGACCGGGCGCTGCCGCTCGCCGACGGGCGGCTGCTGGCCACGCCGGGTCTGACGCTGCCGTCGGACGGCTCCGGCCTGCTACTCACCATGGACGGCGACCGCAGCACAGTGTCCGGCCTGATTCTGATCGTCGCCTACCGCGCGGCCCGCTGAGTCGGGGCGGAAAGATGATGATCACTGAGGGTAGGGCCAGGGGCCTGCGGCCCGCCGGCCCGCCGGTCTCCCGGTCTCCCGGTCTCCCGGTCGGCTGTGCGCTCTCTCGCGACCGTGGTCAGGTCGTCACTGCTCCAACTTTCGCCGCTTCGAACCGTGCCCGCGGTTCATCCGCACCCGGCGCACCGACGTCGTTCACCGCCGGAACACCACTCACCTATCCCGACTGGACGCACAGGAGCCACCCACGATGACGCAATCGACCAAGAAGCGCCAGCGGACGGGCGGCCCCCCGGCCCCGCCCGAGAAGAGGCGGAAGAGGACGACCAAGGAAGAGCTGGCGAAGAAAGCTGATCTAGTGACCGCCGGGGAGCACTCGTGGAAACTCGGCCCGCAGCACGCTGATCCCACCTTCATCCGGAGCCCGAACCGGCTGCACCCCGCGGCCGAGCTGGACGCCACCACCGGCACCGTGTCCAACCTGATGATCAGCAGACAGGTGCGGACCCCGACGCCGTTGCCGAACGGCAGGATGGGTGACCACACGATCAGCTGGGCGGTCACCCTCGATTACGCGCGCGCTCTCGTGGTCGGACAGCCACTGGCCACCGCCGCGGCCAATCTCAGGTCCGCCGCCGCGTCCGCCGTGAACTACTTCGCCGCTCCGCCGGGGGGCGTTCTGCTCAGCGAGGCTCCCGAGACCGGGAACTACCGAGCCAACCTGATCAATTCCACGTTCGCCGACCTCACGACCGAACTCGACAAGATCCAGCCGGGCGCCGGCGGTGCCGACACGCTGGCCCAGGCCACCACCCTGTTCCTGGAGCTGCTCAACTATCTGCCGTTCTCAACCGTGCCGGCTGGCAGCGAGAAGGGCTCCTCCGGCAAGGGAGAGGGTGGGCGTCGCACTCGGCTCGTGGAGTTCGAGGCGGGCGCGTTCGAGGGCGAGCTTAACAACGCCAAACGCGCCGCCCTGCTCGACGACCTGTGGGGCATGTTCGACATGCAGGCGGCGTTGCGCGCCTCGGACGCGATGCTGACGATCGACAAGGGCCGGCTGGAGGAGGCCCGGCAGCTTCTCGGCCAGATGCTAGCGCTCGCCGCGAGGAACGCGAAGGGAGAGCTATCGAAGCGGGGGCAGCAGGGACCCGAGCGCGGGTGGCGGGCCACCCTGGAGGCCATGCTGAGAAGGCCGGTCGACCAGGACCAGCCCGCCGTGCGTGACCTGCTCACGACCTTGCTGGGGGTGGCGAAGGCGCTGCATGACGGCCGGTCCGTAGAGAGTCTTCTGGCGACCGCGCAGGCCGAGCTCGACCGGATCGACAAGCGCATCACGGATCTCGACGACCTGGCGCCGACGGTCCTGTCATACCTGCTGGTAAAACACCAGCGGATGGTGGCCGCCACCTACCCGCGGGCGGCAAAGGAGGCGAACTTCCTCGACGGCGGGGTGGCGGCCAGGACGAGGCTCGCCGCCGCCATCGTGCAACGGCTCGGTGTCACGGACAGCGCCAGAGTCGACGCCATGGTCAAGGCCATGTTCCCCCCGGCGGGCAAAGCCACCGCCGCCACGGACGAGACCATGGGCGAGGCGACAGACGCGGCCACCGACGAGACCATGAGCGAGGCCACGGACGAGACCGCCGACCCGACCACCGGCGAAGCCATGAGCGAGGCCACGGACCCGGCCGTCGACGACGATACGAAAGCCTCGATCAAGAAGCTGCTCGACGTCCTCGCGAGCCGGCACCCGGGCGGCATCACGTTGGGCGGCGAAGGCACCTGGGCGGCGAAGGTCACCTCGGGCACCCTGGTGGTGACCGACTCCGGCGACCCGGCCCGGCCGCTGACGATCAACGGGCGGGCGCCCAACCCGCCGGGGGTCACCGGGATGGGCTCGCACAGCACCTCCTGGGACACGGAGACGCGAGCGGTCAACGCGCTCGTCCGGGACGCCCTCGCCAAGAAGCTGGACCCGGTTCAGGCGCTGCAAACCCGGATGCTCACCGAGCTGGGCACACCCGACTCCGATGCCCGGGACGGGAAGCCAGTCCTCGCCGTGATGGAACTCGATCAGTTCCTGCCCGCCTACCAGCTGGGTAGCGGGCAGGTCACCGCGATTTTCCGGGAGGCGGACCGCCTGATGAAGGCCAAGACCGTCACCGAGGCGGCGGCGGCCTACCTGCGGTTCCGCAACCAGCTGCCGTACGCCACCGTGGACGACGGCGACCGCGGCGGCAAGGCCGAGGGCAGCAGCAACGACGCAAAAGACCACATCGACGCGGAGTCGCTGATCGAGGCCGCCGACACCCACCGCAACGAGGTCGCCGACCCCATCCAGCGCGCCGAACTGGCCGCCGCCATGGAATCCGCGGCCACCAGCTTAAAAGCGCAGAAGGGCACGTGGCACAAGGACCTGCACGACGCGGTCGATCTGTCCGTCGATCGGTTGACGGCGCGCGCCAGCAAGCTCACGTCAAGCGACGCCCCGTCCGACGGCCGGAGCGACATTCTGCACGCACGGGCTGCGGAACACAACGACGCGGCCACGCTCGCCGGACGAGACGACCCGACCGTCACCCCCAAGCAGCTGGAGAGCCTGGCGGTACGGGACCGGAAGGCGAGGGGGTGATGGCCGTACCCGCCGGACGCGTCAGACGGTGACCCGGCCGGCCGGGTCGTGGATGGCCTCGCCGGCGATTCTGGTGCGAACGTTCGCGGGGCACCTGAGGTCGGCTGAAGCCGAGCCGGTGGGAAAGAGGCGGTGCTGGCGGCAGTCGTACGCGTGGTACACGCCCGGCATCCTGGATGATCGCCACCGGGACCCGCTACTCATCGTTGCTGACGCCGTCACCATTGGATCACTCGAACGAAGGTTCGTTCCCGTCAGGCCGCAGGTGTACGAGGATCACTCAGCGGCCGAACACGCACAGGATCTGCCACCGCCACAACCCGGCCGCCGCGACGCCGACCGGCCGGCAGGCTCATCTCCACCAGCACTCGGCGGAGTCTCACGCATGGTCATTGGCGGCTGGCCCATGCCAGCGCCGCCAGAGCCAGCGCCAGCACCGCCATCCACCGCTCGTGGGCTGCCCGCCACAAGTCGGATTCGGGCGAGACGAACAGCGCGACCCGCTCCGGCAGCGCGCCTGTCGCCAGTACCAGTACCAGCGCGGGTTGACCCGGACGTGCCGGACCCCGTGCGGCCTGGTCAACGTCGCCTCGGCGATCTTCGCCGCGGGCATGCCCTGCGCGGACAGCAGCACCATCTGGGCCCGCCGCCAGGTCACCACCGACCCGTGCCTCTGGGGACGATCCGCAGCAGGCGTGGCCCTCGTCATCGTCGATCTCCCGAGCCTGAACTCTGTCGACCACGCCGACCAGTGTTCGCTGCCCGCGCCGATCGGGAACTGATCCCGATCGGCGCGTCGCCGACTGCGGGTGGCGGTATCAGCCGAGGTGCCGGGCGAAGAACCGCAGCGTGCTGTCCAGCTCGAATGCCGGGATTTCCCCGTGCTTGCCGGGGTTGGCGTGAAGCGTCTTCTCGGCTGAGGCCAAGGCGTCGAACAGCGCCAAGCCCTGGGCCCGCGGCACCCGCTCATCGTCACACTGCAGCAGGAAATCCACCGGGACCGTGATCCGCGCGGCGGCCTCCGCCGATGCCAACGCCCCGCCCAAGCCCAACACTGCCGCCCGGACCCGGGGGTCGGTGGCAACGAATGGAACGCCGAGCCCGCAGCCCAACGACACGCCCCAGTAGCCAACCGGGCCAGCGCCGACAGGCTCGAGTTGCTGGACCGCGTCCAGCACCGCCTGCCATTCCGGGACGGTCTGGCGGGCTACGAGCGCCTGAAAACCAGCGATCAACGGAGCCAGGTCTTCCCCGGCATCCACGCGCGCCTGGTTTTCGGTCGCGATCCGGTTGTACTCCTCATCCTTTGGCCGGTCGCCATGGCCGGGCACGTCCACCGCCGCCACCGCGAAATCACACTCGGCCACGAAGCGGCGCGCACGGGCCACGATACCGGGGGGCCTTCTTGTGCTGGCCGCCGCCGTGTCCCATTAGAATCAGGGGACGAGTACCGGCGGCACCTTCTGGCGTCCACAGCACACCATCAGGGCCTGGTAGAAGCAGGTCAACGCGCGGGTACCGCGCCGTGTCCCCTTGGCTCGGCGCTCCGCGGCGAGCAGCCGGCCGAGGTACTGCACGAGTTCCCTCGGGACATCGATCATGGCACGATATGCGATCACGTGGGGTCCTCACCGTGTGGGTGATCTTGTGGTGAGAACTACCTACCGAGGGCCCCACGTCCCTTTCCAGCATTGTCCGATCTCATCGCCTTCGCCCGTATCGCGTCAATCAACACTTTCGCGTTGCTGAGATCAGCTCACTGGTCCGGGTCCAAATCAACAGGACGAAGCGCCAAAGCTCCGCCACGGCGACACGCCGTCTCGGTATGCAACCGCAAGAGCAGGCTATCGAGCGCCGGATCGTCGCCTGTGCTGGCTGCCACAGCGTTGATCTCCGCCAGCCGAACGTCCGCCACCGCCCGCCGCGTGCTCGGCAAACGACGCGGCTTCGCCACCTTCAACGCAGGATTGTCCGACGCCGCGATGAAACCATCAGCGACCGCCCTCCTGTAAAGACAACGCAGCGCGGCAACCAGGTGCTCCGCTGCGCTTCGACCTACGCGGGCATTCCGACGAGCCACCACATGCGTCTTGACATACTCCGCCAAACGCTCAATCTCCGACGGTGTGGGCTCGTTCAGCCTCCGCTGTCCCCAGTGCTCCACCACGCGTTTCCAGTAGGAGCCGTAGGCTCGCCGCGTACCCGCACAGACCGCCGCTGCCACGACCGGAACGTATTCGGCGAATGTCGGCGCCAACGGGCGCTTCGCCGACGCTTCGATGAGGTCGGCCGCCGAGATGCCCATTCTTGCGAGCAGCAGTGGCGCCGTCGGATCCGGATGGTGTGCAGCGTCGGTAGATCGTCGATCGTCCGGGTTGACCGGATCGGTTTGCCTGGTCGAGGTAGTGGCGGAGGGCTCGGCTGTCGTCAGCGGCCACGCTGGCCGGTTGCCTCGCTTGTTGTCGGCGGTCCTGGCAGTGCGATAGCTGGCACCGTTCGTCGCTGCCGGTGGTTCACGCCGGGGGTGGGCACCAGGTGCGGAGGGTTTCCTCGTCGCCGGGGAGATTGCACTCCCGGAGCAGGCGGGCGACTGGGGCATGGTCGATGAGCCCGCTGTGCAAAACGGCATGGGCGGCGTACTGCTGCGCCGTAAGGTCGGCCGGCGTGGTCCCGTCCGGCAGCGGGCCCTGCGGAAAGACCAGGCTGAGCAGCAGCCGTACGGCGTAGAAGAAGCGGCTCGCATCCTCGCCGCCGACCGCCAGACGGTCGAGCAGCATCGCGGCGAGGCACGGCACGGAACGCACCGTCAGATCAGCGAGCGCGACCGCGGCGGCAAACGCCATGTCCTCGTGATGGAACGCCCAGCCGTGGAGGTCCTCGGGACCGTGGAACAGGCAGTCGCACAGTTGGGTCGTCGAGGACAACGGCGCCGGGCTGGCCTGCGCACCGGGGGCGGCGACCCCCAGCGACAGGACGACAGCCACGGCCGCGACGGCGGCGGGCAGGCCGCGGCGAAACGCGGATCGGACCATGGTCTCTCTCGGAGTGAAGATGGTCGAAGCGCAGGACTTGGGCCTTCACCTTGGCACAGCTGATGGAGCCGATCTTCTCCTGTCGTGCGAAGCATGCCCGACGTCGACTGTCCGCCAACCAGCCTCATGTTCAGCCGGCCCGCACGAACCTGATCTCGGCCGGAGCGCCGTCGACATCGATCACTGCCACGCCACTGATGTCGGCGGGTCCGGTGGCGACGAGGGTCGCCACGGCTCCGCCGCGGAGCTGCACGACGGTGTCGCCGTTGACGTCGGAGATGGTGGTTCCCGCCTCGGGACGACCCCACACCTGCAGCGTGATCGCGACGAAGGGATCGTTTCCGATGCGCTGCCCCGGTTCGACCGTGGGGATGACGGCGCCGTACCGGACGAAGAGCGGAAAGGTCTCCAGCCCGTGCCTCGTCCTGACGTACCGACCACCCTCGATGACCACCCTGGTCCAGTAGTCGACCCACCTCCCGGCGGGCAGGTAGACCATGCGCTCCCCGGACGGATCGTTGACCGGCGCGACCAACAAGTCTCGCCCGAACCTGTACTCCTGGTCGGCGTTCCACGCGACCGGGTCGTCGGGGTCGTCGACACTGAGCGCGCGGAGCATCGGCTCGCCCGTACGCGAGGACCGCACCGCCGCCGAGTAGAGATAGGGAGCAAGGTGGTGGCGGATCTTCAGGGCCCGAACGACCAGCTCCTCGACCTCCGCACTGAACTCCCACAACTCCCGGGTCTTGGTGCCGTGGAATCGCAGCAGCGGGGAGAGTGCACCGAACTGGGCCCAGCGGACGTACAGGTCGTCACTGGGCCTGCCGTTGAAACCGCCGGCGTCGTGCGACCAGAACGGCACTCCTGACAGGCCGTGGCTCGCGCCCCCTCGAATGGTGGCTCCCAGCCCGGCCCAGGAGGTCTGGACGTCGCCGGACCACTGGGCGGAGTGTCGCTGACCACCCAGGAACGACGAACGCGCCCACACAAACTCGTAGCCGTGCACCTCCCGGGTGACCTCACAGACGGCGTCGTTGAACAGCAGCGTGTAGGCGTTGTGCAACTCCGTTCCGGTCATGCCGTTGTACGCGACCGCATCGGCCGGCACGCCCTCACCGAAGTCGGTCTTGTACAACGCCGCGCCCGCGCGCAGCGGCCCGCGCAGCAGTCCCTTCCACCAGGCGACAGCCTCGGGATTGGTGAAGTCCAGGATGCCGCTCGCCGGCTGGTACCCGTGCCAGACGTCAGCCACATAGGTCCCGCCTCCGCTGCGCCTGAGGAAGAAGCCCCGCTCGTCTGCTTCGGCGAAGACCGGCGACTCGTGGGACACGTAGGGGTTCATCCAGAGGCAGACCCGGAAACCCTGCTCTGCGAGATCCGCGAACATCCTCTCGGGTGTGGGGAAGTTGGCCTCGTCCCACCGCATGTCCGACCAGTGCCTGCCGGTCTGCCAGTAGGTGTCGAGGTGCAGGACGTCGCAGGGGATCCCGTGCTCGCGGATCTTCGCGGCCCGCGCGACGAAACGCTGCTGGTCGTCCCGGGCGAAGCCGGAGGATATCCAGGTGCCGAAGGCCCACTTGGGCGGCAGGGCCGGACGCGAGGTCAGGCGGTTGTAGCGGTCCAGGATCTCGACCGGCTTCCCCGCGACGAGGAAATACTCCAGCGCGTCGTCGGGCACGACGAACTCGACCACGCCGTGCGTGGACTGTGCCATGTCGAACTCGACCGGTGCTCCGGAATTGACCAGGACTCCGTAGCCGCGATTCGAGAGATAGATCGGTATATTCTTGTAGGCGCGAATGGAATCCGCCCCGAACGCGTCGAAGTTCCACATCAGCGGACGCTGACCCTGCGCATTCAACGGCGCGGAACGCTCGCCGAATCCGGCGAAGGCCTCGTTGGGGGAAGAAGTGAACGACTCATGATACGCCACCGGCTCGCCATCGACGAACGAGCGACCGAACGGCAGGTTGCGCAGCCTGGTGGAGATGTCTCTCTCGCCACGGTTCTGACTGACCAAAGCCCTGCCGGTGGCGTCCAGATAGCAGAGCGACCAGGGATTCAGCGTGGCGACCGCACGGACCGAGCCGGCATCCACCAGAACGACACCGTCGTCGACCGACACCCTGGCGTGTTCGTAAACGCCGGCATTGACCAACTCAAGAACGCGGGCTACTTTCGGCCGTGCTGCCGGCACGGCGGAGAGCCGTGCTCTGACGACACCTTCCGCTACGGCGGCAAGATCGACGTAGAGTTCCTCACCTGTGGAAGTCGTCGCCCTCAGGGCGATTGAGGCGGGTTGTTGAGCGACGACCGCTGCGAACTGCACGGTCGACAGCCCCTCCTCCCCGTAGGCTCGCAGCGGAAGCTCGGGTGGCGGTGCGACGAAGTACTCGCGTTGCACCAGCGGCGGGTGGTAAGGCATAGAGTTACTCCCAGGCCATTGTGCGGACATGTTCTTGGTCAGTGGAAGGGACGCATCGAGAACGCCGGAAGCCGCCTGCACTCCGTACGGGGATCCGCCCTGCGGCCCCTGTTCTGACATTGAAGGCTATTACTATCTAGGAGTGCCTTCGATCGGCTCCGGTCGCGCGTGCCCGCCGCACCGGCGAGCGGACCCAAGCAGGGTCGAGCGTCGCGGAGCGGTCAACCATCCCTGTTCGACTGCGCAGGGCGGACAGTCGAACGCCGGTGGTGACGAGTCACTGCCCAGGGGCCCACCCCTGCCGCGCCCTCATCGGGTACCCCACCCGGCGACCCGCATGGCCGAGACGGCATCCTGCCATGCCCGACCCAGGCCGAGCCTCGACGAAGCCGCAGCCTGCCGGGTCAGGCAGAGGGTGTCGTGAGACAGGTCGAGCGTGAGGTAGCCCTCGCTCGCGAGCAGCTGACGACAGGCCAGCCGATCTCGGCGGCTCAGGTGTTTGTGTTCGTAGAGGAGCACGGTCGGCTTGCGACGCTGAAGGTCGATCGTCCTGATGATCTCGTAGTCATGACCCTCGGCATCTATGTGCAGCAGATCGATCTCCCCCACACCGTGCCTCCGACACAGGGACTCGAAAGTGGCGCAGGGCACCGTGATGGTGATAATCCGGTCTCGGATATCCGGGATGACCTGCTGTATCCAACTGTCCAGCATGCTCTCCAAGGTGAACGACCCGAGTTGGTCGTACCACTCCGGCAAGGGATCAGCGCTCTCCCCCAGGCAGTAGAAGTCCGAAACCCCGTCATGGTCAGTGACGGCCGTGTTGACCAGGTTCAGCCCCGCCCGGTCGCCATAGTTCGATGTCAGCCGCTCGAAGACGTACGGCACCGGCTCGACCATGATTCCCTGCCAGCCACCCGCCAGGATGAACGGCCTGAGCGGATCATTGTGCTCTCCGTCGTTCGAGCCTATCTGGACGAAGAAGACCGTCTCCCACGCTGTGTGGAATCCTTCGAGGAAGCGCGCCACCACCGTGTCTGACAGATCCATCTCGAAGCTCCCGATACCGTCGTCAATCGAGACCCAAAAACTGGCACCCAGGAGTGACTGGGCAGACCGAATCTGCGCCTCGCAGACTCACTGCTCACCGTAACACTCACCCAAGAGCCGGATGTCGCTATATGTATCGGCCTACCCGAGCATCGCAATAGCCGCACCGGACAAACGTTCGAACGCCATCGACACCCGTCATGCCCACTGGATCGGGGTAGGTGTTGCGTAGGCCCGACCAAGGCGTACGATCACCGACAAAGAACGCGAAAACACTGTCCGCAGATTGACGCTCACGCCGGATAGGACTGCAATGCATCACGCCCGGGGCGGGCGGTTCCGCTGTCACCCCTGAGCACCCAGCCGACGATTCCGACGGAGCCTCGACGAGCCTGAACTGACTTATCGCGGCCCACTTTCCGGAGGCAACATGCAGCGCGGCGCCTATTTCCTCGCCAATGACGCGATCTTTGAACAGACCGTCGGGTTCCTCAACAGTTTCCGGCTCCACAACCCGACCATCCCGTTGTGCCTGGTGCCGTTCTCGGACGAACATTCGCACGTCAGCGCCCTGGCCGCCCGGTACGACTTCACGGTATGGCGCGACGACGGCATCCTTCGGCGGTGCGACGAGATCAGTCGACGCTTCCACGACGGCAGAACGATGGGCCAGTACCGGAAGCTGGCGATTTGGAAGGGCCCCTTCGACGAGTTCGTCTACATCGACTCCGATACGATCGTGCTCGATTCGGTGGACTTCACCTTCGATCACCTCTCGCGGCACGACTTCGTCACCTCGCACTCCAACATCCCGCGCATACGGCACTGGGTGTGGCGAGACTCCATCTACCGGACCGAGGCGCTGAGCGCCGAGCAGATAGAGTACGCCACCAACACCGGCTTCCTGGTGTCCCGCGCCGGGCTGCTGGATCCCTCGACGGTCTGGCAGAACCTGGCTGCACCGTTGTCCCTGGCGCCGCACATGGAGTTGCTCTGCCGGGAGCAACCTCTGTTGAACTATCTGATAGTGACATCAGGTCGGCCGTACTCCAGTCTCTCGGTCATCGCCGCCGAGAGAAACGATCCTGACATTCCTCAGGAACAGTGGGCCGGCCACGACATCGGTCGGGTCGAAGCCGGCCGGCTCATTCCATCCCAGGTGAACCGGGTGCTACTGGTCCATTGGGCCGGGGAGTGGCACCGGATCCGCACCGAGGGCGGAACGCTGCCCTACTACGACCTGTGGCAGCACTATCGCGCGATGAGCGGCGACGAGAGGTGAGGTGGCAAGGGTGCCGGACATGAAGGTGGCACAACTCAGGGAGAACCTGACCTGGGTCGGGCCGAGCGTCAAGGAGATCATGTGGCAGTACAAGGAGATCTTCGAACACGGCTGCTACGACGTGATCCAGCTTCCCGAACAGCCGTTCGTGGTAGACGTGGGCGCCAACATCGGGCTCTTCATGCTGTTTGTCAGGCAGCGTCAGGAATCGGCTGAGATCCTCGCGTTCGAGCCGATGCCCGAGCCGGCGAGATCCCTGCTCCACAACATCGAACACTATGGCTGGCCCAAGATCACACTGCACCAGTGCGCGCTCGGTCGGGAGGACGAGGCCGACGTGCCGTTCACCTACTACCCGCTGCTGCCCGGCAACTCGACCCGGTATCCGGAGCAGAAGGAGTTGCAGAAGAGTGTGCTCTACGACTTCGAGCCGACCGACTACATCGACCGCCTGCACAGCGGCTACGAGGTGCGCGTGGATGTCCGCCGGCTCTCGTCGTTCCTGCCGGACGACCGCCGCATCGACCTGTTGAAGATCGACGTCGAGGGCGCCGAACTCGACATCCTGCTCGGCATCGACCAGTCGCACTGGGCCCTCATCGATCAGGTCGTCATCGAGGTGCAGGATCTCGCGGGGCGGCTCGAGGACATGTGCGACCTGCTCATCCAGCACGGTCTGCGACCGACGGTGATGCAGGCGCCGATGATCCCCTCGGCCATCGTGACCTACGTCGTCTATGCGGACCGGTTGCCGACGTGACCGAGCACGACGCGCCGAGGGACGCGGAGACAGACTTCCGGGATACCGGGCTGCCGCTTGCCGAGCGTGTCCGCCACCTGCTGGGCCTGCTCTCCCGAGACGAGAAGCTGGCGATGATGCACCAGTACTCCCCCGGCGTACCCCGGCTCGGCATCCCACCCCTCGTCTGGGGAATCGCCGTCCGCCGGGGCGCGGACCCGGTACCGGGCGCGACGGTCTTCCCGCAGGCAGTCGGTCTCGGCGCCACCTGGAACCCGGATCTCCTCACCCGCGTCGGTGCCGCCATCGCGGCCGAGATCCGCGCCCACTACCACCGGCAGCCGACGATCGGGCTGGCGATCTGGGGTCCGGTCACCAACCTGCTGCGTGATCCCCGCTGGGGCCGTAACGAGGAGGGCTACTCGGAGTGCCCGGTGCTGACGTCCACACTGGCCACCGCGATGTGCCGGGGTCTGTCCGGGCAGAGCGACGCCGGTGCGCAGCGGGCGACGACGCCGCTCCTGCAACACTTCCTGGCCTACAATCACGAGAACGAACGCGGCACCCACTCGGTGCTTCTCCGCCCCCGGGTGCTGCACGAATACGATCTACGAGCCTTCAAGGCGCCGATCGTCGACGGCGTCGCCGACGGCGTCATGCTCTCCTACAGTCGGGTCAACGGCGTACCCAACCACCTGAGCCCGCACATCCGCGGCCAGTTGCGGGACTGGGATCCGGACACCGTCGTGATGTCCGACGCGTGGGCGCCCAGTTTCCTCGCGCTGGACGAGAGACCGTCGTTTCCGAGTCGGCTCCAGGCCTATGCCGCCGCCGTCCGGGCAGGTCTGGACCTCTTCGTCGACCAGGGTGACCGCAGCCACGTCATCACCGACAACCTGGGCCGCGCGGTGGCGGACGGTTTCGTTCGCGAGGAGTTGCTCGACGCCGCCGTGGGCCGGCTGTTGCGGATGCGGATGCGGTGGGGCCAGTTCGACGCGGAGGCGACCGACGCCGGGGAGTCCGGGCCGGACAGCCCGGACCTGCCGGCGCACCGGCGCCTCGCCGCCTGCGCGGCAGCGGAGGCGATCGTCCTGTTGAGCAACCGGGACAGCCTGCTTCCCCTGGACCGGGCCGCAGTCCGTCGGGTGGTCGTCGTCGGCCAACTCGCCGCCATGGTGTGCCGCGACTGGTATGCCCCCC
Organism: Micromonospora sp. KC606; assembly: GCF_004348675.1. Classification (GTDB taxonomy): domain Bacteria; phylum Actinomycetota; class Actinomycetes; order Mycobacteriales; family Micromonosporaceae; genus Micromonospora. The sequence continues at coordinate 43,692 of NZ_SMKN01000005.1, read as the reverse complement.
AGTTCGACGACGGCCGGACGCCGATGGCGGGGATCGCCGGACTGCTGGGTGCCGACCGGGTCACTCTGGTGGAGGGGGTCGACGTGATCGCCCTACGGTGGCAGGACGGGTACGTTACGTCCTCGACGACGCCCGAGGGAGGGCCGCTCACGGTGCGGCAGGTGGCGGTCGCCGAGGCTGCACAGCGCTTCGCCATCTTCGACTGGGGCTCCGAGGTCTGTTCCCTGCGCGCGGAGAGCAACGGGCGTTTCCTCCGGAGCAGGTCGAACCGGACGCTGGTGAACGACCGCGCCGCCCCGGAGGGTTGGCAGGTTCGCGAACGGTTCCGGCTGGTACCACAGGGCGCCGGTGCGGTGCTGCTCGATGTCTCCACCGGGCGTTACGTGGCGCCACCGGCCTCCGACGGGGTGCTGCGCACGGCCGCCGCCACCGCCGAGGCCGCCGCGGTCTTTCGGGTGGAGTTGGTCACCGACGGCGCGGCCACCGTCGGCGCGGCGGCCGTGGACGCGGACGTGGTCGTCGCGATCGTCGGAAACCACCCGCTGATCAACGGGCGGGAAGCGGAGGACCGTACTGACATCAGGCTGGCGCCGGCCCAGGAGAAGGTCGCCCGCGCCGCCGCCGCAGCGAACCAGGCCACCGTGGTGGCGCTCGTCAGCAGCTACCCGCTGGCGGTGGCGGAACTTGCCGCCGCGGTACCGGCAATGCTCTGGAGCAGCCATGCCGGACCGCAGCTCGGCACCTCCCTGGCGGACGCCGTCTTCGGGGTCCGAGCACCGGCCGGGCGTCTGCCCCAGACGTGGCCACGCCAGGTGGCGGACCTCGGCGACATGTACGAGTACGACATCATCAAGGCCCGCAAGACGTACCTCTACGCGGACGTCGAGCCGCTGTTCCCGTTCGGGCACGGCCTGACGTACCCGTGTTTCTGGTACGACCTGGAGGTGCTGCGCCCGATTGTCTGTGTCGAGGACCCGATCGAGCTGTCGGTCGAGGTCGGCAACCCGGGCCCGGTGGAGAGCGACGAGGTGCTCCAGATATACGGCCGCGCGCGGGGGTCCCGCCATCCGCGCCCGCTACGACAGCTCCTCGCGTTCCGCCGGGTGCACGTCCCGGCGGGCACCGCCCAGACCGCGCTGTTCACCATCGCGCTGCGGGAACTGGCGGTCTGGGACGTGGATCGGCACGAGTTCGTCGTGGAGCCCGGCGACTACGACATCATGCTCGGACGGTCATCGGCCGACATCGTGACGACCAGGCGTCTGACGGTGCGCGCCGAACCCGTCGGCCCGCGTCGGCTGGACGGCGGCCCGGTCCGGGCGTCCGACTTCGACGACTACCACGCTTTCTGGCCGCAGGACGACGCCGAGACCGGGCTCACCACCATGACCTGCGGTGACGCCGGCGGATGGCTCCTCTTCCGGGACGTCGCCGTACGGGGCACACGCGTCCGGGTGCGGGCCGTCCGCCCGACCGCAGGCTGGGCGGCGATCGAGTTCCGGCTGGACGACCCGGACGGTCGGCTGCTGGCCGTCGCGCCGGTCGTGGGCGGCGTCGACGGCGACGTCATCGAAGTCCCGATCTGCACCGGGATGGATCGCCGGGACATCCTCCTGGTGGCGACCGGGTCGGTATGGCTGGAGACGGTGGAGTTGTACTGAGGCACCCCTGCTCGTCACCGGTCGGCCGTCGACGCCTCGTCGGCCGGTACCCAGGCGTGGACGGAGTGCAGTTCCCCGTACACCACGGACAGCTCCTGTCCCAGCCCCTGCTCGAGTCGGTGTGCCGTCGTGACGAAAGGTGGCGTCCGGATCTCCGTCCGGCACCAGCGGATCTCGATCCTGTTGCGGCCAGCCCGCACGTCCGGCGGTCCGACGGTGATCCCGAGCGGTCGCCACTCGTCCGCGAGTTCGAGGTCGCCCGCGTCGGCTCCGTTGACCCGGACGCGGAGGGTGCCCGAGCCCGGTGAGCCCAGGCGGGCCACGATCTGCAGCTGCACCGGCCGGGCGGCGTCCAGCCCGAAGGAGAACGTGCTCACCTCGGTGTGTGCCCGGAAGTAGTGGCGGTAGCCGGTCGGCCGACCGGGCAGGGTGGGCAGGATGCCCTCCCAGTCCAGCGGCCGCCAGGCCGGCGCGAAGATGGGGTCGAGCAGGTTGGTCCGGACGCCGCCGGCGAGTACCCGCTCCGGTGACACCGCCGGCTCGGCCGGCGCGGTGACGCCGACCGTGCGCAGCTGCGACATGAACGCCTCGACGAGGGCGTCGTCGTGGACGTAGCGGCCGGTACGCCCGATGCCGCGCAGGAAACGCTGTGCGGCCGGGAAGCCCGGCACCTCGATCGTCCGCATCCACCAGGGCACCGAGGTCGCGGGCGCGGAGCAGTACGCCGCCATCGCGGTCACGATCTCGGCGTCCGCCGCTGCCGCCGTCCGCGCGAAGTGGGTCAGCGTCTCCTCCGGCTGCGCGAAGTCGGCGTTGACGAAGCCGGCGCAGAAGGCCGCTCCCGCTTCGGTCCGGGGGTCCGGCGGGGTGAGGCGCGCGGCGCAGGTTTCCCGGGTCACCGTCACGCCCACCAGAGGCGCGATACCGTGCGCGATCTCGGTCGCGGCCAGCAGCAGACCTCGCCCGTTGAGGTGGCAGAAGTCGTAGAAGAGCGACCGGTCCGGAATCCCGCTCGCGGCGTACGTCGGTAGCAGCGTGGTCAGGTCGACGAGCTGGGCACCGCGATCCGCGACCGCCTTACGGGCACCCGCGGCCCCCGCGGAGGGCAGCCACGACGGATCGATGCCGTCGCACCAGAGTCGAACGTCGAATGCCCGCCGGTAGTTGGCCAGTGCCTCGGTGAGGTCGCCGCGGAAACGATGTGCCTCCGCCCTGAGCCGGAATCCCTCGTCGGACAGGCCCCCGTCGAGGTCGTGCAGCGCCGTGGCCGCGCCGAGCACCCCGTCCCAGTCGCCGGCGCGAGCGAAGGCCCGCGCCTCGTCGAGCAGTCGACACCAGGACAGCTCCGCGCCGCCGCCGAGGACGGGGGCCAACGGCGCCGGGTGCCAGTCGAGGAGGTTCCGTTCCGGCAGGACGAAGACCACCGATGCCACGTTCTCGAACAGTGCGCAGATCTGCTCGACGAAGCCGACGGCCAGTTCGGTGAGGGCATTCTCGCGCTGCCGCAGCACGGCTTGGAGACCGCCGCCCTCCAGCGCCCGCGCGTCGCGTGCCCTGGCCTCGGTCGGCGCCCACTCGCTGAGTTCGTACTTCCAGTTGTTGCCGGCGAAGACGACCACCAGGTCGGGCTCCAGGTGCCGTGCGGAGGCGGCGACCTCCCGGACATCGGAGATCCGCGCACCGCTGAGCGCGAGGTCGACGACCTCGATCCCCTCGGACGCACTTCCCCGCAGTGCCTGCTCAAGCAGCTTCGCCGGGGTGATCACGGGCTCGTAGCAGAGGCCCCGCGCCACTGATTCGCCCAGGAGGAGGATCCGCCGCCCGTCCGGCCGCCGGCCGAAGTCCGTGCGGTCCCCCCAGTTGGGCAAGTCGCCCGCCGACCGGACGTACCTGTCGTCGGCTGGCCGGTGGTCCCATACGCCGATCCGGCTCGGCGGCTGCGTTTCTTCCATGGCCCCTCCCGATAGCCAGACGCCCCCACCGGGCGGCGTCATGCGAGCTCGTACACGGCGAGCGCCCGGCCGGACTCCGGCTCGTCGCTGAAGGCGGAGACCTTGCCGCGCGCGGTGATCGACGCGGTCAGCGACGGCGGTACGTCCGCCACGTCGACGAGTACGTCGCCCAGGACGACCGCGTCGAGTCGCGACCGGGCGAAGCAGGCCAGCGCGTCGGTCGGCGTGCAGACGATCGGCTCACCGCGTTGGTTGAACGACGTGTTGAGCAGGACGGCGCAGCCCTCCTGGGACCAGAACCGCTCCAGCAGCGCGGCGTAGCGCGGGTTGGTCTGCGGGTCCACGGTCTGCACCCGGGCGGAACCGTCGGCGTGGGTCACCGCCGGCAGGCTGTCGGTGAGTGCCTGGACGGTCTCCAGCATGAAGGGGTGCTCCTCGCCACCGGCGAAGTACGTCGACGCGTGTGAGCGCAGGACGCTGGGCGCGAACGGCCGGAACGCCTCGCGGAGCTTGACCAGGCCGTTGATCCGGTCACGCATGCCGGCGACGCGGGGATCGGCGAGGATGGAGCGGTTCCCGAGCGCCCGCGGCCCGAACTCCATGCGGCCCTGGAACCATCCGACCACCTGACCCGCCGCCAGCCGCCGCACCACGTCGTCGAGCAACTCGTCGGGTCGGATCCTGAAGTCACCGAAGGGCAGGTTCGCGGCCCGTACGACGGGAATGACGTCCCGCTCGGTGGAGTACTCCGGGCCCAGGTACACGTCCCGGAGGCGTCGGACCGGCGGAGCGCTGCCGAGGTCGCGGGAGACCTGCGCGGCCGCGCCGAGCGAGCCGCCCGCGTCGCCGGCGGCCGGCTGCACGAAGATGTCGTCGAAGAGCCCGCTCTGCCGAAGGCGGGCGTTGGCGACGCAGTTGAGCGCCACCCCGCCGGCCATGCAGAGATTCCTGGCCCCGGTGCGTTCCCTGACCCTGCTAGCCTTTTGCAGGACCACGCTCTCCAGGATCGACTGCGCGCTGCTGGCCAGGTCGGCGTGCCAGTCGGTGAGCGCCTCCTCGCCGGCGCGTGGTGGCTGGCCGAGCAACTCGACCAACCGGGGAGACCACATCCGGCGCAGCCCGAGGAAGTCGAAGTATGTGAGATCCAGCCGTACGTCGCCGTCCTCGTTCCACCCGATGATGTGTCGCAGCCGGTCGGCTAGCACCGGCTTCCCGAGCGGCGCCAACCCCATCGTCTTGTACTCGCCCTCGTTGACGTCGAACCCGAGGTAGGCGGTGATCGTGCTGTAGAACAGCCCCAGGGAATGCGGGAACCGGTCGGCCTCGACCAGATCGATGCCCCGGTCCACGTGACCGAAGCCGTACGACGACGTCGACCACTCGCCGACCCCGTCCAGCACGAGGACGGCCGCCGACTCGAAGCCGGAGAAATAGAACGCGCTCGCCGCGTGCGACATGTGGTGCGGTACGAATCTGATCGGACGATCGCAGCCGAGGCTCTCCCGCAGCGCCCGGAACGGGCGGTACGGATCGATCCTGGCCGCGAGTTCCCGGGCTACCTGCGGCCTCGTCTCCGTGGCGAGCATGGACATCTGCCGATCCAGCTTCATGGCCGGATCCTCGTAGTAGGCAAGACAGTCGATCTCGGCCATGGTGAGTCCGGCCAGGTCGAGGCAGGCTCGCGCCGCTCGCCACGGCACCGTACGGTCCTGCTTGCGACGAGAGAACCGCTCCTCCTGCGCGGCGGCGATGAGGCGGCCGTCGACCATGATCGCCGCTGCGGCGTCGTGGTAGAGGGCCGAGACTCCGAGGACGTTGCTCATACGCTCTCACTCTCTTCTGGTCCGTCGTCGCGATCGGCGCTCCCGGCGCGGTTCGGTGCTCCCGGCGCAACGGGACCGGCGACCACGAGGCCATCCGCCGTCCAGCGCGCGACGTGGTCCTCGGTAATGCCATGAGCCCGCATCAGGTTGCCGACTCTGACGCCCCCCTCGATGTCGGCGAGACACGACCGAAGTGTGGGGTCGGCGCAGAACCCGGTGTAGTCGTTGTAGTAGCCCCCCTGCAGCCGGGCGGCCCAGGGCGGAATGCGCAGCAGGGTGTCCGCGGAAAGCGGGGGCTGCGGGGTGAGAACCGGGCCCGTGTCGCGCTCGCAGCCCAGAATGGCATCGGAGTAGCCGCGCAGTGCGGTCGCGAGCGAGTACCGGTGGCGCAGGTACGCCATCAGGTCCTCGCCGACCCGTTCGCGGCGGCCGATCACCTCCGCGAGATGATCGGCAGCGGCGTCGACATCGCCCGGATCGACCTTGCGGACGAGTTCGTCCGGCACAGTCGTCCGCTGCGCGGCCACCCGTGAGACGATCGCCGGAACGCCGCAGAGCATCGACTCCACATGCACATTGCCGAATGCCTCGGGAAAACTGCCGATGCAGAGCGTGGCCACGCCCGTCGAGTAGTAGTGCGGCATCTCGGATCGTGGCACCCAGTCGTGAAAATGGAGGTTGTCCCGTACGCCGAGCCGGGCCGCCTCGTCGTTCGCCGCCGCGTACGCCCTCGTGTGCGCGGACTCCTCGTTGTCGACCGCCACGTCGGGCCAGACCGGCACGAGCAGTCGCACGCGCGCGAACACGTCCGGGGAGAGCCGGTCGCGCAGGGCCGCGAGAACCCGAATCGTGTCCGGCAGGCCCTTGCTCTCCTCCGGCCGGTGTGGGAACAGGACCGCGACGACGTCCGGGGCCAGGCCGAGCCGCTCGCCCATCGCACCGGCGCCCGGCCGGTACCGCGCCGTGTCGAAGCCCGTGTTCACGACGCGGATCGCGTCGTCGGGCAGCGATCGGTGCCGTCGCAGTGTTTCCCGGACACAGGCACCCACGTAGTCGGAATTCGTCACGAGGCGGTCACCGTTGAACGCGATCGTGCCCGCCAGAGTGTGTGGATAGACGAAGTCGTATACTCCGCCGACGAGCGGCCGGTCCGCGCGCACGAAGTCAAACCGCAGGTTGAGATCGTGTACATAGAGCAGGTCATGGCGTTTCGCCTCGTCGAGCAGGACGTCGACCATGTCCGTCAGTCGGAACGGCGGAGTCCAATATGGGTCACCGACCCCGTTGTTGAAGCCGAGCACCGGTCGTACCGTCACGCCAGGAAATAGGTCGAGTTCGGTCGGCGCCCCCGGCAACGTTCCGCAATACACCGTGACGCGCACACCCAGCCGACTGAAATAACGCAGCACGTCGACCAGCACCGCCTGCGAGCCGTCCTGAGCGACTTCGGCCAGCAGCGGTCGAACCTGGAAAAGCAGCAGCCGCGTACCCCGATAAGAACCTGACGCCATGCAGATACCCCCATGCCCGTCGATCGACATCACTATATCCACGACTGGGTTATCGGGCAGCCGTCGCGGTTGTTCCGTCGACGTACGCGAACATTCCACGAATCGCTTATCGTCAGGCGGCGGCAGTCCGGTACTCGCCGTGTCACTCGGCGGCGTCGCAGCACGGTGAGCGCCGAGCCAATCGACTCCTCCGAGCGAGGTAAATGATGAAAATCGCGGTAGTCGGCGGCGGCTCGACCTACACGCCCGAGCTTGCCGACGGGCTCGCCCGGCTCCGGGGAGTCCTTCCGGTGACCGAACTTGCGCTCGTCGACACCGCACCGGACCGCCTCGGCGTGATCGGCCGCTTCGCGGCACGGCTCTTCGCCGCGCAGGGGCACCCGGGCCGGGTCACCTGGACCACGGTCGCCGACGAGGGTCTCGACGCCGCGGACGTGGTCCTGATCCAGCTCCGGGTCGGAGGGACACGGGCGCGGATCTCGGACGAGACCTTTCCGATGGAGTGCGCGTGCGTGGGCCAGGAGACCACGGGAGCCGGTGGCCTGGCGATGGCGATGCGAACCGTGCCCGTGGCGTTGCAGGTGGCGGAGCTGGCCTCTCGGCGTGCCGCGCCGGACGCGTGGATCATCGACTTCACCAACCCGGTCGGTATCGTCACCCGGGCACTGCTCGACGCCGGCCACCGGGCCGTCGGGCTCTGCAACGTCGCCATCCAACTGCAGCGCCGCTTCGCGCACCTGCTCGGCGTCGTACCGGAGGAGGTGGTCCTCGACCACGCCGGGCTCAACCACCTGACCTGGACCCGGCAGGCGGTCGTCGCCGGCGACGACCGCCTGCCGGAGCTCCTTCGCGAACAGCCGGAGGCGCTCGCCGCAGAGGTGGGGCTGCCGCCGGAACTGCTGACCTTCTTCGGTGCCGTCCCCTCCTCCTATCTGCGTTACTTCTACTTCCACGACGCGGTGGTCGAGGCGGAGCGTGACGTGCCGACCCGGGGGGAGCAGGTCGCCGCCATCGAACGGTCCCTGCTGGACATCTACGCCGACCCGGAGGTCAGCACGAAGCCGGAACTGCTCAACCGGCGGGGCGGGGCCTACTACTCGGAGGCCGCGGTGGGCCTGATCGCCGCGCTGACCGGCGACGCACCGGGCCCACACGTGGCGAACGTCCGCAACCGCGGCACGTTCCCGCAGCTGCCGGAGGAGTCCGTCATCGAGGTCACCTGCGACATCGACGGTACCGGGGCCAGCCCCCGGCGGCTCCGACCGCTACCGCCCGAGATATCTGGGCTGGTCAGCCACGTCGCCGGTTACGAGGAGCTGGCCCTGGCGGCGGCGACTCGCGGTGGCCGCGAGCGCGTCTACCGGGCGCTGCTGGCGCATCCGCTCGTCGGCCAGCACCACCTGGCCGACGCGCTGACCGACCGTCTGCTGGCCGCCAACGCCGACTATCTCGGGTGGGTCCGATGAGGCTCTACCTGGCCGTCGACGGCGGCGGCTCGAAGACCGACGTGGTCATCGGCGACGAGACCGGTGGGGTGCTGGCGGTCGCCAAGGGTCCACCCACCTGCCACCAGATGATCGGCCTGCCGGAGGCAATGCGGCGGCTACGGGAACTCGTCCGCTCGACGCTCACCCGAGCCGGGCTGCCGGACTCGACCGCGTTCGACCGGGTCGAGTGTTACCTCTCCGGGGCGGACCTGCCGGCCGAGGTCGAGATGTTGACCTCGGCGGTGGCGGGCTTCGGCTGGGGGCACTCGATCCACGTCGGCAACGACACCTACGCCGTGCTGCGTGCCGGTACGGCCGCGCCGAACGCGATCGGCATCGTCTGTGGCACCGGAATCAACTGCGTGGCGCGCGCGGCGGACGGGCGCACCACGGGCTTCTGGTCGATCGGCGAGGTCTCCGGCGACTGGGGCAGCGGATGGAGCCTGGGCAGTCTGGCGCTGTGGCACGCCACCCGCGACCACGACGGTCGCGGGCCGTCGACAACGCTGGGCGGAGCGGTAGCCGCCCACTTCGACCTGCCGGACATGGACGCGGTGATCGCCGCGTTCCACTACGGGCACATCGCCCCGGAGCGCCGCCAGGAGTTGACTCCGCTCATCTTCATGCACGCCGCCGAGGGTGATCGGGTCTCCGCCTCGCTCGTGTCTCGGCTGGCCAGGGAGATCGTCATGCTGGCGACGGTCGCCGGCCGGCGGTTGGGCATCCTGGATTCGTCCCACGACGTCGCTCTCGGCGGCGGCGTGATCCGGCCACGCCACCCGATGTTGCTCCGGGCCGTCCAGCGCCGGCTACCGGCGTCGGCGACACTCGTCATCGTGGATGCCCGGCCGGTGCTCGGCGCCGCCCGGTACGCCCTCGACTGGTTCGACGCCCCGCCCGCCGCGCACGAGCGGTTGCACGCCACCCTGGCCGACTCGACACCGGACGGGTGATCTTATCCGGCCGCGCCTCGACGATCGAGCCATTGGACCATCAACACATAGGTGTGTATCATTTAAATCGTGCAAACCACGCACCTCGGATAGCGATGCGTTCGCACATTGAGATCAGCACACATGGGGGGACGGATTGACAGCACATAGCCCACGGCATTTAGTCAGCCTCAATCAATCAGAGTCTCGAACCAGTGTCGAGGAAATCAACTACTCACAGCCGGGCGTTTTTTTCGTGCCCGTCGAAGCGCTTCGACGCGGGGACTCCCCCCGTTTAGCGGGCGAAGATCCCGGACACATAGACTTCCTCGCCCAAACGGAAATGCCGCTCCCGCCCATTCTCGTACACCAGACCACCATGCGTGTCATCGACGGCAATCACCGGCTGCGCGCCGCCGAACGGCGGGGACAGGCCACCATCGCGGTCCGCTTCTTCGAAGGGGACGACGAGCGTGCCTTCGTCGAGGCTGTCCGCGCCAACCAGGCGCACGGCCTGCCGATGTCGCTCGCCGACCGGGAGGCCGCCGCGGTGCGCGTCCTCCGGTCCGGGCCCCAGCGATCGGACCGGGCGGTGGCCGCGATCACCGGGCTCGCGCCGGGGACCGTGGCGGCGATCCGCCGCCGCGCCGACGTCCCGGACGCGCACGGAGTGAGCCGGGTCGGGCGCGACGGCAGGGTGCGACCACTGAACAGCGCGGACGGCCGGCGGATAGCGAGCGAGCAGATCGCCAGGAAGCCCGAGGCATCGCTTCGGGAGATCGCGCGCGGCGCCGGAATCTCGCTCGCCACCGCCCGCGACGTCCGGGAACGGATGCGCCGCGGTGACGATCCGGTCCCGGCGAAGATGCGGCGCGGCAGCGAACCGACCGAGGACGTTCCCGCGCCCGCCACGGTCCGCGGCGTGACGAAGGAACGCCTGCCACCCGCGAACCCGGCAGCCGGCGCATGCTCCTGCGCCGAAACCGACGGTGAGTCGGTCAAGGACCAGACCGGACTGCTGCGGAACCTCTCCAAGGACCCGTCGCTGAGGTTCAGCGAATCAGGCCGCACGATGCTTCGTTGGCTCTACGCGCGGGCCGCCGGGCCCGCCGGATGGGAAGAGGTCATGGACGGGGTTCCGCCGCACTGCGGCTATCTCGTCGCCGAGGCTGCCCGCAACTGCGGGATCCAGTGGCTGGAGTTCGCGTCGACGATCGAACGCCAGGTCGGGTCGACCGCATAGTCCGCGCGGAACGCATCGGGTACCGGTCAACAATGCAACCGTCGACCGGTCGGACAATCGACAGTTAGGTGGGGCATGACCAGCGTTGACAGCCGGGCCCGGGCGATTCTCGCGCAACTCACCCTGGACGAGAAGATCGACATGCTCTACAGCGCGATGCCCGCGCTGCGCAGACTGGGGCTGACCGAGTTCCACACCGGGTGCGAGGCGGTGCACGGGCTGGTGGCTTCCTCCCCGACCACCGTGTTTCCGCAGGCAGTGGGGCTCGCCGCAAGCTGGAACCCGGATTTGATGAGCCAGGTCGGATCGGTCGTCCAGGCGGAACTGGAGGCCCTGTTGCACGCCGACCCACCGGATCCACGGCTCGGCCGCAACGTCTGGGCGCCCGTGGTGAACCTGCTCCGCGATCCCCGCTGGGGCCGCAACGAGGAGGGCTACAGCGAGGACCCGTACCTGACAGCCACGCTGGCCATCTCGTACTGCCGCAGCCTGCGCGGTGACGCGTCGAACTGGCGGATCGCGCCGACGCTCAAGCACTTCACCGCGAGCAACCACGAGAACGAGAAGTTCACCAGGTCCGTCAGCGTACGGCCGCGGGTGCTCCGCGAGTACGACCTGCCGCCGTACCTGGAGCCGATCCGGGCCGGCGTGGTGGCCTCCGTCATGCCCTCGTACAACGTGGTCAACGGCCGGCCCAACCACGTCAGTCAGCACCTGCGACTGCTCCGTGACGAACTCGCGGACCTGGTGATCGTGGCGGACGGTTACGCCTCGGCCGACATCGTCAAGAAGAGTCGCTTCTATCCGGACTTCCCGCCGGCCTTCGCGGGCGCTCTCCGGGCCGGCCTCGACAGCTTCACCGGCGACCAGGAGATCACCATCAAGGCCCTGCACGACGCGCTCCGACTCGGCCTGCTCGGTGAGGAGGAGATCGATTCCGCCGTTCGGCGGATGTTGGACATGCGGCTGCGGCTCGCGGATGCCGACCGGACGCCGGCGCCGACCGGAACCGAGCGGCTGAACACGCCGGAACACGGGCGTCTGGCCCGGGAGGCGGTACGGCAGTCCGTCGTGCTGCTCGGCAACGACGGCCTGCTGCCGCTGCGTGCCGAGGAGGGCGGCACGATCGCCGTCGTCGGGCCGTTGGGCGACTGGGTCTGCCGCGACTGGTACTGCGGCGTTCCCCCCTACCGGGTCACGCCTCTCGACGGCCTCCGGGCCCAGCTGGGTGCCGCCAGGCTGGTCTTCACGTCGGGCCTCGACCGCATCGCCCTGCGGCTACCGGCGGGTGGCGGCTACCTCGCGGTAAGACCCCAAGACGACGCGCTACGGGTGGTCTCCGGCGAGCGGTCGGAGGCCGCCGGCTTCGACGTGTTCGACTGGGGCGAGGGCGGTCTCTGCCTGCGATCGGTCGGCAATGGGCGGTTCCTGTCCCGCACCGATGGCAAGGAACTGCGCTGCGACAAGCTGGAGCCGTACGCCTGGAACATCATGGAGACCTTCCGGCTCGTCCAGGACGGGTCCCGGTGGCTGCTCCAGAACCACTTCACCAACCACTACGCCGCGATCGGCGGCGACGGCGTGGTCGTCGTGGTCCCCGAGGTGGACGCCGCAGTCAGGCTGGACCTGGAGATCGTGCACCGGGGCACGACGACGGCCGCTGAGATCGCCAGGGCGGCCGACGCCGTGATCGTCCTGGTCGGTACCTATCCGCACATCAACGGCAGGGAGACGAGGGACCGCGACGACCTCGGTCTGCCGGCGAGGCAGGAGGAGCTGACCCACGCTGTCCTCGACGCGAACAGGGACACCGCGGTCGTCCTCGTGACGGGGCACCCGGTGGCCGTGCCACGGATCGCCGAACGGGCCCGTGCCCTGCTCTGGTCGTCGCACGGCGGGCAGGAGTTCGGCAACGGACTGGCCGACATCCTCCTCGGCGCGTGCAGTCCTTCGGGACGGCTGACCCAGACCTGGCCACGGGGCGTCGAGGAGGCGCCTGACATCTACGAGTACGACATCATCAAGAGCCGGTTGACGTACCTCTACTCCGACCGGGAGCCGCTCTTCGCGTTCGGGCACGGCCTCACGTACGCTGACCTGCGCTACCGCGACCTGGCGGTCGAGCCGCCGGTGGCGACTCCCGGCGCCACCGTGAGGATCACCGGCGTCATCGACAACCTGGGCCCCGTCGACTCCCCCGAGGTGGTCCAACTCTACGTCCGCGCACTCGACTCCCCGGTGCCACGCCCCCGGCGCGAGCTGGTGGGCTTCGAGCGGATCATGGTGCCGGTCGACGCGAGTCGGCGGGTCGAGTTCTCGCTGGCGGTGCAACGCCTCAGCTTCTGGGACGTTGGCCGCGGCCGGTTCACCGTGGCACCCGGCCGGTACGAGATCATGCTCGGCCGGAGCGCGGCGGCGATCGAGTGCAGCGCGATCCTCACGGTCTCGGCGCCGGCGCTGCCACCGCGCGACCTCAGCACCGCGATCGTACGCGCGGTCGACTTCGACGACTACGAGGCGGTACGGATCGTCGACGAGACCCCACGGCAGGGTGAGGCGGTGCTCGCCACCGGCCCCGGCGCCTGGCTGCTGTTCCGGGACGTGGCACTCGACTCGGGCCTGGACCAGGTGGTCGCCCGCCTCGGCGGTGGCGAGCCCGGTGCCCGGGTCGAGCTCCGACTCGACGATCCGGTGCAGGGCCGGCTGCTCGGCCACGTCGACGCCTTAGACGGGGCGGACGGGTACGGCTGGGCCACGGTGTCGGCGCCGCTCGCCCCGGTCGACGGCCGACACGACCTCTATCTGGTGTTCTCGGCGTCCGCACGGCTGGCGTCGTTCCTGCTGCCCCGGCCGGTGGACGAGGCCGCGCCGCGCCGGGACCCGCCGGAGGATCCGTCCTGACCGACCTCGCGAGCTACCGGGTACCAGAGGCCGGCAACCACCGGCGGGGAGGGCGGCCAACACCATGAGCGCGAACTGCGACCCCCCGGGGAGCGCGGCAACGGCCGACGAGGGGCGCCCACCCGGCCCGGGGCTGGCGCCTCCGCGCGCGCTGCTGGTCGATCTCGACGACACGCTCCTCGACGGCGCCCACACCGCCCTGGCGGTCGACGGCACGTGCGCCGCGCTGGCGTCGTCGCTCACCGGACCCCGGCCGCAGCAGCGGCTACGCGAGGCGTACGCCGAAGTGTGGGCCGCGCACCGACCAGAGGTCGAGCTGCCCTGCTGGCTTGGCCGCATGGACGGCGTGGCGGCGATCCGGGAAACCTGGCGTCGGGTGCTGAGCCACGTCGGTGTCGTCGAGGAGCGGGCGACCGAGTTCGCGGTGCGGCGGTACCAGAGCATCTCGCGCTCGGCGTACCGCCCGTTCCCGGACGTCGCCGACCTGTTGGCGACGACGACCCGGCTACGCGTCCCCGTCGTCCTCGTGACGAACGGCCCCTCGGACGTGCAGCGGGACAAGCTCGGCACTCTCGGCTTCGGGTCGGCGTTCGACGCGGTCGCGATCTCGGGCGAGATCGGCAGTGCCAAGCCCGATCCGGCGCTCTTCGCCGCAGCCCTCGATCTCGTCGGTGCCGATCCGCGCGATGCCTGGCACGTGGGTGACGGGCTCACCAACGACGTGGGTGGGGCCCGGGCGGCCGGAGTCGTCGCGGTCTGGCTGAACCGCACCGGGCGGCCGAGCCCGACCGACCACCGCCGCCCCGACGTCGAGGTGACGTCGTTGGCTCAACTCAGTGCGTTGCTGCTCGGCAAAGCCGCAGTATCGTAGCGACCCCCGATCGATCAGATCAGGTGAGGTCGAGCAACTGCCGGGCCAGACCCACCGCGTCACGAAGCTCGTACTCCCGATGGGCGAAGCCGTCGTCTCCGTCCCGGACCGGACGGCTCACCCAGCTGGCCACGTGGTCGCGGTAGTAGCCGAACTCGCGCAACGCCCGGCCGACGTGCTGCATCACCCCGAAGGCCAGCCGGCCAGCGGAGGGACGATCACCGCAATACTCCGAGAACCGGTCCGCGACGTGTCCGACCTCGGTGGGTGTGAGATCGAGTTCCACGGCGGCGGCGGCGATGTCCTCGGCGGGGTCGCTGCGCCGAAGGACGTTGCCGACCTCCCGGTGGAGCTTCACGAGCCCACCGTCCGGGCGGCGTACGTAGTGCCAGTGACCGTTGTTCGGCGGCGCCGCGACCACCGGTATCCACCGCTCCTCGATGGCCGCGACAACCTCGCCCGCCCTGGGAAGACCGCGGAGGCCACGCCCGCGCAGTTCCTCGACGACGGCGCCGATCCGCAGCGTCGCGGCCTCCCGGGGCAGGTACGTCCCGCCGGGTGCGCGCCGTCCGGCGAAGGCCGCCACCGCCCCGACCGCGTCGAGGTCGGTCGGGTCGAGGTGACCCGGCCCGGATCGGTCCCGCATCGGCAGCGGAGCCCCCGGTTCCCAGAAGTACAGGAGGTAGCCGCCGACGATGCCGTAGGCACGCGGAGCGTGCGGCAGGGTCGACAACCGGCTCAGCTCCTCGTCGGCGAAGTAACCGAACCCGAGCGGCTTGGCGACCAGGGTCGACTCTCCCCCCTCCCCGGTGCGGACGCGCAGGAGGTAGCGCCGGTGCCGGACCGCTCCGTGCAGGTGGGGGGCCAGGTCTGCCGGCGCCGCACCGGTCACCGCCGCGGCGTACCGCAGCGCGTAGCCGTACCGCAGGGGCCGTACGTCCATCACGTCGGCCGGCTCGGGACGCTGGGCGAGGTGTTGCTGGAAGTAGCTCCGCACGACCGCCTCCGACGGCGCCTGGTGGGTGGCCTGCGGCCATCGCTGATGGCTTCGGTGGACCAGCAGGACCTTCGCCGGTGAGACGCCCAGTTTCACCGCCACACTGCCGACCGAGGAGCAGCGGTAGAGCGACACGAGGATCCCGTCGCGTTCGGTACCCGCCGCGGCGAGGAAGTCCAGCGTGGATCGGACGGTGTTTCCGGTACCCGCGAGATCGTCGACGACGACCACCCGCCGGCCCCGGAGCAGACCGAGGTCCACCGTGTCGTCGAGCATGGCCGGCAGGGCCGGAATGCGGGCCCGCAACGACGCGTGTACGGGCCGGACCGTGAGGTACGCCGCCGGGCTCCCGTCTCGGGCCTGGATGGCGGCTGCCCAGACCGGGCCGAGGAAGCTGCCGCTGGTGCGCAGGCCGACGACCGCATCGGGCGCTGACCCGGTCGAGGCGACCAGGGCCGCGACCCGGCGCGCGTAGCGACACCAGTCGACCGGTTCGGTGCTCAGGCACTCGGGCCAGATGGGCCAGGTGTCCAGGTACTCGAAGATGGGCAGTCGCCCGCTGTCGCGCACATGTCGGCGCCAACGTGTCTGCAGCTCCTCGGCGCCGGGCAGCCCGGCGATCGACTGCCGGAGCCGGTCCGCCCACGAGGCGTCGAGCGCCCGCTCGAACCAGAGCGCGCCCGCCGCGTCGACCGAGGCCGCCCGGAGGGCCTCGACCCATCGGCGCCAGCGGTCTCCCGCGCCCGCCTCGCCGAGCACCGCGGCCACGTCCGAGACGGTCTGCTCCAGGCTGCAGAGTCGCTCGTAGAGCTCGGTGGTGACGGCGGGGGCGGTCAGCGCCGCGGCGGTCACAGCCCGCAGTCGCTCGTACCGGGACCAGGACGATCCGACATCGCGTCGGTTCTCCCGGTCGGAGTCTGGTGTGGGTCGGGACATCCGGTCAGTTAAGACGCTCGATCGATGTCCGTCCATCGAACGGTGGGCGCCGGCGCTGCCGGAAGTCAGATCCGCCCGGCGACGCGCATCAGGTACTCCTTGCGGTGCAGCGGATTGTTGTCCGAGCGACGTCGCGTCGGTGCCGGGCCGCTGACCGGGGCGTACCGGTCGAACTGGAACTCGACCACTCCCTCGCCGTGCGTCCGCCCCGGAAGCAGGACCTGCACCCCGGTCGCCTCGGCCGCCGGGATGCTCCCGCCCAGGGAGAACCACGCGTCGGTCATCATCGGCGCCTCCGGAATCGCGCGGTGCTGACCGAGTAGCCGCAGCACGGCCGAGAAGGTCTCGGCGGGGGCTTCGACGTGGAACCGGTGGATGGGTTCACAGACCACCGTGCCCGCCTGCTCCAGGGCGTCCATCAGCACCAGCGGCGTGAGCTTGCGGAAATCCGAGGCGGACGTGCCGGGCGCCGTGTAGGCACAGTCGTCCATGGTGACCACGCAGTCCAACACCTGCCAACCGGAGAGGCCCTGGGTCAGGGTGTCTGCGACGTACCGGAACATCGCCTCTCGGAACGCGTCGACCGTCTTGTAGACGAAGAGCGGGATCGAGGCGAGGTCGACCGCCAGGCGGAAGTCGATGCCGCTGTTCACCGGGCCCGGTGCCACCGTGAGACCGACGGTGGCCGGGAACGGGTTGCCGGGACCGCCGAGCCGCTCCAGCGCGCCGCCACGGCCCCTCGGTCGTTCGACACAGATCGTCGTCGTCTCGCGGAACTCGATACGCAGCCCGAACTCAGCGGCGAGGGTCTGCTCGATGACCTCCTTCTGCACCTCGCCGTAGAGCGAGAGAGACAGCTCCTGGCGCGAGTCGTCCTGGCGGAGGTTGATGAAGGGGTCCTGCTCGGCGAGCTGGGTGAGCGCGGCGTGCAGCGCGCCCTTCTGGAGCGGATCGACCGGCGCCACGGCGGTGTCCAGAGTCGGCGGCGCGAACATGTCGGCCCCCGACGGTCGCCGGTCGGTACCGATCGGATCGCCGACGCGCACGTCCGTCAACCCGGCCAGCTTGGCGATCTGCCCCGCCGCCACCGAGCCGCCCTCCACGGCACCGCCGGGCTGGAACGTCCTCACCGAGGTCACGTTCGCCTCGTGGCCATCGCCGAAGGACAACCGCTGGCGTCGGTGCACCGTGCCGGAGAACATCCGCACGTAGGCCACCTTCTCGCCGTTGCGCTCCCGCTCGACCTTGAAGACCAGCCCCGAGGCCGGGGCATCGCGGGCGGCCGGCGCGGTGGGCAGCAACTCGGGCAGCGCCGCCATCAGCGGGTCGACTCCGCTGCCGGTGATGGCGGAGCCGAAAAAGACCGGGAAGACCTGGCCACGACCGGTCTGCGCGGCGAGGTTGGCGTACAGCGCAGCGGGCGTCACGGGAGCCGGGCGCTCGTCCACCACCGCCTCGACGAGGGCGTCGTCGTAATCGGAGAGGATGTTGACGAGCCCGTCGACGAAGGACTCGTCGTCGTGGCTGAACGGAACGAACGACGCGTTCCTGGTCCCGGCGTCGAGGAACCTGCCCATCGGCACCACAGCCGGGGTGAGCCGTTCCCGGATCCGGTTCAGCACCCGCTCGGGGTCGGCGCCGGCACGGTCGATCTTGTTGACGAAGATGAGCGTGGGAATCGCGAGCCGGCGCAGCGCGCGCATGAGCACGACCGTCTGGCTCTGCACCCCCTCGACAGCGGAGACGACCAGCACCGCGCCGTCGAGGACGCCGAGCGACCGGTTCACCTCGGCGATGAAGTCCGGGTGCCCCGGGGTGTCGATCAGGTTGACGGTGACGTCCGCGACGGAGAACGCGACGACGGCCGCCCGGATCGTGATGCCGCGCTGGCGCTCCAACGCGAGCGAGTCGGTCTGGGTGGTGCCCTCGTCCACGCTGCCGGCCGTCTCGATGACGCCGGCCGCCTGCAGAAGCGCCTCGCTGAGACTGGTCTTTCCGGCGTCCACGTGCGCCAGGATTCCGAGAGACTGATTCTTCACGGACTCTGCGTGGTCATGCGAGGCCCCGCCACCGGCGACTCGCTACGGTGAATCCCAGCATTCCCTCGCCCTGATTGCATCACTGCCATCCTCGGCGATCCACTCCCCCAGGGCAAGCGGTTTCCGGCTCGCCCACCGAATCGACGGATCGAGCACGGGTCGCGACCCGCTCTGGAGCACGAACATGAACGCGACACGCGCGTCTCCGGGGTGGCGTCACGCCCATCCCGAACCCGGCGGCCCTGGTGCCGTCGCGCCCCGGCGAACCGGTCCACCGGTCCCGTTTCGCGCGCATCCGCGCCGGGCGTCCACCGCGCAACTGCGCACCTTGCACAGTCGAACAACCGTGACCGGGCCGGCCGTCCGGCACCCCGGCATAGACGCGGTGGAAAGCCGCCGACGTACTCATCCGAAAAACGGTGGTAGCGTCTGGCCCCAGACAAAGCGATGAGGACCTGAGGACCCATATGCCTCGGGACACGTCCCGCAGCAACATCCGCTACCGATCGACGGCAGTGATTGCGTTGTCCCGTGCGGCGTTGATGTCGGGACATTCTTGCGGTGAACGTCGCGGTCCATCGGGAGGATCAATTGAGTAGTTCACCGAGGCTCCGGTGCATCCTCATAGGCGTCGGCCGGCGTGCGCTGGAGGACTACGTCCCGGCGTTGGTCGACCTCTCCGAGACCATCGACTTCGTAGCCGCCTGTGACGTCGACCCCACCGCAGAGGCGCGGCTCGCGGCGGTGCTGGGCAGGCGTGCAGAGGCGCGCCCGCTCTTCTTCACCGACCGGACGGCGGCGCTGGACGCGACCCGCCCCGACCTGGCAGTGATCGCCACGCCGCACCACACCCACCTCGAGGTCGCCAAGAACCTGATCCTCCGCGGCGTCCCGCTGTTGAAAGAGAAACCCTTCGCCATCTCGCTGACCGAGGCACACGAACTCGCCCACCTGGTCTGGCAGCACGACGGACACGTACGCCTATGCGTGCAGAGGCGTTACCATCCGCTCTATCTCCATGCCAAGGAGGCGCTGGCGGAGCTCGGCCAGATAAGGCACTTCGACGCGTCGTACCAGCTCAATGCCAACGCCTATCATGACGGTTGGCGGGCAAGCCCGGAAACAGCCGGCGGTGGTGCCATAATCGATATGGGATATCACATCGTGGACCTGCTGCACTGGTTCTTCGGAGTCCCGTCCGTCGTGTACGCGACCACCGCGCCAAAACTCGTCCCAACGGCCAGCTACACGATCGAAGAGACTGTTCTGGCGAACGTCAGGTACGACAACGGAACGACCGGAACCCTCCGCCTCTCCCTCTGCGAGGCGGCCAAGGAGGAGACCATCCGGGTGTACGGCACCAAGGGCCACATCACGCTGAGGCGGGATCTCTTCGAGCGCTACGACCGGTCGAACAACCGGGTCGAGAACCTTATTGGTGACAGCAGTTGGGCCTCCACCACGGACGTCCTGGTCGACACCGTCGCCCGCCTGCGGGACAGCACGGTGGTCACGCAGGAGGTCACCGCCGCGGTGGACATCACCGCCGTCATCGAGTCGCTCTATCACTCGATCGCGCAGCAAGCCCCCGTCAAACCGATGCGCCAGGAGACGTGCAGTGACTGCTACAACGCTCGCCGTGGATGGCGGAGTTCCGGTTCTCGGCCAACCGACGGCGTATCCCTGGCCCAAGCTTCGCCCGGCCTGGTGTGAGGCGGTCAACCGGCAGCTCGCCAGCGGCCAACTGTCGATCTACGACCGGTCCGGCGTGGTTGCCGCCTTCGAGGACGCCTGGTCCGAGGGGCACTCGTTGCCGTACTCGCTGGTGACGAACTCGGGCACCGCCGCCTTGCACTCCGCCTTCTACGGCATCGGGCTCGGGCCCGGCGACGAGGTGCTCTGCCCGACGTACACCTTCTTCGCCACCGCCGTGCCCCTGTTCCAACTCGGCGCCCTCCCGGTGCTGGTGGACTGCCGGCCGGACGGCTCGTTCGACACCGAGGCCGCGGCGGCCCTCGTCACCGAGCGAACCAGGGCGCTCGTCGTCACCCACATGTGGGGCCTGCCGTGCGAGATGGACGCGGTCGTGTCCTTCGCGTCCCGGCACAATCTCGACCTCGTCGAGGACTGCTCACACGCGCATGGCGCGACCTACGCCGGCCAGCGGGTCGGCACCTTCGGCGCGGCAGGGGCATGGAGCCTGCAGACCCAGAAGCTGATCGCGGCCGGCGAGGGCGGTGTGCTCGCCACCGACCGGCGGGACGTGTACGACCGGGCGCAACTGCTCGGCCACTTCAACAAGCGGGCCATGAAGGAAATGGATCCCGACGGGCCGCTGTACCCGTACGCGGCCACCGGTCACGGGCTGAAGTACCGCGCGCACCCGCTCGGCATCGCCTTCGCCCTGGGCCAGGTGGCGGAGCTGACCGACTGGATCAGCGCCAAGCAGCGGTACGCCCGGTGCCTGACCGAGCTTTTCGAACGCATCGACGGTGTCACCGCGCTCACCCACTCCCGTGACGGGCGGGTCTCCGCGCACTACGCGCTCCTGTTCGAGGTCGACCCGGACGTGTTGTCGGGCGGGCGGGACTGGCTGGTGGCCGCCTGCAACGCCGAAGGCCTCGACGACGTGGACGTGCCGAAGGCAACCTCCCCGTTGCACACCCTGCACCTGTTCCAGGCACCGATCTCACCCGTGACGTCCTACGACCGGCGGTGCCTGAGGGCCGACTATCCCGTCGCGGATCGGCTGGCCGCCCGTACCTTCAAGATCTCGGTGCCCTGCGCGCCGGTGGGCTTCGAGGACGAGGACGAACGATACCTGGGCGCCGTCCAGGAGGTCACCGACAAGATCGTCGGCTGGCTGGCCGAACCCCGGACCCGGCGACCCGACGCGAGGCTGGCACCGAGCGGCCAGGTCGTCGGGTGACCGGCGTGTCAGGGCCGTTCGGATCCGTCGGCGACCCGACCGGCTGGGGCACCGGTCCGGCGTTGCCGGCGGCCACCGTCCCCGTCCACCACCGGGTGTGGGCCATCGCGGCCGAGACGCCGACCGTCGTGGCGGTACAGGGCGGCGGACGGCAACTCAGCTACGGTGACCTCCGGGTCGGAGCCGACCGGCTCCGGGACCGGCTGGTCGGCCTCGGGTGCCGACCCGGCAGCCGGGTGGCGATCGCCTGCGAACCCTCCGTCGCCATGGTCACGGCGCTGCTCGGCGTACTCCAGGCCGACGCCGCGTACGTCCCCGTCGACCTGTCGCTTCCGCCCGCACGGATCCAGGCGATCCTTTCCGACGCCGGGGTGAGCGCCGTGGTCGCGGACGGCCGGGGCTGGGAGGTGCTTGGACTGGGGGCGTCCTGGCCGGCCGCCGCCGAGGAACTCGCCGCCGTCGAGGTGCCGGCAGACGCCGCGCCGGCGACGACGGCGGGCGCCGCGTATGTCATCTACACCTCCGGTACCACCGGTGAGCCCAAGGGCGTCGTGGTGGGCCACGAGCAGCTCGGCGCGTCCACCACGGCGCGCGCCATGACCTATCCCGGTGCGGCGAGATTCCTGCTGGTCTCCCCACTGGCGTTCGACTCGTCGGCAGCCGGCATCTGGGGCACGCTGACCACGGGCGGTCGACTGGTCGTCGCCTCGGCCGAGCAGAGACGCGACATCGAGCAACTGGTGGGCCTGATCGCCCGGCACGACATCAGCCGGATGCTCTGCATCCCGTCGCTCTACGGACAGATCCTGGACCTCGCCGAACGTGACGACACCGCGGACATCTCCTCCCTGGAGACCGTGATCGTGGCCGGGGAGGCGCTGCCCGACCGGATTCTGCGGCGTCACTTCACCGTCCAGCGCGCCGGCGTGGCGCTCGTCAACGAGTACGGGCCCACCGAGGCGACCGTCTTCGCGACCTACCGGCGATACCTCGCACCGGCGGCGGTGACCATCGGTCGCCCCATCCCCGGTGCTCGCCTCTACGTCCTCGACGAACAGGGGCGACACGTCGGTCCCGGCGTGGACGGCGAGCTGTACGTCGGCGGGCCGGGTGTCGCGGAGGGTTACCTGGGCCGACCGGAGGCCACCGCCCGGGCGTTTCTCCCCGATCCCTTCGCACCACGCGCCGGCGGACGGATGTTCCGCACCGGCGACCTGGTCCGCTGGAGCGCGACCGGCGAGCTCTGCTTCCTCGGCCGCCGCGACCACCAGGTGAAGATCCGCGGTCACCGGGTGGAACTCGGCGCCGTCGAGTCGGAACTGCGCCGGGCGCCGGGCGTCGAGGACGCCGTCGTGCTACCCGACCCCGGGCACACCGGGTTGGCGGCCTTCGTCACCGTCGCGACCGCGATTCCGGAGACGGCCCTGCGGCAGCATCTCGCCGAGCACCTCCCGCCCGTCATGGTGCCGGCCACCGTCCGCACCGTGCCACGGTTCCCGCTGACCGCCAACGGCAAGGTGGACCGCGCCCGGCTGGCGGAGGTCCTCGGGTCCGCCGACGCGGGGCAGGTCGACGGGGAGCCGGCCCGGTCCGCCGCGCCGGCCGCCGACGCGACCGTCGCGCGGGTGAGTGCGGCCTGGGCGCAGGTTCTGAAGGTCGGCAACGTTCCGGTGGACGCGAACTTCTTCGACCTGGGCGGGCACTCGCTGACCATGTTCGAGCTACAGGAGGCGCTCGAGCAGCACACCGGCACCCGCCCTTCCATCGTGGCGCTGTTCCGCCACACCACCGTCGCCGAGCAGGTCTCCTACATCGACGGGCGCGCACCGATCTCCGCCGGATCGGCGACCACCCAGGCACGCGCCCAGGCCGCTCGATCCGCCCGAATCCGACGGGCCAAGGGAGGGCAGCACGAGTGACCGACGCCGAGACCTGGTTCCAGCGATGGCCGTCGCACCCCGCGCCGGCGTACCGCCTGGTGTGCTTCCCGCACGCGGGCGGCTCGGCGGCCTTCTACCGCGACTGGCCCACGCACCTGCCCGGCGCGGAGGTGCTCGCGGTCCGGTACCCGGGCCGGGCCGAACGGATCGAGGAGCCGCCACCGGCCAACCTGGTGCGCCTGGCGCGCGAGATCGCGACCGCCCTGACCTCCTCCTGCACCGGCCTGCCCCTCGCGCTGTTCGGCCACAGCATGGGTGCGGCCGTGGCCCTGGAGACCGCCCGCGCGCTCGAAGCGGGGGGCGCCAGGGTCGAGCACCTCTTCGCGTCCGGCACGCGCGACGCGCCGCTGCCGGATCCACCCGACCCGACGGACGACGCGGAGATCGACGAACGCAGTGCCGTCGAGCAGCTCGCCGGCATCGGTGGCACCAGCCGCGAGATGCTCGACAACCCCATGTTCCGCGAACTGGTGCTCCCCTACGTGATGGCCGACAGCCGGATGTTCCACGCCTACCGGATGCCCACCGACCCGATCCTGCACTGCCCCGTGACGGTGCTGACCGGCGACCGTGACGACGAGGCGGACCCGCGACCGTGGCACACCCTGACGACGGCGCCGGTGGTCTGCCACACCCTCCGCGGTGACCACTTCTATCTCGTCGACGAACCGCCCTACCCGGTGCTGAACGCCGTACGGCCGACGCTCGTCGGCACCGAACCCCTCGAATCCGCACACCCGGAAAGCCGGTACGCATCGTGAGCGTTGCAACCGAACGGCTACGCGACCGTCGCCACCTCTGGCACGTCTGGTCACCCCTGGCCGCCGACCTGACCCGAACCCTGTTGGTCAAGGGAGCCGGCGCGTACGTCACGGACGTCGACGGCCGGGAGTTCCTCGACGCCTCCTCTCTGAACCTCACCTGCGGCTACGCGGCGCCGGACATCACCCGCGCGATCGCCGCGCAGGCGACCCTTCTGCCCGGCTACGACCTCTCGGTGGCGAGTCACGACCTCGCCGGCGCCCTGGCCGAGGCCGTGGCGAGGCTGATGCCCACCGCGCTCTCCCGGACCCTGCTCACCAACAGTGGCACCGAGGCATGCGAGGCGGCGCTGCTCATCGCCGCCATGCACGCGGCGAACGTCGGCCGGCCACGGACCCGCGTGATCACCTTCACCGCCGGGTACCACGGCTCGACCCTCCTCTCCCGGAGCCTCTCCGGCCTGCCGCACCTCGCGCACCCGTTCGTCACCCCGCTACCGGTCAGTCGGGTCGACCTGCCGCTGACCCCCCGGCAGATGCGCGCCCCGGAGGCGCTGGAGCCGTTGATCTCCGCCTTCCGGGACGCCCTGCTGCGGGAGCCCGACCTGCCGCCACTCGCGGTGCTCGTCGAGCCACTGCTCAACGTCGGTGGCGGAGTCGTACTGCCACCCGCGTTCCTCGGCGAACTACGGCGGCTCTGTGACGAGCACGGGGCCCTGCTCGTCCTCGACGAGGTCTCCACCGGGTATGGCCGCACCGGACGCATGTTCGGATTCGAGCACGACGACGTGACCCCCGACATCGTGGTGTCGAGCAAGGGACTCGCCGCCGGCTACGCACCGGTCGCCGCCGTCAGCGTGCGGGAGTCGATCTACGCGACGTTCGACCGCGACCCGGTCCTGGGCGGGCTGCGGTTCGGACAGACGACGTCCGGCCATGCCATCGCCTGCGCGGCGGCGCTGGCCACCCTCGAACTGATCGAGCGGGAGAAGCTCGTCGAGCGCGCCGCACACCTCGGCGAGCGCTTTCTGGCGGCGCTCCGTGGACTGGTCGGCACCGGCGGTGTCATCGACGTGCGCGGGCTGGGACTGTTCGTGTCGTTGGAGTTCGAGGATCAGGACGCGGCGATCCGCACCGTCACCTCGGCCGCCGAGCACGGCCTGCTGCTGCGCCGGCAGGGGGGGGTGGTCATGGCCGTGCCGCCGCTCACGCTGGACGACGCCGACGCGACGACGCTCCTCGACAGGCTCCGGCAGTCCGTGGAGGGGACGGCATGAGCCCGACCCCGGCCGGGGAACGCGCCACGGACCCGGTGACGGCCCGATCGTCGGCGCGGGTGATCGAGGCGACGGACCGCAAACGGCGCGGCGTCGCACTGGAGCCTGCGGAGATCGAGGGCGTCGTCGCCGACTACGTCGCCGGACGGATACCCGGCTACCAGATGTCCGCCTGGCTCGCCACCGTCGCCTGCCGGGGCATGTCCACCACCGAGCTCACCGCCCTGACCCGCGCCTACCTGCGTGACGGTCGGCGGCTGGACCTCGGCGCGGTCGGCGTACCCGTCGTGGACAAGCACAGCACCGGCGGTGTCGGCGACACCACTACCCTCATCGTGGTGCCGATCGTGGCGGCCTGCGGCGTACCGGTGGCCAAGATGACCGGACGAGCGCTCGGCTTCGCCGGCGGCACACTGGACAAGCTCGAGGCGATTCCCGGATTGCGCCTGCACCTCGCCGCGGACGAACTGGTCCCGATGATCCGTACGGTGGGCATGGTCATCACCGGGCAGAGCGCCGACCTCACCCCGGGAGACGGTGCGACCTACGCCCTGCGGGACGTCACCGGCACCGTGGAGAGCATTCCGCTGATCGCCGCCAGCATCATCAGCAAGAAGGTCGCCGTGCACGCGGACGGCCTGGTCCTGGACGTCAAGACCGGTGCCGGCGCGCTGATTCCCGACCAGTCCGACGCGGTGCTGCTCACCGAGACGATGATCGCCCTGGCGGCGTCGTTCGGGTTGCCCACCCGGGCCGTGCTCAGCGACATGAGTCAACCCCTGGGGCCTGCCGTGGGCAACGCCCTGGAGATCAGGCAGGCGCTCGCTCTCCTCGGCGGCCAGCGCAGCCCCGGCCTCTGGGAGTTGTGCGCCGCCATCAGCCGGCTCATGCTCCAGAGCGTCGACCCGGAACTGTCGGACGAGGCCGCCGACGCGATGGTCGATCGGGTGGTGACCGACGGCTCGGCGCGGGAGATGTTCGTACGGTGGGCCGTGGCACAGGGTGCCGACCCGGCGGCCCTCACCGACCCGGGACGACTACCGACAGCTCGGCGTCGGCATGTCGTCACGGCCACCGACTCCGGTGTGGTCAGCGGGATCGAACCCCGCTCGGTCGGACGCGCCACGCTGCTCGTCGGGGCCGGGCGGCTCACCCAGGACGCGGCACTGGACCACGGCGCGGGGGTGGTGCTGCACCGCCGGGTCGGCGACCGGGTCGGCCGTGGCGACGTGCTCGCGGAACTGCACTACGACGACGGCGACGCCGACGCCGCCGTGGCCCTCCTGGCCGGGGCCTTCGTCATCGGCGACGGGACCGTCGCCGTGCCGCCCGCGGTCCACCGGGTCTTCTGAGCGGAGGGAGACGTCGCATGCCCATACTGACCCGGCTGGAGGCGTTGCGCGCCGGTGCGGCCGCGCAGCCGATCACCTTCGACGCCGTCCCGACCGTCCCGGTACCGGCCGACCCCGATCCGATCTCGGCGGCGACCCTCGCGGAGATCGTCCGGCGGTA
This sequence comes from Micromonospora sp. KC606, assembly GCF_004348675.1. Taxonomy (GTDB): domain Bacteria; phylum Actinomycetota; class Actinomycetes; order Mycobacteriales; family Micromonosporaceae; genus Micromonospora. The sequence goes on along the minus strand of NZ_SMKN01000005.1, from coordinate 16,920 downwards.
CCGCCGCCACGGTTTCGCACTCGCCCAGTTCCCGTCGGGGCCCTGGACGGAGCGGACGGTCGAGCGCCTGGCGGCCGGACTGGGCCTGGGTGAGCCGTTCGTTCCGCCGCTGTACACCAGGGGTGGCTACGCCTCGTCCGCCGTGTCCCGGATCGGTGCCCCCGCCGACGGGGCAGCCTCGACCGACCAGCACCCGCACTTCGAGACGACCGTCGGGCAGGAACTGCACTGCGACGGCACCCTGCAGGAGATCGGCGAGGTGAGGTCGGCCATCCTGCTCTGCCAGTCCCAGGGGGTCGACGGCGGCACGACAACCCTGTTCAACGCGCACGGCGCCTTCACCGAGCTCCTCGACGCCGACCCGGAGGCGGCTCGGGCCCTGACGGCGCGTGGCGTCCTCGTCCGCCGGGCCACCTTCAACGGCTCCTCGGAGACCAGGGAGACCCCGGCGTTCACCGTGCACGAGGGCCAGTTGGTCTGCCGCTACTGCGTCGACGCGACCGACCGCTGGGCGGTGCCGCCCGGTGGCGACGCCGACGCCATCGGCCGGGGTACGGAGTTCCTGCACCGTGCGCGGCAGATCGGCAGCCGGTACGTCCGGCGGATCGATCTCGTGGCCGGTCAGGCGCTCGTCATGGACAACACCCGGATCTCGCACGGGCGCGACGCCTACCGCGACGGACCCGGTCGACGCCGGTGCCTCCTGCGCAGCCTGCACCTGCACCATCCCCGACACGCTGGAACTGACGATGACGACAGGTAGCCCTCCCCCGTTCGACGCCCGGCTGGCCGATCCGCTCCGAGCGGTCCTCGCCGACCTGCCCCCGCTGACCTTCGAGACGATCCCCCATCGGCGTGCCCGTACCGCGGCGACCGGTATGTCCGACGACGAGATCAGTCGTGGCGGTGCCTTCGAGGTGCGGTGGCACGACGTGCCGGCGGCCAGCGGCGACGCGCCGATCAGGCTCCTGGTCTGCCGTAATACCGCGGCGGCCGGGCCACGTCCCGCGATCTTCAACATCCACGGTGGCGGGATGGTCGCCGGCGACGCGCGCTGCAGCGACCTCGACGGCGAGCTTCGGCGGGCCGCGGCGCTGGGAATGTCGGTCCTCGCCGTCGAGTACCGCCTCGCTCCGGAGCATCCCGATCCGGTCCCGGTCGAGGATTGCCACGCCGCACTGCGGTGGATCGTCGAGCACGCCGACCAGCTCCGCGTCGACCCCCGCCGCGTCGTCGTCAGCGGCAACAGCGCCGGCGGTGGCCTCGCGGCCGGGGTGTCGCTGCTCGCCCGCGACCGGGGAACCCTGCGACCGTTGGGACAGATGCTGCAGTGCCCGATGCTCGACGACCGCTGCGACACCGAGTCGGCCCGCCAGATGGAGTCCGTGGGGCTCTGGGACACCCGGTCGAACCGGACCGGCTGGCAGGCGCTGCTCGGCCAGCGGCGAGGTGGCGCCGAGGTGTCCCCGTACTCGGCGCCCGCTCGCGCCACCGACCTGCGCGGCCTTCCGCCGACATTCGTCGACGTCGGCGCGGTGGAGTCGTTACGCGACGAGGCGATCTCGTTCGCGATGCGCCTCTGCCAGGCGGGGGTCGCTGCCGAGCTGCACGTCTGGGCCGGCGCGTTCCACAGCTTCGACCAGTGGGTGCCGGAGGCCGAGGTCTCCCGCGCGGCGCAGGCCGCCCGGCTCTCCTGGCTGCGCCGACTGCTCGACCAGACAGGACGAGCCGGCTGTGAGGAGGACGCCCGGTGAGCCGACCCAAGCTGAGCCTGATCGTCCCGTACGAGCGACGGCTGGACAACCTGCGGCTGGCCCTCCAGGGGCTGGCCTCGCAGACGATGCCACGGTCGGACTTCGAGGTCGTCGTAGGCACGACGAAGTACGACGACGACTATGTCGCCGCGTGCCGGGAGGTGCTCGACCGCGTCGACCTGGTGACCATCATGTCCGACGAGCGGTTCGAGATCCCCCGCGCCCGGAACATCGCGATGCGGCAGGCCCGGGGCGAAGTGATCGTGCACATCGACGCGGACACCCTGCTACCGCCGGACGCCCTACAGCGCCTCTACGAGAGGCACTACGCCTTCGGGCAGAGTGCCTGCGTGGTGGGACAGGTCGTCGGGTACGGCAACAACTACGAAGGCGATGTCGAACACGTCGTCACGGAGCCGATCGACATCTGGCGGAAGCGTCTGGCCGAGCTGCACGGAATCGCCGACCGTCCGCTCGACCCGCGGTTCCAGGTCGAGCACGTCATCCCGTGGAGCTTCGCCTGGACCGGCCTCCTGGCGCTGCCGACCCGGTTGGTCCGAGAGCACGACCTGTATTTCGACGAGTCGTTCGTCGGATGGGGCGTCGACGACATTGAGTGGGGATACCGCATCGCGGCCACCGGCACGCCGATCGTGCTACGACCGGACGTCTATGCCATACACCTTCCACACGTGCGGGACAGTGCCGCGAACTTCGTCACGGAGGCCGTCACCTACCGGCAGTTCCTCGGCAAGTGGCCGGGCCCCGACGTTGAACTCGCGGCGGCCTTCAGCGACCTCGACGCCAACGGTCTCTACCTGGACTACCTCGCCGAGGTACGGAACGTGCTACCGGACGGGGCGGACCTGCTCGGCACGGTCCGCGTGACGACCGACACCGCGACCCTGTTTCTGGGCGTGCCGCTCGATCGCGGGCATCGCATCGTCGATCCCGAGGTCGCCGACGCCGCGCGGTCGGCGGCGTCGGTGGAGATCCTGCCCCTGGCCGGGCTGGCCCTGCCGTACGAGGACGCGAGCACGACCAGCTGTCACGTCCTCCCCACGATCAACGGCCTGTCGGCCAGGTACGCCGCCAAGGTCCGGGCCACCGCCCGACGGGTGACCGCCCCGGCCGCCGAGGAGACACCATGACCCTCGCCAGCTCGTCGGTACCCGCTGCAGATCCGGCCGAACTGCTCGCGCTCGGGGCCAGGCTGGCCGGGCGCGCGGGCGCGGCGATCAGCGCGGAGCGCGGCGGCCGAACCAGCGTTCGGGTGAAGTCCACCCCGACCGACCACGTCACCGCGGCCGACCTCGCCAGTGATGCCGCCATCCGCGCCCTGCTCGCCGCCGAACGCCCGCAGGACGGCCTCCTCTGTGAGGAAGGCGACGGCGTCGAGCCGGCCACCGGGCTGCGCTGGGTGGTGGATCCCCTCGACGGCACGGTCAATCACGTGCACGGCGTGCCGCACATCTCGGTGAGCGTCGCCTGCGAGGCGTACCTCGGCGGGGTCTGGACCGCCACTGTCGGGGTCGTGCTGGACGTCACCCGTGGTGAGCTCTTCACCGGGGTACGCGGTGGTGGAAGCAGGCTCGACGACAGGCCGATCCGGGTCACCGACCCCGTACCGCTTGCCCGGTCGTTGGTGGCGACCGAGTTCGGCTACTCCGCGGCGAGCCGCGAGCGGCAGGCGACCGCCCTGGTGCGCGTCGCGCCGCAGGTCGGCGACGTGCGCAGCACGGGCAGTTCCGCTCTCGACCTCTGCTGGGTCGCGGCCGGCCGGCTCGACGGCTACTACGAGGACGAGTTGGCCCGGTGGGACTGGTCCGCCGGGCGCCTGATCGTCGAGGAGGCGGGCGGGGTCGTCACGGAGCACGGTGCCGGCGTACTGGCCGGTGGGCCCGACCTGCATCGTGCGCTGCACGGCCTGCTCGACACGACGGGCTGACCCACGAGGTCCTCGACTCAGCCCGCAGACCGACCACGGATCCATCCGAAGGGACACCGCCATGCCTGGAGCCATGTCGCCACTGATCGACCGCCGCTGGCGGTTCGTGGTCGTCTCCACGCACTTCGACGACGCGGCCCTCTCCATCGGCGGCTTCCTGCTCGGGACCGATCTGCCCAGGGCGGTGGTGACCGTGCACGGCGGTCGACCCGACCCGGGGGCGCGGGTGGCCGACTGGGACCGGAACTGTGGCTTCACCACGGCGGCGGAGGCATACACGACGCGGCTGGCGGAGGACCGCCGGGCGTGCGCGGTACTCGGCGCCGACCAGGTGCCCCTGAACAACCCCGACAACCCGTACCGGTCCGGCGGGCCGCTCAACGACCTGTCGGAGCTGCTCGCAAGCCTGGACGGGGACGTGCAGGTGCTGCTGCCGATGGGCATCAACCAGCCCGACCATGCCGCAGTGCGGGAGGCGGCGCTCGCGGTGATGGACGGGACGGACCGTCGTCCGCCGTGGCTGTACGCCGACCTTCCGTACGCCGCCGCGCTGGTCGGCGACTGGGTCTCGGCCCCGGCGCAGACCCTGGCGTTGGAGCTGGCGGCCCGGGACGCCGGGTGCCGCGCCCTGCGGGAAGAGCGTGACCTGATGGTCGCGCGGAGCGTCTCCCTCGGTGCGGCTCAGTGGTCGCGCAAACGCGACGCGGTGCTCTGTTACGCCTCACAGCTCAGCCTGGTCGGCGCGATGGGCGAGGTGCGGCACCTCGGCGCCCTGCTCGGTTTTCCCGGTGTCATGCAGCGGGAGCTGATTTGGGCCGTCGGATAGGGCTGCCGCGCTGGCACCCGTCGCCGCCGGGAGCGGCTCCGGCTGGTCGTGACGGTCCGGTCGAGGCCACCACGACCAGCCGGGGCGTCGCCGGCTACCGCCGGGTGGCCTCCGGGGCTGCGCCGACCGGGAAGACGATCTCCACCTCGGAGGTCTCCTGCTCGTAGAGGGCCGAATGCTCCACGGACGGCGGCACGTGGAACCAGTCGCCCGGCCCGTACCGTCGCTCGTCGCCGTCGATGGTCAGCCGTACCAGTCCCCTGGTCACCACGCCGGTGATGTCGAGGTCGTCGTGGCGGTGCGGCGTCAGGGTCAGGCCGGCGGGATAGGTGGCGAAGACGACGTCGCAGCCGTCGGCCGGCAGTTTGCGGGCCGGGATCCTCAGGTCGCCCTGGACCACCCAGTCCTCCTCCGTCGGGAAACGATCGATGCACGCGGGGAACGCAGACTCGTCAACCATGGCGCAGGCTACTTCCAATCATTGTCTGGGCGGGCATCGTGCCGCCCTCAGCGGTAGTGGCTGGCCTTGCCCCGGTCAGCGATGGCGAACGTGAAGCAACGCACCGAGTCGTGTTCGGTCAGCGGTTCGAGGGAATGCTCCACCTCGGACGGAATGTGGACCAGGTCGCCCGGAGCGACAATGCGCTCCTCGCCACCGACCACCATTCGACCCCTACCGTGCAGGACGTAGTAGAACTCGACAGACGGATGCTGGTGCGGCTCCACCATGTCGCCACCGGCGACCTCGAACTCGGTGACGTACTCCAGATATCCGCCCTCGGTCACCCCCCGCAGTTCCTCCGGCCTCACCAGCCACCAGACATTCACCGTGTCGTGGGACTTCTCACGGATGCACTGATCTGTAGAACGTAGATCCATGTGAATATCTTATCGCTCGGAACAGCCATGGAACCGAAAGTCGGACCATTAACCTCAATCAACCCGACGGTTCAGTGATTCGGTCAGGAGCGCGATGTGCCCGTCGAGCGTCCGTGCCGCGAGAAGACCGCGCAGCGGCAACGTGACACCGGTCGCCGCCCGGATACCCCGAGCGAGATGGGTCACGAGCATCGAGTCGCCGCCGAGGTCGAAGAAGTCGGCGGTACCGGGGTGGTCCTGCGCCCCCAGGAGGTCGGACCAGAGGCCACGGAGAAGGGCCCCCGGGTCGAGCTTCCCGCCCCGCCCCGTATCCGGCTCCGGCGAGATCGGGACCACGGGGGCGGCTCCCGGGCGCCGATCCGGGCGCCGGCCGTCAAGCGGTGCCGGCGCGGCCAGCTCCGGGGCCAGGAATCTCTCCCCGGCGAAGTGGTAGCCGGGCAGGTGGATCGCTGATCCCCCGCCGGTGAGGTTGGCCAGCCGGACAGGATGGCCCTCGACCCAGAGCGCTCCCACGGCGCCGAGGGGCCCGCATGCCACGCCGTCCCGGGGGCCGTCGAGCGGGATCGCCGCCATGCCGGAGTACTGCGCCATGGCGGTCAACGCGGCACCCGGCCCCACCTCGACGGCCGTCACCGGGCCGAAGTGCCCGAGCAGACTGCCGAGCGCCTCGGCGAAGAGCACGGGGCGGCGGATCTGCTCGACGAGCGCGTCGGCCGGCAGTCGCGTACCCGCCGCAAGCAGCGTGCCGGTGAAGCCGGAGGCGAGCGCGAGCCGGCTCGGCGGGAGATCACCGGGCGGCAGTGCGGTCGCGAGCGTCCGGACCGCCGGTGTCATCAGCACACTGTGGAAGGCGTGGCTCGTCCGCAAGACCCCGGACCGGATCTCGGCGCCGATCGCCGTCCGCAGCTCCGTCACCGCAGCGGACGGCCCCGCGACCACACACATGGCCGGGCCGTTGACCGCGGCCAACTCCAGTGGCAGCGCCAACTTCTCCACGAGTGCCGTGGCGGTGCGCTCGTCACAACCCAGCCACAGCATGCCGCCGGGCGGACACGACCGCATGGCCTGCGCGCGCGCGGCGACGAACGCCGCCGCCGTGGCGACGTCGAGCATTCCCGCGACGCACGCGGCCGTGACCTCGCCGAGGCTGTGCCCGGCGACGGCGGCCGGGACGAGTCCCAGGTCGTCGACCAGGGTCCGGGCCAGCGCGTACTCCATCGCGAAGAGGGCGGGCTGGGCGAGACCCGTGTCCCGCAGGTCGTCGGCGGGCGTGGACGGGTCGAACAGGACCCGACGCAGCCGGTCGGCGATCGGCTCGCCGAACGCGTCGACGCACCGCTGTAGCCGGGTTCGGTAGCCGGGTAGCGCCTCCGCGAAGGGCAGTGCCATGCCGGGTCGCTGGGCGCCCTGCCCCGGAAAGAGGAAGACCAGGGGCGCCGGGTCGGCGCTTGGTGTCCGCTCGGCGGCACGCCCCAGCTCGGTGGTGAGTGCGGTCGCGGCACCGGTCCGGTCCTCGGCGACCGTCACCATCCGGACCGGAAGCTCGGCACGCCCGCGCACCAGGGTGTGCGCCACGTCCTCGATCGGCACCTCGGTGGTGCTCAGGTGCTCGCTCAGCCGCCGGGCCGCACCGCGCAGGCTCCGGGCGTCCATGGCGGAGAGCGCGAGCAACCGGGGAGCCGACGACGGACGTGGCGGTCGCGACGGTGCCGGTGCCTGCTCGATGACGGCGTGGGCGTTGGTGCCGCCGATGCCGAACGAGCTGACGCTCGCCCGGCGCGTTCCGGGGCCGGTCCACGGCCCCGGTGCCCGTGGCACGTACAGGGGTGAGCCGTCGTTCTCCAGCAGCGGGTTGAGCCGGCGGAATCCGGCTACCGGGAGCACCGTGGCCTCCCGCACGACGCGGAGCGCCTTGATGAGCCCCGCGACGCCGGCGGCGGCGTCGGTGTGGCCGATGTTGGCCTTGAGCGCCCCGACGGCGACCGCACCGGGGGCGGCCCCCAGACCGGACAACGCCGTCGAGGCAGCCGACCACTCGATCGGGTCGCCAACCGGCGTACCGGTGCCGTGGGTCTCCAGGTAACCGGTGTGCGTCGCGTCGATGCCGGCCGCCGCGTAGGCGGCCCGGATGACGTTCTCCTGGCCCCCCAGCGACGGGGCGAAGTAGCCCGCCCTCGCCGCGCCGTCGTTGTTCACCGCGCTGCCCACGATCACGCCGTGCGGCGGCGGCCCCTCGCTGAGCGCGTCCGCGAGCCGCCGCAGCACCACACAGGCCACACCCGCGCCGGGTACGACGCCGTCCGCCGCCTCGTCGAAGGGCCGGCAGACCCCGGTGCGCGACAGGACACCGCCGGGCAGGTAGAGGTAACCACCCTGCGGATAGCCGATGCCGGCGGCCACGACGACCGCCTGGTCACACTCTCCGTTGAGCAACGCCTGCACGGCGAGATGAACCGCCACCAGACCGGACGAGCACGCGGTCTGCACAGCGATGGCGGCACCGTTGAGGCCTAGCTTGTAGGCGATGAGGCTGGCGATGAAATCCGGTTCGTTGCCGTGCAGTGCCTGGTCCAGCCGGGCCGGGTCGAGCGGCCCCCGGGTCAGTATGGCTCGCAGGTAGCCGCTGCCACTGGTGCTGGCGAAGACGCTTGTCACCGGCACGTCCCGGCCGAAGGCCGATGCCGCGTCCTCCAGGCCGGCCCAGGCGGCCTGGAGCATCAGTCGGTGCTGCGGGTCCATCACCTCCGCGTCCCGGGTGGTGATCCGAAAGAGCGTGTGCGCGAAGCGGTCGGCGTCGGGCAGATGACCGGCGACGGGCACGTAGTCGGGGTCGTCGACGAGATCGGCGGGCACGCCCGCGTCGAGCAGCGCCTCCCGGCTGTGCGTCGTGGTGAGCCGTTCACCCCGACGGACGGCGGACCAGAGACCCTCCACGTCACGGCGGCCCGGAAACCAGCCTGCGACCCCGACGACGGCGACGTCGAGTGAACGGTCGCGTGTCATTACCAACTCCCCCCCTGAAGGTGAACACGCCAGCGACGGCGAATGCCGGCAGCGGCATATCAGCGCCCCGGAGGACGTGGGGGGTGCATTCCCGCTCGCCCCGTCCCTCGGCGTACTGACCTATAGTCCAGCATGAATGGATCGTCGACGGGGGTGATATGCGGTCACGTTCGGATACGGCGTCGACCCTGGTCAGCCCCGGGGGCGGCCTTCACGAGAGGGTAGCCACGGTGGCTCGCATTCGGCCCGACGCCACGGCCCTGATCGCCGGCGACCGCCGGGTGTCCTATGCCGACCTGGACCGTACCGCCGCGGCCTGGTCGGTCGATCTGACGCGGCATGGGGTCCGCCCCGGCCACCTCGTGCCCATCGTGCTGCCCAGAGGCGTGCAGCTCGTCGTCTCGTTGCTGGCCGTACTTAAGGCGGGAGCCGCCTACTCGCTCCTCGATCCCGGCTGGCCGGTCTCCCGCCTCACGCAGATCCTCGGTCAGCTCGACAGTCCCGTCGTCGTCACCGTCGACCTCCCGCCGGCAGGTACCGGCGCCGGGTGGCGGCCGCCGAATGGCGCGTCCGCCCCGCCGCCCGACTGGCTCGCGAGGCCCGCCCTGGACACCGACGGGTGCTGCGTCTTCTTCACCTCCGGCACCACCGGCCCGCCCAAGGGCGCCCTCAGCACCCACCGGGCGATCGCTCGCCTGTTCCAGGGCGGCGTACTGCCCGCCCTGACCGAGCGGGCCGTCGTGCCGATCGGCGCGCCGACCCCCTGGGACGCCTTCGCCCTGGAGCTGTGGTGGGCGCTGCTCACCGGCGGCACCGCCCTGCTCGACGACGAGCCCTACCTCACCGGCGTCGGGCTGCGCCGGGCTGTCGTCGGGCACGGGGCAACCGTCACCTGGCTGACCAGCACCCTGTTCAACATGATCGTGGACGAGGAGCCGGACTCGTTCGCGGGCCTGCATGCCGTCGTCGCCGGGGGTGAGGCGCTTTCGCCGCGACACGTCCGCCGGTTCCTGGACCACCATCCCGCGATCCCGTTGTTCAACGGGTACGGCCCGGTCGAGTCGACCGTGTTCACCACCCTGCACCGCGTCCGCCCGGCCGACTGCGACCTACCCGACGGAATTCCGCTGGGTCGACCGGTGCCCGGCACCGGGGTCCACGTCCTGCGCGGCGATCAGCCGTGCCCGGTCGGGGTGGTCGGCGAGATCTGTGTCTCCGGCGAGGGCCTTGCCCTGCGCTACGTGGGCGACCCCGCCCTCACTCGGAGAAGGTTCGCCTCTGTGGTGGTCGACGGCCGCGACACCCGGATCTACCGCACCGGCGACCTGGGCAGCCTCACGTCCGACGGCGTGCTGCACTTCCACGGGCGAGCCGACCGGCAGGTGAAGATCCGTGGACATCGGGTCGAGCCGGCCGAGGTGGAGCGCCAGATCGAGGCGTTGCTCCCGGTCCGCGCGTGTCGCGTCGTCCCCGTCCCCGCCCAGGACGGGCGCCCCGACCGCCTGCTCGCGTTCTGTGTGCCGCGACGCCCGGAGGACCCGCTCGACGGGGCCCTCGATGTGCTGCGGGCGACCATCGTGCCGCACCAGCTGCCGGCCGCCGTGCAGAGCGTCGAGGCGTTCCCGGTGACCGCCAACGGAAAGCTCGACGAGGCCAGGCTGTTGGTCGACGCGGGGGGCCAGCACGGTCCGGACCATCCGGTCGGCAAGCCGTCGTCGGACCGGCCCCGGTCGGCTCCCGGCATCGAGCAGGGATCGGCGGCGCTCGTGGCGACGGTCTTCGGCGAGGTGCTCCGCGCGCCGGTGTCACCCGCGTCGTCCTTCCACGACCTCGGCGGGTCCTCGCTCGACGCCGGCCGGATCTGCGCCCGCCTGAGCACGGCGCTCCGACGCCCGGTGCCCCTGTCCCGGCTCTACCGGCATCCGAGCGTCGCGGCGCTCGCCGGTTGGCTGGACCGGACCTCGGCGGACGAGCACCAGCGTCGGCCGGTGCCGCCGGACGCGGCGGTGCCGCTGACCGCGATGCAGACCGTCTTCCTGACCCGCTCCCTCGTCGACCCGGCCGACCGGACCGGGCACTGCCTGCTGACCTGGACCGTTCAGGGCCGAGTCGACCGGGCCGCCCTCGCGGTCGCCGTGTCGGCCGTGCACCACCGTCACACTTCCCTGCGGGCCAGCTACCTGCCCGACCCGACGCCACGGACGCTCCTGGTGGAGATCGACCCCCCGCCGGTGGAGGAGCTCCCCGGGCGGGCGACGGTCGAGGCCGCCGTCGCGGCGGTGCGAGACGCGTTCGACGAGGATCTCGACGTGACGGTGGCCGACCTGTGGCGGATCGCCCTGGTCCCGGTCGGCGAGGACACCACGGTGCTCGGCATCGTGGTGCACCACATCGCGTTCGACGGGCGATCCCAGTCGGTACTCGCCACGGAGCTCGGCGCCGCGTACCACCGGGCCCTTCGGCGTCGCGACGGCGACCGGCCGCCGATCCCGCTGGACGTGACCTACCGCCATTGCCCGGTCGAGACCGACGAGGCAGTCGTCGCCGAGGTGCAGCGGCGGCTCCGTGGCGTGCCGGAGCTGGTCTGGCCCACGCTCCCGGCGCGCAGACCGTCCGGCGCTCCGGCCACCGGGCTCGTCACGGCCGTCATCCAGGCTGCCACGGTGGACGCTCTCGGTCGCCGGGCGGCGACGCTCGGCACCTCGCCGTACGTGGCGCTCCTCGCCTGCCACGGCTGGGCCGTCGCCACCGTGACCGGGCACGGCGACTTCCTGGTGAGTTCGCCGGTGAGCCAGCGGACCAGCGCGGAGACCGTCGACGCAATCGGGTGTCACATCACCATGGTGTTCGTGCGGATGCGCGGCGAGATGGTCGACGGCGACCCGTCGGCGGTACGGGCCGTGGCGGCCGCCGTCGCGGCGGCGCGGGCCGCGCAGGACGTCCCGCTCGGGAGAATCCTCGACCTCGCCGGCCCGCAGCGGCCCGCCCGCCCGCCGATCGCGCAGACACTCTTCGCGCTCCAGGACGATCCGGTGCCACGGCTGGACCTGACGGACACGACGACCAGGTTCGTGCGGCAACCGTACCTCGACCTGCCGGCCGACCTGCACGTCGAGCTCTGGCCGGGCAAGGGCGGGGAGCTGTCGCTGGATGTCTCGTTCCGGGTCGACGCGGTGGCCAGGGAGACCGCTGAGGCGATCGCGTGCCGGCTGGTCGAGAGAGTCGACGCACTCGTGCGTCCGACGGCGCGGGGGTGGTGACGGTCGACGCCATCGCCGATGACGCCGTCGCCGATCCGGCGCGGCTGACCGATCCGGCCGCGCACGCCGGTGACGAGATGTACGCCCTCTGGCGCTGGATGCGCCGCAACGCTCCGGTGCACTGGCACGAGCCGGGCGAGTATCCGGGCTTCTGGTCGGTGACCCGGTACGCCGACGTTCGTCGCGTCTACCTCGACCACACCACCTTCAGCTCGGCACGGGGCGTGATGCTGCGCCCCACCACGGCCGGCGCCGACCCCGGTTCCGGCCTGACCCTGGCACTGACCGACCCGCCTCGGCACACCGGGATCCGCGCCCTGGTCTCGGACGTCTTCGCCGGCCGGCAGGTCCGGACGTTCGAGAGGAACATCCGGCGGACTGCCCGTGCGTTGCTCGACACGGCACGGGAGCGCCAGAGCTGCGACTTCGTCCACGATGTCGCGGCACACCTGACGGTCGTCGTGATCGGCACCCTCCTGGGGATACCGGAGTCGGACCACGACGACGTGCTGCGCTGGACCAACGAGGCGTTCACGGCGGGCCGCTCGCTGGCCACGCACCACGAGCTCATGCGGTACGTGGTCGAACTCATCGACCGGTCGGTGGCGGCGCCGGGCGACGATGTCGTCGGTCGGCTGGTGTCCGGCACGGTCGACGGTGCGCCCCTCTCCGACGTCGAGATCCTGTTCAACTGCGAGAACATCATCGGGGCGGCGGAGAACTCCGGCCTCTCGATCGCGGCGGGCATGCTGGCGTTCGCCGAGCACCCGGCGCAGTGGGCACTCCTCGCCCGACATCCGGACCAGGTGCCGAGCGCGGTCAACGAGGTGCTCCGCTGGACCTCCAGCGCCACCCACAGCCTGCGTACGGCCACGGCACCGATGTCGCTCGGCGACCGGGTCATCGCCCCCGGCGACCGGGTCGTTCTCTGGTTGCCGTCGGCCAACCGGGACGAGGAGACGTTCGTCGCGCCTGACGAGTTCCGGGTGACCAGGCGCCCCAACCGCCATCTCAGCTTCGGTGCGGGGGCTCACGGCTGCATCGGTGCGGCACTGGCCCGTATCCAGCACGCCGTGTTCCTGTCCGAACTGCTCGACGCCGGCCTCCGGGTGGAGCCGGCGGGCCCCGTGGTGTCGGTAGCATCCATTGTGGTCCGGGGACCAGCCCGCCTGCCGGTCCGCGTCGTACCGGCCGGATCCGCGCCCGGGGATTAGACAGATTTCCCCAAAAACAGGAGAATATGACGGTGATCGATATATCAGTCGATGTCGTACAGGGTCTCATCCAGGAGCAGTTCCCCGCCTGGCAGGACCTGCCGATCGCTCCGGTGCCGCGCCAGGGGTGGGACAACCGAACCTTCCGCCTCGGGGACGCCCTGGCGGTGAGGCTGCCCAGCGCCGAGGGGTACGTGGCGGCCGTGGCCAAGGAGGAACGCTGCCTGCCGATCCTCGCCAAGCACCTGCCCCTGGCCGTACCGGAGTCGGTCGCCATCGGCGCGCCCTCCGCGACGTACCCGTTCCCCTGGTCGGTGCGGCGCTGGCTGCCGGGCGAGCCGGTCGACAGCAGCCCGGCCGTGGACCGGACGGCGCTGGCGCGCGGCCTCGGTGACTTCCTCACCGCGCTGCGCCGTGTCCCTACGGAGCACGGGCCGGCGGGCGGCTGGCACTCGCACTTCCGAGGGTGTCACCCGAGCGTCTACGGCGAACAGGTGGAGACGGCACTGGACCGCCTCGGCGACGCCGTCGACGCCGACGCCTGCCGGACGATCTGGGGTGCCGCGCTGACCACCGCGTGGCCGACGGCCCCGGTCTGGTTCCACGGCGACGTGGCGGCCGGCAACCTCCTGGTCACCGACGGCCGACTCGCCGCCGTCATCGACTTCGGCACCTGTGGCGTCGGTGACCCGGCGTGCGACCTGGTGATGGCCTGGACCTACTTCGCCGGAGACGAACGAAGGGTCTTCGCCGACGCCGTGGGGCTCCCGGCCGACGCCTGGCGCCGCGCACGCGGGTGGGCGCTGTGGAAGGCGCTGGCCACGATGGCCGGCCTCTCCAGTCCGGATCCGGAGGGCGTCCAGACGAGGGTACTGGTCCAGGTGCTCGCCGATCCGGTCGTCTGACCGGCGACACGGACGCGACGCCGTAGCCACGTCAATCGGCATCTGCGGATGCTGTCATCGAGGAGCCGAGATGTTGATCGATCACCGGGAGCTGTCACGTCACCTCGCCGAACTCAGGCAGGTGGCGGCGGAGAGGGTAGAACAGGACCGGCTGCCCACCGGTCTGGAGGCCGGTTTCCGGGTGCGCGAGGAGCTGAGCCGGCTCGGGCTGGAGAGCTACGCGGTCGACCTGGAGACCGACGGGTACACGGTCCTTCCGCCCGGGGTCGCCGGGACTGTGGACCTCTGGCCCAGGCTCCGGGACCTGATCCTCGCCATCGACGAGGAGGAGCAGCCCGACGCACCCGAGCCGGGTCACTCCCGTGGCCGGAACCTCTGGCACCTGCTCCCCCGGGACCAGCTCTTCGAGCAGGCCCTGATGGCACCGGCACCCCTCGCACTGGTGGCGTACCTGATGGGATACCGGGCCAAGCTGAGCCAGTTCCGGGGGATCGTCAAGGAAGACACCTCCGTCCTACCCATGGAGATCCACGCCGATCAGAGCCGCAAGGTGCCGGCTCCGTGGCCGAGCGACGCCCAGTACTGCACGGTCACCTGGGTGCTCAGCGAGTACACCAGGGAGAACGGTGCGGTGTGCGTCTTTCCCGGCACGCACAAGCTCTGCACCGATGTGCCCCACGAGTTCGAGATGGCGCACGACCATCCCGATCTCAGGGTGATCGAGGCGGAGGCCGGCTCGGTCATCATCTGGCACGGCGGCCTCTGGCACGGCGCCATGCCGCGCACGGCGCCGGGCAAGCGGGTGACCCTCGTGATGCCGATGATCCGTTACCACCTGCTGCCCCAGGAGGTCTTCTTCGCCTCGACCACCCGCGAGATGCTCGAACGCAACTCGTCCCGCTTCGCCGCGCTCATGGGTCTGCTCGGCGCGTGGCCGTGGGGGGCCGACGGTCCGGACACCGCCTACAAGCGGCCAAGTTGGCTGTCGACCGCACGCGAGAACCGGTTCGCCTAGCGCGGTCTGACGCACCCTAGCCGTGGTTGCGCTTCGCCTCCGCCCAGAGCTCTCGACGCCGCTGGGGCGAGGCGGCCACGGTGTCCTCCCCGCGCGCCTCGATGTGGTCGAGCCGGGCCACGAACCGCCGCACGGCGGCGGCCAGGACATCGTCGGGATCGACGCCGATCTCTCGCGCCACCTGCACGGCGGCGAACAGGATGTCGCCGACCTCCGCGGCGTTGGGGTCTGCCCGGGCCTCAGCCACCTCGTCCTCGACATCAGCGAGGGCGGCGGCCAGATCCGGCAGCCCGAAACCCAGCCGCGCGCCGCGCCGCTGGGCCCGCAGTGCCGCAGCCAGTGGCGACTCGACCCCAGATCGGTTTTCATGGATATATAGTGATGTGTACCCGTCGGTGGCGATCTCACCGAGATCGGACCAGGTGACGGCGGTGACCGACTCACCCGGCAGACCCAGACGGTGCAGAACGGTGACCGGGCTGGCCGGATCCACACCGATTCGAGAACCGGAGACGGATGCCCATCGTGGCGGCAGGTCCGCCACGACGAGTCCACCCCGGCGCACCGACGCGGCGGTGACCCCGGCGGCCGGACGGACGCGGACGCCACCACCGAACGGATCGACGCCGAGGCGCTGCCAGAGCAGGTCGAGGAAGGATGTGCCGGGGATGACCCTAAGCACCGCCTGGTGCTGGCTCGACAACCACGCCACGGCCGGCTCCAGGACGTACGGCGAGCCTGCGACGGCGAGCACCGCGGGGGACTCCCCGTCGGCCGCGGCGGCGAGCAGTCGGTCCGCGACCGCAGCCGGCTCGGTCGACGGCAGCACGGCCACCCTCTCGACGACCGACATCGCCGGATGATCCGGCACGGTCGTGAAGACCCGGGCCGCCGACCGGACGATGTCGACGGCGGCCGCGCAGGCCAGGGCACGCGGCCCCGGGCCCAGGCCGACGACGACGATCTGGTGTCGCTCCAACGCTCCGCCTTTCGTCGAGGCACGACGCGGTGCCCAGGCAATGCCGAGAAGAAGCTACCCACACAGGCCATGATCGCCGAACCGCGAGGCAGGCCCCAAGGAGAACGGAGTCGCCCAGATGTCGAGCCCTGACAACCAAGCCCGCCTGCTGGCCTGGTGGAGATTTGACGAGGGAGCGGGGGACGTCGCCAGTGACTCCTCCGGCAACGGCCACACCCTACGCCTGGTCGGCGATCCGGCCTGGATCCGTGGTGTCCCCGGCGGCGCGATCGCGCTGAACGGGAAGGACCAGCACCTGGAGACGGCCGGACCAGTGCTCCGTACCGACCAGAGCTTCAGCGTGGCCGCGTGGTTGCGCCTGGACGTCTCGGTCCTCGGCGACCACCTCGCCTTCCCGGCCGGGTGGCACGCGTTCACCGCGGTCAGCCAGCCGGGTCCGGCAGCCGACTCGCTCACCCACTCGCCGTTCTATCTCGGCGTCCGGGCCCGCGACGAGGAGACCCCCGAGGTGATGAAGTGGTGCCTGGAGGTGGCACCGGTCGATGGCGATCCGCCCGGTCCACCATGGCCCTTCGTCTGGGAGAACGCCTTTTCCACCAACCAGCTCGACTCCTCCGAACTCGACCGGTGGGTCTTCGTGGTCGGCGTCGTGGACCGGGAGTCGCTGACCGCTCATCTCTACCTGCCCGCCAGCGGCGACCACGGCACCGCGACGCTCGTCTCCCACTGGCCCTTCTGGCAGGCCGACGCACCGGTCCAGATCGGCCGGGCGTACTGGCGTGACAGTCCTGTCGACCACTGGCCAGGATCGGTCGGGTCGGTCCGGCTCTTCGAGGGGACGCTCACCCCGCACGACGCGCGCCGGCTCTATCAGGAGGATCTCGGCGCCGACGCGACCGACTGAGCCGGCGCAGCGGTGGACCCAGCAGCGGGCGGTCCGACGACACCAGTTCCGAGGGGCCAGATTCGATGATCAGAGAAAGCCTGCCGACCGTGCCGGGACCGGCCGTCTCCGCGCACCGGGCCGAACCGGTCCGCGCGCTGCTGTACACCGGCGCCATCGGCGCGGCCACGGTGATCCTGGCGGGACTCGCCGGGCAGTTGGCCCTGGCGCTGGGCGGCGGGGTGGGGCTGGCA
>NZ_SMKN01000059.1 GCF_004348675.1 Micromonospora sp. KC606 | reverse complement strand
GGCGTCCGGGGGGGTGTAACCGATCCGGCGGGGCCCGCATTCCACGGGGCTGGTGCCGGGCGCCGGGGCGGGATAGCGCCGGCGGTATGCCAGGTACAACGTCGCGACGGCGGCGGCGATTCCGCCGTCAGGGTGGCCCCGGCCACCGGATCCGGCAGGTCAGACCGGACATCCGCGCCCGGGGTCGACGCCGTCGGACACCGGTGACGCGGCTCGTCGCGCGGCTTGGGACGGGCCGCCTCGCGGCACGGCTCGACGGTCAGCCGGCCGGGTGCGCCGCGACGGTGGTCAGAGCCAGCCGGTGCGGCGGAACAGCCGGTACAGGGTGACCGCGGCGGTCGCCATCACCAGCAGCGCTGCGGGGTAGCCGTATTTCCATGTCAGTTCCGGCATGTGTGCGAAGTTCATCCCGTACACCCCGGCCACCGCGGTCTGGGTGGCGGCGATCGCCGCCCATGCCGCGATCTTGCGCATGTCGTTGTTCTGCTCGACGGCGAGCTGGGCGAGCCGGGACTGCACGATCGAGGTGAGCAGCTCGTCGTAGGCGGCGACCCGGTCGACGGCCCGGGCCAGCCGCCCCTCGACGTCGACGAACCACCGGCGCAGCCCCGGCGGCGGCCCGCCGTCGCGCCCGGCGACCAGGGCGCGCATCGGCTCGGCCAGCGGCAGCACTGCCCGCCGGAACTCCACCACCTCCCGCTTGAGCTGGTAGATGTGCTGGATGTCGGCGTGCCGGTCGGGGGCGAAGACGCTCTCCTCCACCAGTTCCAGGTCGTGTTCCAGGTGGGCGGCGACCTCCAGGTAGAGGTCCACCATCCGGTCGGTGACCGCGTACGCGACCGCCCACGGCCCCTCGGCCAGCACCGCCGGGCGGCGCTGTATCTCCTCCCGGACGGTGCTCAACGCGCCGACGGCCCCGTGTCGGACGGTGACGACGAACCGGTCGCCGAGGAAGACCATCATGTCCCCGGTGTCGACCACCTCGGAACTGGCGGTGAGTTCGGCGTGCGCGACGTACCCGGCGGTGCGCGCCACCAGCAGCGTCACCTCGCCGTGGCGCTGCACGGCGGGGCGGTGCCCGTCGGTGAGGGCCTGCGCCACGAGCAGCTCGTCGAAGCCGAAGACCCGGCCGACGGCGGCCATCACGGCCGCGCCCGGCTCGTGCAGGCCGAGCCAGACGAACGTGTCGCGGTCCCGCCGGGTTCTGGCGTACGCGTCGGCGTAGTGCGGGCGGCCCGGCTCGCGGCGGCCGTTGACGTAGACGGCGCAGTCGACCACGGCGTCCGGGTTCACCCGCCGGGGCGTCTTCGGCGGTGTCTCGTCGGCGCGTCCGAGCAGCCGCCCGACCAGTGCGCCCAGCCCGGGGAGCAACCGTGCCGCCACCACTCGCCGTCCCACCGTCCACCTCCGCGTCGCCGTGCCGAGGGCTCACCGTAGTACGGCCGGGTCCGGGGCAGCGGCGCGGAGGCGGTCAGGGAACGGCGCTGGCGCGTACCACGATGTTGTGGGAGTAGTCGCGGGAGCGTTCGTCGAAGCGCCCGCCGCAGGTGACCAGGCGCAGCGAGGCGCCCGGTCCGCCCGGTCCGTAGACCAGCGCGGTGGGGAAGTTCCACTTCGGGTACGCCCCGACGCCGTCGACCGCGAACGTCACCACCCGCCCGTCGGCGCGGGTGATCCGGACGGTGTCGCCGGGGCGCAGCCGGCCCAGGTCGAAGAAGACCGCCGGTCCGTCGCGGGTGTCGACGTGCCCGACGACGACCGCGTTGCCGGCCTCACCGGGACTGACCCCGGGGCGGTACCAGCCGGCGACGGTGGGCCGGTCCAGTGGCGGCACCTCCAGGGTGCCGTGCGGGTCGCCGGCGACCGGCACCAGCTCGGCGTGCACGTCGATGGCGGGGATGTCGATACGCAGCGGTGCGGATCGGGGCAGCACCGGCCCCGGCGAGCCGGTTCGCCCCCCACCCTGCGCGTCCGCTCCGGGCTGCGGCGGCCTCCCCGGTGTCGCGGTCAGTCCCGCGACGACCAGGCTGATGCCGGCCGTGCCGGCCACCGTCACCGCGGCCACCGCGCCCCGGGTGCGGGTCAACCACGCCATCGCTCACCTCCCCGACGGCGATGTGGTCCGGGTGCCCGTCCCGGTTCGCGCCGGTTCGGGCACCCGTCCCGAGGGATGGTGTGGGGTCCGCGGTCAGGCGACGGTGGCCGCCCGACGCCGACGGCGGACCAGGACGGTCGCCCCGAGCGCCGCGGCACCGGCCAGCGCGCCTCCCGCGGCCAGCAGGCCGCCGGCGCCGTCGCCGCCGCCACCGCCGGCGGGGGCGCCGCCGATGGGGGTGACGGTGAAGGTGGCGGTGCCGGCGGCGCTGCCGTCACCGCAGGTGGCGGTCACCGTGTAGGTGCCGAGGGTGAAGCCGGCGGTGAAGAGTTCGGCGCTCAGCCCACCGCCGGCCGCGGCGGTGGTGGAGCGGACGTTCTGGTCCCGGTTCGGTCCGGTGACGCGGAAGAGCGCGTCGCCGGCTTTCGGGTTGCAGCCCCTGGCGGTGAGCACGACCGTGCCGCCGACCGGGGTGGTGGACGGTGACACCGTCGTCTCCGCGAGCGCGGCGGCCGGCAGGAGGAGCGTGCCGAGTCCCACGCCGAGCGCTGCCGATACGAGAACTGTCTGTGCCTTCATACGCGTCTTCCCTCACTTTTCGTCCGCTGTCTGCGTGGGACGTCGTTCGGGTGGCCAACTCCGTAACTAGCACCGGTGTGGCCAACACTAGGAGGGATGGGCGCCGGGGTCGGGGTAAATGAGAAATCTTCGTTGCCGTCACGTGTTTTCCCTCTGCCCGCCAGAGACGGGCCTGCCCCGAGATGACTCGCTCCGCCGCGCCGGCGATGATCCACTCCGTCTGCGCCGGGTGGCGGCATTCTGGCCGACGGCCTGATCCCCACCAACCACCAGCTGGATGGCTAGCCTCCTAGGATGCCTTAGCGGGTGAGACCGCCGCCGCAACCGCGAAGGCGGTTGGGGGTGGCCACGACGACGAGGTCCAGCGCGTGCGGAGTACGCCAGAGCAGGTCGGCGTCGTCGACCAGGCGAACCTCGGGGTGCTCCCGCCGGACCTGCTCGCGCCGTTCGGGGCTGGTGGTGACCACGGCGTGTAGCCGCAGCCCGGGGGAGGCGGCGATCAGCGGGGCGTGGAACACCCGCCCGGCGATCCCGTATCCGAGCAACCCCACCCGCAGTTCGCCCGTTGTGCCCCCTCCGCCGGCTCTGGTACCGAACCTATGCCCCGGGGGCGCTCCCGGGCCGACGACGCCGGGCGGGAAGTCGGGTCGGCCACCCGGGCAGCGGCCGGCGTCCGACCGGGGCGCTGTACGCGCAGGAGCCGGAGGACGAAGACGGGCCGGCGGTTGAGGGCGGGCGGCACGCCGCGGGGCCAGCGGCTCCCCGGGTGTGGCAACGTGGGCGGGTGGACATCGTCGACCTGGCTCTCGTCGGCGTCGGCGGCGCCGGCTGCCTGGTGCTCACCGCGTTGGACCGGCACGACCTGACCGGGCTGCGGATCGCGGTCATCGACCCGGTCCGCAAGCGCGGCCAGGACCGCACCTGGGCGTTCTGGGGCACCCCTGGGGGCGACCTGGAGCCGATGCTCAGCGCCAGCTGGCAACGGGTGGAGGTGACCACGCCGGGGCGGCGGCGGGTGCTCGACCTGGCGCCGCTGCGGTACGCGATGCTGCGTTCCGCCCCGCTGTATGCGCGGGCTGCGGAGGCGGAGCGGCGGCTCGGTGCCACCCGGATCGACGCGGCGGTCGGCGCGCTCGACGACGACGGTGCCGGGGTGACCGTCCGCGACACCGACGGCCGGGCGTTGTTGCGGGCCGGATGGGTGCTGGACTCCCGGCCCGGGCCGCCTCGCCGGCCGGGGCGTACCAACTGGTTGCAGCACTTCCGGGGCTGGTGGGTGGAGTCGGCGACGCCGGTGTTCGATCCGGACCGGGCGGTGCTGATGGATTTCCGCACCCCACAGCCGGCCCGGGGTGTCGCCTTCGGGTATGTGCTGCCGGTCAGCGACCGGTACGCCCTGGTGGAGTACACCGAGTTCGCTCCGGCGGTGATCGACGACGCGGCGTACGACGCGGCGCTGCGCGGCTACGTCGGCCTGCTCGGGGTCGACCTGGCCGGGGCGACGGTGCGGGAGGTGGAGAACGGGGTGATCCCGATGACCGACGCCCCCTACGACCGTCGGCCGTCGGCGCGGGTGGTGCGTCTGGGCACCGCCGGCGGGGCCACCCGGCCGTCGACCGGGTTCACCTTCTCGGCGATGCGGCGGCAGGCCGCGCAGGTCGCCGCCGCGCTCGCCGCCGGTCGGGCCCCGGTGCCCCGCCCGGGATACCCCGGGCGTCACCGGTGGATGGACGCGGTGGCACTGCGAGCCCTGGACACCGGCGGGGTGGGCGGTCCGGAGTTCTTCGGCCGGTTGTTCGACCGTAACCCGCCCGAGAGGGTGCTGCGGTTCCTCGACGGCGACACCCGCCCGGTGGAGGACCTGGCGGTGATGCGCTCCAGTCCGTTGCTGCCGATGACCTCGGCGGTGGTCGGTGACGCCGCCGGGCGGCTGCGGGCCAGGCTGGCCCGGCCCTGACCACCGCCGCCCGGCAGCGCCGGGGCGACCGGTGCCCGGCGTGGACGGGCTCGTGATCACCATGGCAGCGGGTGGGGCGGTAGGTTCTGGGGCGTGGTGGACGCGGCGGGTGGCAGGGTTGTGGAGATCTGGACCGACGGGGCGTGCAGTGGCAATCCCGGGCCGGGTGGCTGGGGCGTGGTGCTGCGCTACGGCGACCACGAGCGGGAACTGTGCGGCGGGGAGGCCACCCCCACCACCAACAACCGGATGGAGCTGACCGCCGCGATCCAGGCGTTGGAGGCGCTGAACCGGCCAGCCACCGTGCGGCTGCACACCGACAGCACGTACGTGCGCAACGGCATCACCGGCTGGCTCGCCGGGTGGAAACGCAACGGCTGGTTGACCGCCGCGAGGCAGCCGGTCAAGAACGCCGACCTGTGGCAGCGGCTGGAGGCCGCCTGCGCCCGGCACGACGTGATCTGGCTGTGGGTGAAGGGGCACAACGGCCACCCGGAGAACGAGCGGGCCGACGCGCTGGCCAACCGGGGGATGACCGAGGCGCGGGCGGGGGCCGACGGTCGGGCTGCGCGCGCCGGGCGGTGATCTGACGCCCTACACCTCGCTGGTCGGGTTGACCGCGTCCTCCTGGGCCGGGTCGCCCGCCCCGGAGACGGCGTCGACGTCGTAGCCGGCGCGGCTGGTGTCCCGTGCCGACAGATGCTCCTCGGCGGGCAGGTCGGCGAAGTCGTCGCCGGTGTCGTCGGTTCCGCGCAGGGAGTCGCCGGGCGGGCGCAGCGACGCCTCGTACGCCGGGGTGCCGTCCGGCTCGTCGGTGTTGGCTCGGTCGGTGCGCTGTTCGTCCGTCATGCCGACCTACCTGCCCGTCTGGTCGGCGGGCAAACACGTCACCGCTCGGCGGGCAACACGTCACCGTCCGCGTCGGCCCGGCCTCGGGTGGGCGCGGTCCGGCCGGCGTGCCGGGGTGAGGGCGAGCCCCGACCAGTGGCCGGGGTGGTGCAGCGCCGCCGGCAGCCGGGTGGTCCGGTCACCGCGGGCGGCGGCGTCGAGTTGGGATTGGTGCAGGAAGAGCGTGCCGCGCAGGTCGGCGCCGCGCAGGTCGGCGCCGCGTAGGTCCGCCCCGGTGACGTCGGCGGCGCGCAGCTCCACGCCGCGCAGGTCCGCTCCGACCAGACAGGCTCCCCGCAGATTCGCCCCGACCAGGTAGGCCTGTCGCAGGTCCGCGCCGAGCAGCATGGCGCCCCGGTGGTCGGGGCCGCCGTGGCCGTTGCGGGCTCGCTCGCTGGCCCGGGACAGCAGCGGGTTCACCTGAGCCCGGTGGGCGTCGACGTCGACCGCCCGTAGGTCGTCGGGGTCGGCGGCGGCCAGCCTGCGGGTCTGCTCGGCGGCGGCGGACAGGTCGTCGCGCAGCGCCCCGGCCGGGGTGAGCGCCAGTGCCTCGGTGAGGTACCAGAGCAGTTCGTGCAGCGGACGCGCGACCGCGAACGCGGCGAACATCGCCGCGGCGGTGGCCGGGTCGTCGCGCCAGTTCCGCCCGCCGAAGGTGTCCTGGGTGACCCGCTGGCCGGCGCCGAAGCAGTCGAAGACGGTGCAGCCGGGGAAGCCGCGTTCGCGCAGCCGGTCGTGGATGCCGCAACGGGAGTCCGGGCGTAGGTTCGGGCAGGGCTGACCGGCGGGTTTGTCCAGGGCGAAGTCGGCGGACGCGGCGAAGGCGGGGGCTACGCAGCACAGGCCGACGCAGCGGGCGCAGTCGGCACGCAGCTCACGCGGTTGTGGCGGTTCGGGCACGGCGGGTGCTCCCGGCTTCGTCGGTGTCTCGGCCCGTCCGTCCCGGGCCCGGACCCATTGTGCGCCCCGGCCGTCGGCCGGGAGCGTGGCGGTCATGTCGTGGTGAGGCTGCGCTCGACCGCTTTGACCACCAACTCGTCCACTTCCTCGGGGGTGAAGAGCTCCGGGAGCGTCAGCGTCTCCACGATCAACCAGTTGAGCGCCAGGACGAGCAGAATGACCGAGGTCGCATCGCCCGGCATGCCCTGCTCCAGGTGGTAGGCGACGTTCGCGTCCACGTCCGCGCGCACTCTCGTGGTGAGCACGGCACGCAGCTCTGGCCGCCGGGTCGCCTCCAGTCGCAGCTCCAGCATGGCGAGATATCCGCTGCGGAACCCGGTGATCCGCCCGATCAGGTCGCGCATCAGCTCGGTCACCTTGGCCTTGTCCCGCGGCCCTTGTTCCGCGGCGGCCCAGGTCGCCTCGTCGGGCGTCCAGCGTTCGTAGACCCGTTCGGCGGTCTGCATGAGCAGGTCGTCGCGGTTGGCGAAGTAGTTGGAAGCCGTGCCGACCGGGGTTCCCGCCTCGGCGTCGACCGCCCTGAAGGTCAAACCGCGCGCTCCTTCGCCGGCCAGCACCTCGATGGCCGCGTCAAGGAGCGCGTTTCGGCGCTGGATGTTCCTTCGCATGTTGACACCGTAGCAGTTGTAGTACTACGTTCGGACCACTTCGGATGAAGTACTACATGTGGAGTGATCAAGTATGCGAAAGCTCGTCTACTACGTCGGTGTCTCCATCGACGGTTACATCGCCGGCCCCGGCGGCGAGTTCGACTTCTACCCCGTGAGTGACGACATGGCCGCGTCGATGAACGAGCGGTACCCCGAGGTGGTCCCCACGCACATCCGCGCGCGAGCCGGCCTTGCCGACGCGCCCAACAGGAGGTTCGACACGCTGGTCATGGGGCTCGGTACCTACCAGCCGGCCCTGGACCTCGACATCTCCAGCCCCTATTCCCACCTGCGGCAGTACGTGGTGTCCTCGACTCTGGAGAAGATCGACGACCCGTCGGTCGAGCTTGTCTCCGGCGACCCGATCGGGCTCGTGCGCCGGCTCAAGGCCGAGACCTCCGACAAGGACATCTACCTCGCCGGAGGCGGCAAGCTGGCCGGGGCGTTGCTGCCGGAGATCGACGAACTGATCATCAAGTGGTACCCGGTGGTCGCCGGCGCGGGCATCCCAGCCTTCCAGGGTGGACTCCGACCCACGCTCTTCGCCCCCACTGAGCGGGAGTCGTTCAGCAACGGGGCCCAGGTGACCTGGTTTCGGCGCACCACACCGCCGAGCTAACGGTCAGTGGGACGGGGATGCACCGATCGCCAGTCGTCGGAGGGCAGGTGCGAGCCCGCCTGCGGGCCCATCAACAGCATCCCGCCGTCCACCGGCCAGGACGCCCCGGTGACGTACGCGGCGGCGGGGGAGGCGAGCAGCGCCACCACCGCGGCAACCTCCCGCGCGTGGCCCGGGCGCCCCACCGGCACGCCCGGGCGTTCCCGGGTGAACGGGTCGACGTCCTCCTGGCCGGTCATCGGGGTGCTGATCTCACCCGGTGCGACCGCGTTGACGGTGACCCCGTCGGCGGCCAGCTCCTGCGCCATCACCCGGGTGAGCAACCCCAGCCCGCCCTTCGCCGCGCAGTACGCGGCCGAGCCGACCCGGGGCGCGTGCTCGTGCACGCTGGTGATGTTGATGATCCGCCCACCCCGCCCAGCGGCCCGCATTCTGCGGGCGGCCCGCTGCCCGCAGAGAAACGGTCCGTCCAGGTCCACCGCGAGTACCTCCCGCCACTGCTCCCAGCCCGTGTCGACGAACGGGACGGAGGCCCCCGTGCCCGCGTTGTTGACCAGCACCCCGACCCCGCCTAGCCGGTCGGCCAGCTCGTCGACGACGGCGGCCGCCTCCGGCAGCCGGGTCAGGTCCAACTGGGCGACCTCGCACCGGCGGCCGGCGGCGCGTACCTCCTCGGCGGTGCGTCGCGCCCCGTCGCGGTCGCCGTGCCAGGTGACGCCGATGTCGAAACCCGCCTCGGCGAGGGCCACCGCGCTGACCTTGCCGATGCCGGAGTCGGCGCCGGTGACGATGGCGATTCTCGGATAGTTCTCGTGTCGCTCAGGCATGGTTGCGCACTACCCGGGGGCGGTCGCCCCAATCGCGGCAGGTGTGACGCCGGGCGCGGCGGGTAGGCGCGGGGCATGGAGCTGGTCGAGGAGGCGCCCTACCGGTTCCGCATCGACCGGCACGACCCGATGCGGGTACCAGGCACCGTGTTCGCGTCCCGGTCCCTGCTGCCGGACGGGGCTGGGGACCGGTCGCTGGAGCAGGTGGCGAACGTCGCCACGCTGCCCGGCATCGTCGGCGCCTCGTACGCCATGCCCGACGTGCACTGGGGGTACGGCTTCCCGATCGGCGGGGTGGCGGCCACCGACCCGGCCGACGGCGGGGTGGTGTCGCCGGGCGGCGTCGGCTTCGACATCTCCTGCGGGGTGCGGTTGCTTGCGGCAGACCTCGATCGCGCCGAGCTGGGCGGCGCACTGGAGTCGGTGATGGACGGGCTGAGCGCCGGCACACCCCGGGGGATGGGCCGGGGTGCGGTGTGGCAGCTCGCCGACCGGGCCGAACTCGACGCGGTGCTGCGCGGCGGCTCCCGGTACGCCGTCGAGCGCGGCCACGGCACCGTCCGTGACCTGGAACGCTGCGAGGACGGCGGGGCCGTCACCGACGCCGACCCGGCCCAGGTGAGCGAACGGGCCGTGCAGCGCGGCCAGCAACAGGTGGGCAGCCTCGGCTCCGGCAACCACTTCCTGGAGGTGCAGGCCGTCGACGAGATCTACGACCCGGGTGTGGCGGAGGCATTCGGGCTGCGGCACGGCCAGATCTGCGTGATGATCCACTCCGGTTCGCGAGGGCTGGGCCACCAGATCTGCACCGACCACGTCCGGGCCATGGAGAGGGCCATGCCCCGCTACGGCATCGAGGTGCCCGACCGGCAACTGGCCTGCGCCCCCGTGTCGTCGCCCGAGGGCCGCGCCTACCTCGGCGCGATGGCCGCCGCGGCCAACTACGCCCGGGCCAACCGGCAGCTGCTGGCCGAGTCGGCCCGCCGGGTCCTCGCCGACCGCACCGGCCGCGCCCTGGATCTGGTCTACGACGTCTCACACAATCTCGCCAAGGTCGAGGAGCATGAGGTGGACGGCGCGGTGCGCAGGCTCTGCGTGCACCGCAAGGGTGCCACCCGGGCCCTGCCGCCGGGCCATCGCGAGCTTCCCGACGACCTACGACCCGCCGGCCAGCCGGTACTCATCCCCGGCTCCATGGGCACCGGCTCGTACGTACTGGTCGGGGTGCCCGGCGCGCCGGCCTTCGCGTCCACCTGCCACGGCGCGGGGCGGGTCCGCAGCCGCCGGCAGGCCACCCGGGCCGTTCGTGGGCACGACCCGCGCCGGGATATCGAGGCTCGGGACATCGCCGTGCGGGGCGCGTCCCGGCGGGGCCTGGCCGAGGAGATGCCGGAGGCGTACAAGGACATCACGGCGGTGATCGAGGCCACCGAGGGCGCCGGGCTGTGCCGGCGGGTGGCCCGACTGGTCCCGATCGGTGTGGTCAAGGGCTGAGCCGGACCGCCTACACGTCGACGGTCACGACGCAACGCCAGCCCGTCGCGTCCCGGTCGAAGCGCAACGCGTGCAGGCTGACCGCCTTCGGCACCGCCCCCACCAGCTCCACCGTGCCGGCGTCCACCGTGCGCCACCGCACCCGCAGCCCACCGTCGGTGGGGCGCGTCTCGGTCGCCAGCGGCAGTGTGCCCTCGGTCTCCAACCGGAAGATGACCTCGTCGAGGAGACCGACCAGCAGGTCACTGTCGTCGCCGGCCGGCAGCTCGACGGTCGTCTCGCCGTCCGCGGCCGCCCCGTCGGTGTCGGCGAAGGTCGCCACCAGCGCGGCGACCGCCTCGGCCAGGCAGCCGTCCCGGTCCGGCGCCCAGGCCTCGATCCGTACGTCGGCGGTGTGCGCGACGGCGCGGTGCCCTCGGTCCATGTCCCGATCATGCCGCCCCCACCCGGCATCCCCGGGCCGAACCGTCGCACCGGCGGTGCCCGTCGCCGCCATGACCGTTGACGACGCGGGCCCTCGACCGGCTCAGCCCGGCACATGGAAGGTGGGCGCGTCGGCGGTCAGCACGCCGCCCCACGCGTCGACCTTCCACCGCTCGGCCAGCTCGCCGGTCAGGGTGTCCACCAGCGCCGGCACATCGTCGCCGGCCCCCTCGTGCAGCGCCTCGACGACCACGAGCACGCGTTCGGTGCCGTGACGCACCGCCGACCAACCGCTCTGCCGGTGGGTCCACCGCCGGGAGTGGGCCCGACCGGCGTCGTCGGCGAAAATCAGCTCACCGGGCTCCGGGTGCTCTACGCCGCCGGCCAGGGTCACGTACTCCTCGACGCCGGTGGCGGGCCGCACCGCCAGGTCGCCGTCGATCCGGTCCCGGTCGAGCACCGCGACGGGGATCGCGTACGCGACCGAGACGGCGTTGCAGAGGTCGACGAGGGGGTGCACCCGCGGCAGCCCCCCGTCGCGGCGCAGGCGGCGCAGCAGCGACTCGGCCGCGCACCGGTACCGGGTCGGTGGCAGCCCGCTCGCGGCGAACGCCCGCCGCCAGGCCCGGATCTCACGGAACCCGCTCTCCGGGCCGGCGGCCAACCGGTCGCGGGCCGTGGCGACGTGGTGGGCCACCCGCTGCTCCACGTCGGCGTCCGGGGTCAGCCCGTCGGCGCTCAGCGCGGCGGCCACCAGCGTGGGGTGCGCCGACCGGACGGGTGCGGAATGCTGGAAACGCATGGTGGTCCTATCTCTCGACGAACAGCAGGGAAAGCCCGAGCACGACGAACGACCCGGCGAAGGCGTGGCGGATCCGCTCGGTCAGCCGGGGACGGGCGAGGACGCGCCTCCGCACCGCGCTGGCGAGGACGCCGTACGCGGCGAACACGACGAACGTGACGAGCATGAACACCGCGCCGTGCAGCAGCATCCGTCCCGTGCTGTTCGGCCCGCCGGCGGGGACGAACTGCGGCAGGAACGCCAGCAGGAACAGCATCGGCTTCGGGTTGAGCAGGTTGACCAGCACCGCCGAGGTGATCACGCGGTGGGCCGGGCGGGCGACCGGATCGGCGGCGGCGGCGAAGCCGGAACGGTCCCGTGCGGTGACCCAGGCCAGGTACAGCAGGTATCCGACGCCCAGGTACCGCACCACGTCGAACGCGGTCGGGCTGGCGTGCAGCAGCGCGGCCAGGCCGGTGCCCACGGCCACCAGGTGCGGCACCAACGCCAGGGTGCAGCCGACGGCGGCGACCACGCCGGCGCGCCGCCCCCGCGACAGCGCGGCGGAGAGGGTGAAGACGACCCCGGTGCCCGGGGTGGCGGCCACCACCAGTGTGGCCAGGAGGAAGGCGATACTCACGAACTCCACCCTGCTGCCACAATGGTCCGATGCCCAGGGCCAAAACCCACTCAGCGGAGAGGTCCATAACAGCCGGATCGGACTTCCTCCAACTCGACGTCGACACCGCCCCACCCGGCGGCCGAGCCGGCTGGCTGGCCGACCGGCTGCGCGCCGCGATCGCCGACGGGAGGATCCCGCTGGGCGGTCGGCTGCCGGCCAGCCGGGTGCTCGCCGACGAACTCGGCGTCTCCCGGGGCGTGGTCACCGAGGCGTACCAGCGGCTGGCCGAAGAGGGACAGGTCGTCGGGCGGGGACGCGCCGGGACCGTCGTCGTCGCCACCCCGGCCGTCACGCCGCCGGCACCGGCCACGCCGGTCCCGCCACCGCCGGAAGCGGTGTTCGTGTCCGACCCCGGCACCGAGATCTTCGAGGCGCTGCGCGCCGCCCCCGCCCGGATCGACCTGTCCCCGGGCGTACCCGACCTGGCGGCCTTTCCGCGCGCGGCCTGGCTGCGGGCCGAACGGGCGGTGCTGCGTCACCTCGACGCCGCAGCCCTCGGCTACGGCGACCCGCGAGGCGCCCCCGCGCTGCGGGTCGCGGTGTCCCGGTGGCTCGCCCGCACCCGGGGCATCCGCGCCGACCCCGACGAGGTGCTGGTCGTCTCCGGCGTCTCCCAGGCGCTCGGTCTGCTCGCCCAGGTCCTGCGCGACGACGGCGTGCACACGGTCGCGGTCGAGGACCCGGGGTCGCTCGGCGTCCGCCAGCACCTGCGCAACTGGCGGCTGGACACGCCGCCGGTGACCGTCGACGAGCACGGGCTGCGGGTCGACGAGCTGGCCGCCGCCGGGCACCCCGCGGTGATGCTCACCCCGGCGCACCAGTTCCCCACCGGGGTGGTGCTGCACGGCGACCGGCGCCGGCAGGTGGCCGACTGGGCCCGCGACGGCGGTCTGGTCCTGGAGGACGACTACGACGCCGAGCACCGCTACGACCGCCCTCCCGTGCCAGCCCTGCACGCCAGCCTGCCCGGGCGGGTCTGCTACACCGGCAGCGTCTCCAAGCTGCTCGCCCCCGCCCTGCGGGTGGGGTGGGTGCTCGCGCCGACGCGGTACCGGGACGCGCTGGTGGCCGCGAAGCGGATGGCCGACCTGGGCAACGCCGTCCTGCCGCAACTGGTCCTGGCCGAGTTGATGACCTCCGGCGACCTGGACCGGCACCTGCGCCTGCTACGCCGCCGGCACGTGCGCCGCCGGGACGCGATGATCCGGGCGATCGGCCGGCACCTGCCGGGGGCCACCGTGCACGGCGCGGCGGCCGGGCTGCACCTGACGGTGACCCTCGCGGGTGTCCGCTGCGACGTCGCGCTCGCCACGGAGGCCCTGCGCCGCGGCGTGAAGACCCAGCCGCTGTCCTGGCACGCCCAACGCCCCTACCCGGCCGGGTTGGTGCTGGGTTACGCCGCCGCCACCGTCGGGGAGATCGAGAAGGGCATCGCCGCCGTCGGCGCGGCACGCCGTTCGGCCTCGGTGACCGGCGCCCACCGTTGACGGCCGTCGACGACGGTGGATAGTGTCGTCCACTGCCTGTCCCCGGGGAGACGCCATGGCCTGCGACCACGTCGACGTGCTCATCGTCGGAGCCGGCCTGTCCGGCGTCGGCGCGGCCTGCCACCTCCGCCGCGACTGTCCCGACAAGACGTACGCGGTGCTGGAGGCGCGCGGCGCGATCGGCGGCACCTGGGACCTGTTCCGCTACCCCGGCATCCGCTCCGATTCGGACATGTTCACCCTCGGCTACTCGTTCAAACCGTGGACCGACCCGAAGGCGATCGCCGACGGCGACTCCATCCGTGACTACGTCCGCGACACCGCCCGCGAGTACGGCGTCGTGGAGCACATCCGCTTCCACCACCGGGTCGTGCGCGCCGAGTGGGACAGCAGCACCGCCCGCTGGACCGTCCACGCGCACCGCGCCGACACCGGCGAGGACGTCACGATCACCTGCTCATTCCTGTTCACCTGCTCCGGCTACTACCGCTACGACGCCGGCCACACCCCCGAGTTCCCGGGCGTCGACCGGTTCACCGGCGAGCTGATCCACCCCCAACACTGGCCGCAGGAGTTCGACCACACCGGCAGGCGGGTCGTGGTGATCGGCAGTGGCGCCACCGCGGTGACCCTGGTGCCGGCGATGGCGCGGCGGGCCGCGCACGTCACCATGCTCCAGCGGTCACCCACGTACGTCATCGCCCTGCCGTCGCGGGACGTGGTGGCCGACGCGCTGCGCCGCTGGCTGCCGTCGACGGCCGCCCACCCGCTCCTGCGGTGGAAGAACGTGCTGCTCGGCACGGTGAACTTCCAGCTCAGCCGGCGTGCCCCCAGCCTGGTGAGGGCGCTGCTGCGCCGGGCCGCGAAGGGCCGCCTCCCCGCCGGGTACGACGTGGACCGGCACTTCTCGCCCCGCTACGATCCGTGGGACCAGCGGCTCTGCGTGGCACCCGACGGGGACCTGTTCGAGGCGGTGCGGGTCGGCCGGGCGTCGGTGGTCACCGACACCATCGACACCTTCACCGAGCACGGTGTCCGGCTCGCCTCCGGCGAGGAGTTGCCCGCCGACGTCGTCGTCACCGCCACCGGGCTCAACCTGCTCGCGCTGGGCGGGATGAGCGTCGCGGTGGACGGCGTCGACATCGACCTGGCCCGCACCGTGGCGTACAAGGGAATGATGCTCTCCGGCGTGCCGAACCTCGCGCTCACGATCGGCTACACCAACGCCTCCTGGACGCTGAAGGCCGACCTGGTCGCCACCTACGTCTGTCGGCTGCTGCGCCACCTGGACGCCACCGGCCACCAGATCGTCACCCCGGTCGCTCCGCGCGACGGGGGCCTGGCGCCACTGATCGACCTGACGTCCGGGTACGTGCTGCGCAGCGTGGACGTGTTGCCCAGGCAGGGCGTCCGGGCACCCTGGCGGCTGCACCAGAACTATCCCCGCGACGTCCTGCTGATGCGCCACGGTCGGCTCGTCGACGAGGGGGTCCGCTTCTCCCGCGCCACCGCACCCACGCCGGTCACCGGCATCCGCACCACCGGCGTCCCGGTCGTCTGAGCACGACCGGTCGTCCGGCGCCCCACCACAGCCCGCCCCGCACCATCCGCGCAGCAAGGAGGCCGCGTGCGACCATTCGTCTTCGCCGCCGGGACCGCCGTGGTCACCGGCGCAGCCAGCGGGATCGGGGAGGCGCTCGCCCACGGCCTCGCGCGCCGGGGCAGCCACCTCGTCCTGCTCGACCGGGACGCCGAGCGGCTCGCTGTGGTGGCGGCGGC
This sequence comes from Micromonospora sp. KC606, assembly GCF_004348675.1. GTDB lineage: Bacteria > Actinomycetota > Actinomycetes > Mycobacteriales > Micromonosporaceae > Micromonospora. The sequence goes on along the minus strand of NZ_SMKN01000059.1, from coordinate 11,526 downwards.
GATCCGCGCCGCGCATCCGGACCGGCAGGTCCGCACCCACGTGGTAGACCTGGCCGACCCCGCCGCGACCGACCAGGCGGCCGAACGGATCCGGGCTGCGCATTCCCGGGTACGACTGCTGGTCAACAACGCCGGCGTCGCCCTCGGAGGGCGCTTCGACCAGGTCACCCTCGACGAGTTCGACTGGGTGCTCGACATCAACCTCCGGGCCGTGGTGCGGCTGACCCACGCGCTGCTGCCGGCGCTCAAGGCCGAGCCCGGCTCGCATCTGGTCAACGTCTCCAGCCTCTTCGGGCTGATCGCCCCCGCCGGGCAGGCCGCCTATGCGGCCAGCAAGTTCGCCGTCCGTGGCTTCACCGAGGCGCTGCGCCACGAGCTGGTCGACGACGGCGTCGGGGTGACCTCGGTGCACCCGGGCGGGATCGCCACCGCCATCGCCCGCAACGCGCGGGTGGGCAGCGGCGTCCTCCGCGAGGAGTACGAAATCGGCCTGCGCCAGTTCGAGAAGCTGCTCTCCATTCCACCGGCCACCGCGGCCGAGGTGATCCTGCGCGGTGTCGCCCGACGTCGCGGCCGGGTGCTGATCGGCTGGTCGGCGAAGCTGCCCGACCTGCTGGCCCGCGTCGCGCCCGCCGGCTACGGGCGGGTGCTCGCGGTGGCGGCGAGACCGGGCGGCGCCCCGACCGGGTGGGCGGCTCGCCCGGCCGGCCCGCCGGAGCTCTCCACCGAGGAGCGGGCGTGAGCGCCGCGTCCGGGCTGCGGCCCCAGCACGTGACGGTCGACGGCCGGCGGGTCCGGCACCGCGTCGACGGCGACGGCCCGCCGGTGGTGCTGCTGCACGGCCTCGGGCGTTGCCTGCACGACTTCACCGCACAGCACGAGCTGCTGGCCCAGCGGTTCCGGGTGCACAGTGTGGACCTGCCGGGGTACGGCGGTTCGCTGCCGATGGCCGAGCGGTGCACCCTGCCCGCGCTGGGCAGGTTCGTCGGGCACTACCTCGACGCGGTGGGCGTGGCCCGGCCCGCCCACCTGGTCGGCAACTCCCTCGGTGGGGCGGTCGCCATGCGGCTCGCCGCGACCGAGCCCGACCGGGTGGCCAGCCTCACGCTGGCCAACAGCGCCGGCTTCGGGCCCGAGATGGCCCTGGCGCTGCGGCTGCTGACGCTGCGTGCACTGGGCCGGCTGCTGCTGCGTCCGAGCCGCCGGGTGGCCCACCGGGCGCAACGGATGCTCTTTCACGATCCGGCGTTCGCCACCGAGGAACGGATCGACCACGCGCTGCGGCTGGCCGGCCAGCCGTACACGGCGCGGGTGACGCTGGAGACCTGCCGCCACCTCGGCACCTTTCGGGGCGTCCGACCGCAGTGGCGCGACGAGCTGCTGGCCCAGGTGGCCGCGCTCGACATTCCCACCCTGATCGTCTGGGGCGACCGCGATCTCATCCTCCCGGCGACGCACCTCGAGGCAGCCCGCGCCCGGCTGCCGAAAGCCCGCACCCACCTGTTCACCGACTGCGGGCACCTGCCGCAGATCGAGCGGGCCGAGGAGTTCCACCAGCTGCTGGTCGACTTCTGGGCGGGTGACCCGACCGGCGGCGGCCGGGCGGCGACGGCGGTCCGAGCGGATTGACGCGGTGCCCGGGCGGCGCGGGGCGGCACGGGCCGGCCCGGGGGATTTCCGGCCGGGGGTGCGAAGTCGCTCCCACCGGGAACGCCGGGGTGGTGTCGGGCGACGAGGTGACCCTCTTTCTCAGCGGCGACGTGATGACCGGCCGGGGCGTCGACCAGGTCCTGCCCCGGCCGGGGCCGCCACGGCTTCGCGAACAGGTGGTCACCGACGCGCGCCGGTACGTGGAGCTGGCCGAGTCGGTGTCGGGCCCGATTCCCCGTCCGGTGTCGCCGCGATGGCCGTGGGGAGACGCGCTGCGCCTGCTCGACGAGCTCGGGCCGGACGTGCGGATCGTCAACCTGGAGACCGCGGTGACCGACCGGGGTGAGTTCGCGCCCGGCAAGGTGATCCACTACCGGATGCACCCGGACAATCTGTCGTGCCTGACCGCCGCCCGCATCGACGTCTGTGCGCTGGCCAACAACCACGTGCTCGACTTCGGCCCGGACGCGCTGGCCGACACACTCGACGCGCTGCGTCGGGTCGGGATCACGCCGGCGGGTGCCGGCCGCGACGAGGTCGAGGCGTGGCGCCCGGCTCGGGTCGACCTGGGCGAGGGCCGCCGGCTGCTGCTCTGGTCGGTCGGCACCCCGTCCAGTGGTGTCCCGCCGCACTGGGCGGCCACCGACCGGCGGGCCGGCGTGGCGTACCTGCCGGAGACGAGCGAGGAGCGCGCCGCCGCGCTCACCGCGCGGATCGACCGTGAGGCCCGGCCGGGGGACCTGGTGGTGGTCTCGGTGCACTGGGGCTCGAACTGGGGGTACGACGTGCCGGCCGCACAGGTGCGGTTCGCGCACCGGCTGGTGGAGGCCGGGGTACGCCTGGTGCACGGCCATTCGTCGCACCATCCGCGCCCCATCGAGGCGTACCGGGACGGACTCATCCTCTACGGCGCCGGTGATCTGGTGGACGACTACGAGGGGATCGGTGGGCGGGAGTCGTTCCGTCCGTGGCTGCGACTGCTGCACCTGCCCACGTACGACCGGGGCGGGCTGGTGCGGCTGCGGCTTGTCCCGGTCCGGATGCGTCGGATGCGCCTGGAGTCGGCGACCCCCGCCGAGGCGCGCTGGCTGGCGGATCTGCTCGACCGTCTCGGCGGGCCGTGGCACACCGGTTTCGGGCTGGACGACGACGGCCTGATCACCCTGCGCCGGGCCTGAGGCCCTCACCGACGGTGACCCACGCGAGTCGACGCACCCCACGCCATCCTCCCTCTGCTCTGCTGCCCTCTCCGCGACAGTGACCTAGGGTGGTCGGGGCGGTGGCGGCAGAGATCCCGCCGTCGTCGCATGATGCCAGCTCACTCTCGTGTCGCGTCGGTGGCGGCAGAGCAAAGGGAACGACTGGGGAGGCCGCTGTCCGGGTGCCGCGTGACACAGCGTGTTCATCCCTGGTGGGCCACGGAGGGTGAGAGGCTGTCGCCGACGCTCGCACACCCTCCAGGGTGCGCCGTCAAGCCGGCCCGGTGTCCCGGCGCATGTGCAGCCGGACGGTGGTGCCGGCCGGGGTGCTGTGCACGAGCACCAGATCGCACAGCGCGTGCACGATAACCAGGCCCCGCCCGCCGATGCCGTCGTGCCTGGGCGTCAGCCGGCCGGCGAGCGGATCGTCCAGCCAGCCGTCGTCCCGAAACTCGCACACCAGGTGTTCATCCGTCCGCCACACGTGCAGCAGCCCGCCACCGCTGGCGTGCGCGATGCTGTTGGTGGCCAGTTCGGTCACCGCGATCTGCAGGTCGGCGACCCGGTCCGGGTCCAGCGCGGCGTCCCGTGCGTGCGCGGTGACGAACCGGCGTACGTCGGAGAGGGTGTTGAGGTCGTAACGCAGCAGCGCCACCGGTTCGCCGGCCGTCGCCAGCGGCTTGTTGTGCTCGGTGACGACCTGCGCCGGGGCGAAGTGAGGGCTGGGCCGTCGCCCGACGGCGTCGACCAGCACCGGGTGGGTGCGGCAGGCGTCGGCGAGCAGTCCGGCGGACAGCCGGGAAGCGTCGTACGGGCAGAGGATGTGCACATCCCGGTCGGCGAAGGCAAAGTTGATCAACGCCTCGTGTTGGGCGCAGGCCGGTTGCTCCGCCTCCGTTCGCCCCGGCCACACCGGCTCGCCGATGATGCGGACCCGCCGGCCGGAATGCCCGTCGAGAAACGCCTGGAGCACCCACGGAATGATCCGTCCCGGGTTGCGCCCCGCCTGCGTCATGTCGACGTACCGTACCCGGTCGTCGTCGGCTCCCACCTCGGCCTGGATCATCCCCAGACGGTCGGCCGGTGTGGCCACCAGCACCGGCTCGTCGTGCGTCAGCGCGTCGAGGACGAACGGCACCGTCCCGGCCAGCAGTTCCTCCCGATCGCGGTAGAACAGCCCCTCGTGGACCAGACCACCCGCCGGTGGTCCCGTCGTCCCGATCGGCGTCACGCCGCGCCTCCCGCGCCGTCCACCGGGTCGAGCAGGCTGCTCGGCGCCGGCCGGCAACCGACCAGGCGGACGGCGGAGGGCGCGTCGCGGCGGGCCCGGGCCAGCGCGCTGGCGGCACCCGCATCGGCGAAGCTCAGTTCCGAGACGTCCAGCACGGTCGTCCCGACCTCCCCGATCAGGCGCAACCCGTACGGGCCGCGGGTCCGGTACGCCCGCGGCAACGGCGTCCAGGCGCGGCTCATTCGGGGCCCGACGGTGGCGGGATGCGCGGTGGTGACCGGGTGGAGGCACTCGGTGGGGAAAAGTCGCCGTCGGTGAGCCACAACGCCGTGTGACCGAGTCGGAGTCTGGCGGCGAGGAACCGGCCGGCGTCGTCCAGGCCGTCGCTGTCGTCCCCGTGCGCCCCACAGATGTGTTCTCCCAGGTGGACCTGGTCGACCGCCGCACTCGTCGTCACCGTCATCGCCTTCCGGTTGGCGCGCCTCACTGTAGTCCCTCGTCAGGACCGGCTCCAATGCCGTTCGACGCCCGCCCGGCCGCTGGACGCGGCACCGTCGCAGACGCCCTCGACGGCGCGGACCCCGCGGCCCAGACCCCGGCACCGGGCAGGTGCTGGCCGACCTCGTTCGTACCCCGGTGACGTGGGATGTCCGGTTCCAGCCCCGGGTTGATCCGGTCGCCGGTTGCCGACAGGGCTGTCCGACTCTGGCGGTGACCTGCGCCGCCGCCGTGGCCACGGCGGGCATTTCCGGAATGAGCGACACGCGGAGCCGGTTGTGTCCCCCGTACTGCTGGCAGGCAACCCCGGCGGTGCCGGCAGTTCCCCGAGGGGCGCTCGATGCGGAGCGCGTTTACACGATCGAAAGGGCAACCATCGTGAAGCAGAACTTCACTCGATGGCTCCCGGCCATCGCGAAGAACCACAGGACCGTACTGAGCATCGCCGGCGTCGCCGCCATGGGTGGTCTGGCGCTCGGCCCCGCCGCGGTGGCCGCCCCCGTCACGGGCGGCCCGCACGAGGAAGCCGTCGCCGCCATCGATCTGGCCACCGGCAAGAGCCGGCAGGGCGCCACGGTCGAGTCGGGCCTGACCACCGGCGGCAGGATCACCGGAGTGTCGGCCGACCGGCCGAGCCGGGACGAGCTCATCCCGCACGGTGTGGAGGGCGCCCAGTCCCGTATCCCGCTGGACGACGCCCAGCTCGCCAACGCCAGGGCCATCATCGAGGAGGCCAGGGAGACCGGCGTGGGCAGGCGCGGCGCGGTGATCGGCATCGCCACCTCGCTGCAGGAGTCCAAGCTCTACAACCTGGGTCACCTGGGCGCGTACAACGACCACGACTCGCAGGGCCTGTTCCAGCAGCGCCCGTCGTCGGGTTGGGGCACGCCCGACCAGATCACCGACCCCGGGTACGCCTCCCGGGCGTTCTTCGAGGCGCTGAAGAACGTGCACGGCTGGCAGGAGCTGCCGTTGACCACGGCGGCGCAGACCGTCCAGGTCTCGGCGTTCCCGTACGCGTACGCGCAGTGGGAGCAGCAGGCGGCGGACATCGTCCAGCAGCTCTGGTGACCGACCGGCCGGCCGGCCCTCATCCTCATGGTGACGGGGGCCGGCCGGCGTCTGTCGGGCGGTCTGCCGGCGGCGGCCCCGTCCCGTCAGCGGTGGGTCAGGCATGACCGACCGCGACCAGGGCCCTGCGGGGCGGCAATCACGCCATCTGGCGGGCGCACCACCGGGGGCCGAAGTCCAGCCCGGCCATCGGCGAGTCCTCCCGGTGCAGCAGGTTCTTCTCGGTGAGCAGGTGCAGGGGCTGGTGCACCTCCTCCGCCGCCATCCCCGCCTCCTCGGCGATCAGGTCCGGGTACGGTACCTGACCGCGCGCCTCCAGCGCCGCCACCGCGTCGTACACCCGTTCCTCGGTCTCCGACAGACGCACCTGCTGCATGGTGACCTCCTTGCCGTGACCCGCCCGCTCGGACGGGGTGGGTACCGCGGCTTACCCGCCGGGTGACCGACAATGCCCGCCCGATCGGGGCAGTCGTGCGCCGCCGGCCGGGGTGCGGTGCCCTAGGGTGGACGCCGTGATCATCTGGGATCTCGTCGTCGTCGGCGCTGGCCCGGCCGGGCTGACCGCCGCGCGGGTCGCCGCCGAGGCGGGCGTGCGGACGCTGGCGCTGGAGCGGGCCACGCATCCCCGTTACAAAACGTGCGGCGGTGGTCTCATCGGCACCTCGCTGTCGGAGGTCGCCGGCCGCATCGAGGTGCCCGCGCACGACCGGGCCGATCGGGTGACGTTCACCCGGGACGGGCGACGCGCATTCACCCGCCGGTACCGCACCCCGTTGGTGGCGATGGTGCGCCGGGAGGAGTTCGACGACCGGTTGCGCGCCGCCGCCGTCACCGCCGGGGCCGAGCTGCGCGAGGGCGTCGCCGTCCGCGGTGTGGAGCAGGATCCCGACGGGGTACGCGTGCGCCTGGCCGACGGCACGACCGTGGCGGCCCGGACGGTGGTCGGGGCGGACGGCTCCTCGGGGGTCACCGCCCGGCACGTGGGCGTCCGGTTCCGGCAGGTGGATCTGGGCCTGGAGCGGGAGCTGCCCGTCCCGTCCGTCGTGCAGCGGCGCTGGCAGGGGCGGCTGCTGCTCGACTGGGGCGCCATCCCGGGCTCTTACGCGTGGGTGTTCCCCAAGGGGGCGTCGTTGACGGTCGGGGTGATCGCCGCGCGAGGCGAGGGCGAGGGTACCCGCGAGTACCTGCGCCGTTTCCTGGACCGGCTGGGCCTGGCTGGTGTGGAGCCGGAGCACGACTCGGGGCATCTGACCCGGTGCCGGGCCGACGACTCCCCACTGCGCCGGGGTCGGGTGCTCGTCGCCGGGGACGCGGCGGGGCTTCTCGAACCGTGGAGCCGAGAGGGAATCAGCTACGCCCTGCGCTCCGGCGCGCTCGCCGGCGAGGCGGTCGCTGCAGGCGACCTGGACCGCTACGAACGGGACATCCACCAGCGGCTGGTGCCGTCGATGCGGGCCGGTCACCGCCTGCTGGAGATATTCGAACGTCGGCCCGACGTCTTTCACGCCCTCCTGGCCACCCCGGCCGGTTGGCGGATGTTCGTACGGTTCTGCCAGGGGCGGGCCAGCTTCGACCAGACGCTGTCCCGCGCCCCGGTCCGGGCCGGTCTGGCGTTGCTGGACCGCCTGCCCCCGGTGCGGCGCTCGGTGGCCACCCTGCCCCGATGACCGACCGGCGCCGTCATTTTGGTGGTCGCCGGCGTTGATGCCGTACGCCTTCCGGCGCGAGAATGCGGGCGTCCCCGACCCAGCGGGCGCTCGGCCTGGGTTCGGGCATCGGCTGACCAGGCTCCGGTCGACGGGCCGCGGGTCGCCCCGTGACCCGTCGACGTGGTGCGGGTCAGAAGACCGGCACGTCCTCGCGTACCAGCTTCCAGTTCGGTACGAAGAAGTCGGCCGGGTCGATGACACCCTTGGCCTGCGCCCAGTCGATCAACAGCTGGCGGATCTCCTGCTGCTCGTTGTACACCTGGGTCTTCACGATGCCGGGGAAGTTGCCGCCGCCGCTGCGCCGGTAGTTGTTGACGGCGACGACGAACCGCGCGTCGGCGGCGACCGGGGTGTCGGTGCCGGGCAGGACCAGGCGGGTGATCCGCTGGCCGACCGGCTTCGAGATGTCGATGTCGTAGTCCAGACCGGAGAACACGTCGTAGTTGTAGTCCGGGACGGCCGGGTCGCTGATCGTGGCCGGGTCGACGGTGCCACCCGCGGCCACGGTCTGGAAGTACTTCGCCGAGAACTCCAGGTAGGTCCGGACCTCGGCGCCGCTGAGCACCACGGCTTCGAGGGTGTTGTCGAAGACGTACAGGCCCGCGACGTCGCGGATGCGCACGTCACCCTGGGGGAAGATCGCGGTCCGGCTGAACGGCGCGGCGATCGACAGCACCGGCAGCGACGCGTACGCGGTGCCGGCGAGCGCCTTGGTGACCACCTCGGTCTGCACGTGGTTGATGAAGTCCAGGATCGGGGTGTCCTGGTACCGCGACGCGGCGGCGGACAACTCCTGCGAGGACTGCGCGACCACGGTGTTGACGTAGTTCACCGTCTTTGCGTGCTGGCCGCGCACGGCGGCGAGCACCGCCGGGTCCTCCACCACGGTGTTGGTGTTGAGCATGGACGACCGCTTGGCGACGACCTTCCAGCTGCCGCGCACCCTCTGGACGGTGAAGTCCATCCGGGTCAGCCGCTGGCCCCACTTGGACGGCTCGGCGGTGAGCACCTGCTCGCCGGTGACCTCGTTGGTGTGGAACTTCTCCACCACCTCGGCGTGCGCGTGGCCGAACAGGATCGCGTCGATGCCAGGCACCCGCTGCGCGATGAGCGCCACCGGGTTCTCGATCGGCAGCTCCGGGCCGTAGCTGGAGGTGCCGCTGTCGCCGCCGTGCGCGGAGATGATCACGAGGTCGGCGCCGCGTTCCCGCATGATCGGCACCCATTTCGCGGCGGTCTCGATCATGTCGGCGAAGATCAGCCTGCCCTCGACGTTGGCCTTGTCCCAGATCGCCGAACCGGGGTTAGTCAGGCCGAGGATGCCGACGTTGATGGTGGGGGAGTCCGGGCCGCCCAGGCGCACCTTCTTGATCACGTACGGCAGGTAGGCCGGCCGGCCGGTCTTCGCGTTGAGGGCGTTGGCGGCCAGCGCCGGGAAGCCGAGCTGCTCGATCCACTTCGCCAGCAGCGGCAGACCGTAGTTGAACTCGTGATTGCCCAACGTGACCGCGTCGTACCGGAGCACGTTCATCGCGTGGGCCATCGGGTGCGTCTCACCGGTGACGGTGATCGGCTCCTGCTTGGCGTAGTACGTGGCCAGCGGGGTGCCCTGGATGGTGTCGCCGGCGTCGAGGACGAGAGTCGCCCTGCCCCGGCGCTCGGCGCGGATCTGGTTGACCAGGGTGGCCAGCTTGGCCACGCCGACGTCGTTGTGCTTGCTGTCGTCGTACTCGGCGTCGCGGTAGTAGTCCCAGTTGTAGACGTTGCCGTGGGTGTCGGAGGTGCCCAGGACGGTCAGGTCCCAGGTCTTCGGGCCCTTCGCCTCGGCGGCCCGGGCGGGGGCGCCGGCGATCAGGGTAGCGGTCGCCGCGGTGGCGGCGACGGTCAGCACCTGACGGCGCGACGCGCCGGAGGAGAGGGTCATGCGGTGCCTTTCGCAAGAAGGGGGAGGCGCCTCGTGGTTGCCGTTGCGCACCATAAACGAGCAGTTGTCACGGGCGCCACAACGGCTCACGGTGTTTCATCCCACCAGCGTCGTCGGCCACCTGCGCGTAACAACACCGTCGCCCGTGCGACTGGCACGCCGGTTTCCTCGCTGGCCGGTGGGGTAGGGCGGACAGGGACCAGGACGGACGAAGCACCCGAGGAGTCAAGCGGTGAACCAGGACCAGTACACCCGTCAGGACCCGACCGAGCAGTACGGCCAGCAGGAGGGGCAGCCCGCGCAGCAGCAGTCCGCGCCTGGCTCGACCCGCGAGATGGGGCCGAAGCCCGACCACGGCGAGGAGTCGTACCGGGGTAGCGGCCGCCTGGAGGGCAGGCGCGCGCTGATCACCGGCGGTGACTCGGGCATCGGCCGGGCGGTCGCGATCGCCTTCGCCCGGGAGGGCGCCGACGTGGTGGTCTCCTACCTCGGCGAGGAGGAGGACGCCGACGCCCGCGAGACGGTGCGGCTCATCGAGCAGGCCGGCCGCCGGGGCGTGGCGGTACGCACCGACATCACCGACGAGCGCAACTGTCGGGACCTCGTCGCCCGTACGGTGGCTGACCTGGGTGGGATCGACATCCTGGTGAACAACGCCGCGTACCAGATGTCCCAGGACGAGGGCATCGCCGGCATCACCACCGCCCAGCTCGACCGGGTTCTGAAGACCAACCTGTACGCGATGTTCTGGCTGTGCCAGGAGGCCATCCCGCACATGAAGGACGGCGCGACGATCATCAACACCACCTCGATCCAGGCGTTCGACCCGTCGCCGCAACTGCTCGACTACGCCACCACCAAGGCGGGCATCGCCAACTTCACCAAGGCACTCGCCGCCCAGCTCGCCCAGCAGGGCGTCCGGGTCAACGCGGTCGCACCCGGCCCGGTCTGGACGCCGCTGATCCCGGCCACCATGCCGCAGGAGAAGGTGAAGCAGTTCGGCACGGACACCCCGCTGGGCCGGCCGGCCCAGCCCGCCGAACTCGCCCCGGCATACGTCTTCTTCGCCTCGCAGGAGTCCAGCTACGTCACCGGCGAGATCCTCGGCGTCACCGGTGGACGCCCGACGAAGTGAACCGACATGGCGCCCGGGTGGCGTGCGGCCATCCCCGGGCACTGCGGCAGGCTGACTCCGCGCCGGCCGACCCGCTCCGACCGGTCAGCGGGGCCAGCCGGCGAGCCGGTCCCGCATCCGGGCGATCTGCCGGGCGTCCAGGCCGTAGCGGCTGAACCGGCGATCCGGCACCCGGTCCAGGTACCGGCCCGCCTCCCGGACGTCGGTGTCCTCCAGCGCGGGGTCGACCTGCCGGGCCAGCTCCAGCAGCTCGGCGACGGACCAGCGGTCCAGGGCCGCCGCCACGTCGATGTAGTCGCGTGCCTCCCGGCGGTTGACCAGCGCGGCGGTCTTGTTCGCCACCAGATCCCGCACGTCCATCACCGGGCCGAAGTCCATCACCACGGGGGAGCGGTACCGGTCGAGGCGGGCCAGGCTCAGCCGGATCTGCCGGTCGCCGCGGCGCACCACGAAATCCCGCAGGTCCTGGTCGACGCCGTCGAACAGCCCGCCGAGGTCGCTGTCCGGGTCGGCGTCGACGACCGCGTACCCGGCCCCTTCCAGCGCCGCGCGGACCTCCGTGGCCGCCGCCGCGGCCGCGCCCTCCACGTCGGCGAACAGGTCCACGTCCTCGGTCGGGCGGGTGACCAGGCCGTGCGCCGCCCAGGCCACCCCGCCGCCCAGCACGAACCGATGCCGCCCGGCGACGGAGAGCGCCACCCGGGCGACCTCCCGGTAGAAGTCGTGCAGGTGCGTCACGCGGCCCGCAGACCCTGGTGCCGGCTCTCCCACGCCTGCCGCACCCCGCGCGGCAGGTTCAACCGTCGCCACACCCGGCGCAGCGTGCGCCCGTTGATTAACTGCCGCAGATCGTCGGTGCGGGTGCTCTCCCGCAGCACGTTCTCGTACATCCACAGCAGGTCGTCGGGCTCGGCCAGGTCGAACGTCCGCTGCGCGTTCCACATCAGCCGCACCGGCAGTTCCACGACGCCCCGGGTGGGACCGACCAGTTCGGTGAGGGTGCGTGCCACCACGGCGGGCCGGCCCGGGCGGGCCAGGTGCGCCACGGGGGTCACGGTGGTCTGCATGGCATCAGGGTAACCCCGCTCCGGGTCGGCCCGGTCGACCCC
>NZ_SMKN01000058.1 GCF_004348675.1 Micromonospora sp. KC606 | reverse complement strand
GGCGAGCTTGGCGTGCTGCCCCAGGTCGTCCAGGGGCGACTCGGTGGTGGCCAGCACCTCGATGCCGAACCGCTCGAACAGCGCCCGGGGCCGGAACTCCGGCTCGGCCAGCCGGGCGGCCAGCTCGTCGTAGACGGCGTCGGCGGTGGCGGGGGAGAGCGGCGTGGTCACCCCGAACACGCCGGTGAAGGTGCGTTCCAGCCAGAGCCGCGACGGCGTGCCGCGGAACAGGTGCCAGTGCGCGGCGAAGCGCCGCCAGATCGTGCGCCCGTCGGCCTCCACCGGGCTGCCGTCCACGGTCGGCACCCCCAGCTGCGCCGGAGGGACGCCCTGGCTGAGCAGCATCCGGGTGAGGTAGTGGTCGGGCACGATGAGCAGCCGGGCCGGGTCGGGGAACGGCCGGTCCTCGGCGAGGATCGCCGGGTCCACGTGCCCGTGCGGGGAGATGATCGGCTGCGGCGCGGCCAGGGCGTACAGGTCCCGGGCGAGCCCGCGCACACCCGGGTCCGCGGGGAGGAGCACATCGTCAGGGGTCGGCACAGGGACTCCTCGGAGGATCAGGGCAGGGTGATCAGGTCGGCGACCCGGACCGGACCACCGGTCTCCATGCAGCGGTTGGCCGCCAGGCCGGTGAGCAGGGCGAGCGCGCCGTCACGGGCGGTGGCTGCGCGGTGCAGCGGGTCGGGCTCGCCGCCGAAGAGCACCCTCGTCATCCGGGCGTCCGCGCCGCCGTGGCCCTCGCGGGTCTGGCCCTCGACCGGGATGACGGTGGGCGGTTCCCAGAACGGGCGCAGGGTGAGGGTGGCGGCGCCGGCCTCGGTGGCGGCCTCGTCGCCGTGCAGCGCCGCGCCCTTGAGGGCGCCGGCCGCGGCGGGGCTGACGAAGTCGTTCTCGATGACCTCCAGTTCCAGTCGGCCGCGGCTGCCGTTGACCATCACCCGGTAACCCTCCCAGGGGGCGTACGCGGTGAGGTGGTAGGTCATCGTCGCGCCGTTGGTGTAGCGGGCCACCACCGCCATGTCGTCCTCGATCGTCACGCCGGGGGCGAAGACGTTACGGTCCCGTTGGTAGCCGTCCTCGGCCTCGGCGTCGAGGTAGAGCTCCCGCAGCCGAGGGTGGTCGGCCAGGCGCAGCGCGAACGGGTCGTCGGCCGCGGCGGGGGCGCCGTGTGCCCGGTCGTAGTCGCGGGCGTACCCGTGCCGGCGGCCGTTCTCGCCGTAGAAGAAGAGCCGGCCGGCGGCGTACACCTCGACCGGCTCGGCGCCGAGCCACCAGTTGACCAGGTCGAAGTGGTGGCTGGCCTTGTGCACCATCAGACCTCCGGAGGAGGCCTTGTCCCGGTGCCACCGGCGGAAGTAGTCGGCGCCGTGCCGCACGTCGAGCAGCCACTCGAAGTGCACCGACCCGATCTCGCCGACCGCCCCGCCGGCGAGCAGGCGGCGCAGCTGCTCGTGCAGGGGGTTGTAGCGGTAGTTGAAGGCGACGGTGACCTGCCGGCCGGTTTCGGCGACCGCGTCCAGGATCCGCCGGCAGCCCGGGACGTCGACGGTCATCGGCTTCTCGGTGATGACGTCGCAGCCGGCGCGCAGCGCGGCGACGATGTACTCGTCGTGGGTCGAGTCGACGGTGGTCACCAGGACCACGTCGACCCGTTCCTCGGCGAGCATGGTGGCGAAGTCGGCGGCCTGGTACGTCGGCACGGCCGGGTGGCCCAGTTCGACCAGCCACCCGTTGTGGGCGTCCATCCGCCGTTGGTTGACGTCGGCGAAGGCGACCAGCTCCGTGGTGTCCGGGTGCTCGGTCACCAGCGCGCGAACGAACATCTCGGCCCGGGCCCCGGTGCCGACCAGGGCGTGACGGCGGCGCCGCCCGGGTGGTGGTGACATGCGGTCGACCTCCCGCTCGTGCTGCAAAGGTTTGCAGCGAAGAAACCACGCGGGCGATTACCGCGTCAACGACTCAGGCCAATCCCGTGGCATTCGCCCCGATTGGTGCGGCGTGTGTGGCGGGGTGGGGGCCTCTTCGCAATCGAGCCGTGACAATGAGCCGTTGACAGTGGAGCAACCGTTTGCATTAATTGGCGGCACTGCTGTGACCGCAACCACACGCCTGACGGGGGGCCCGCTCGTGCCAGCCACCATCCGCGACGTCGCGCGGGCCTCGGGCGTGCACATCTCCACCGTGTCCCGCACCTTCTCGGCACCGCACCTGGTGAACCCGGAAACCCGGGTGCGGGTGCTGGCCTGCGCCGAGGACCTGGGCTACCGGCCGAACCGGGCGGCCCGGGCGCTGATCACCGGCCGGACGCACAACATCGGCCTGATCATCGCGGACATCGCCAACCCGTTCTTCCCGCCGCTGATCAAGGCGGCCGAGGGACAGGCCCGGCACCGCGACTACCACGTCTTCGTGGCCGACACCAACGAGGACGCGGCCGCCGAGGAGGAACTGGTCCACGCCCTGGCCAAGCAGGTGGACGGGGTGCTGCTGTGTAGCCCCCGGATGAGCAACAGCCTCATCGAGCAGGTCAGCCGGGAGGTCCCGGTGGTGGTGATCAACCGCCACGTCGCCGGCCTGCCCTGCGTGGTGATGGACGTCGGGCAGGGCGCCCGGTCCGCGATCGAGCACCTGCTCGGCCTCGGTCACCGTCGGATCGCGCTGCTCTGTGGCCCACGCGGATCCTGGACCAACCGCGAGATCCGACGGGCGGCCGGGGCTGCCGCCCGCTCCGGTGGCGCCGAACTCACCCTGCTCGGCCCCAACCCGCCCACCGAGACCGGTGGCGGTGCGCAGGCCGAGCAGGTGTGCCGTAGCGGCGTCACCGCCGTGCTCGCCTACAACGACCTGATGGCCATCGGGCTGATCGAAGGGCTTGACCAGCTCGGCCTCCGCGTGCCGGAGGACGTCAGCGTGGTCGGGGTCGACGACATCGCGCTGAGCCGGCTCACCCGCCCCAAGTTGACGACGGTGGCCACGCCGACCGCGGCCGCCGGCCGGACGGCCGTCGACATGCTGCTGCAACACGACTCCGAGCCCCGCCCGCGCGGCGGGGGACGGGCAGTGGTTGTCGGCGACCGTCGCACCACCGCACAGGTAATGCTCCAGACCGAGTTGGTCATCCGCGACTCGACCGGGCCCGTGCCGGGCTCCGGTCGAACCCGTCCCGGTGGCCTGCCGGACGGCCCGGGCCCGCATCGCCGTGCGGACCCGGGTGGCCCGGCGGGCACCACCGGTGGCGTCGTCGCCTCCTAACGCCGAGGAGTGAGCGCTGATGCACACGTCCCCCACCACCGGCTCGCCGGTCGAACCCCTCTTCCGTTCTCGGGCACCCCGCCGCCGAATCCTGCGTGGCCTGGTCGCCGCCGTGGTCGCCGCCCCGCTGATGTTCGGCGCCGCGGCCTGCGGCGACGACGGGGCCGCCACCGGTGACGACAAGGTCAAGCTCTCCATCTTCTGGTGGGGCGGCGAAGCCCGCGCCAAGCTCACCGAGGACGCCCTGGCCCTCTACACCAAGAAGAACCCGAACGTGACCTTCGAGAAGACCTGGCAGGCCAACCAGGGCTACTTCGACAAGCTGGCCACGCTCACGGCCGGCGGCAACCCGCCGGACATCTTCCAGATCGACGACAACTACCTCGCCGAGTACGCCGGCCGCAGCACGGTGCTCGACCTCACCAGCTACAAGGACTCCGGCAAGCTCGACGTGTCGAAGTTCCCCAAGAGCCTGCTGGAGTACGGCGTCGTCGACGGCAAGCTCGCCGGCGTGGCCGCCGGTGAGAACACCCAGGGCCTGGTCTACAACAAGAGCCTGCTCACCAAGAACGGCCTTCCGGAGCCGACCACCGGCATGAGCTGGGCGGAGCACATCGCCTGGGCCGAGCAGGTGGCGAAGAAGACCAAGGTCCCCGGCACCCAGGACCCGAGCGCCGACTACAAGGCGCTCTGGGTGTGGCTGCGCCAGCAGGGCAAGGACCTGTACAAGGGCAACGACCTGGGCTTCGACGAGGCGGACGTGACCAGGTGGTTCGAGTTGTGGAAGGGAGCCCGCGACCGGGGCGCCACCCCGACCCCGGACGTGATCCACGAGGGCAACTCCAGCGACATCACCAAGCAGCTCGTGGTCACCGGCAAGTCGGCGACCTCCTGGGTGTGGGTCAACCAGATGCCCGACCTGAAGAAGAACACCAAGGACGAGTTGGGCGTCGTGGCGTACCCGGGTGACCCGAGCGGCCAGTGGGCCCGAGCCTCGATGTACTGGTCGGTGTTCAAGGGAAGCAAGCACCGGGACGCCGTGGTCGACGTGATCAACTTCCTGGCCAACGACCCGGAGGCGGTGGCGCTGCTGGGCACGGATCGTGGCCTGCCCTCGAACATGGACCTGCGGGCCAAGGTCAGCGAGACCGCGACCGACCCGGCGATGAAGCAGTCCATCGCGGTCGAGACCGAGCTGGCGGCGAAGTTCGGCCCCTCGCCGCAGGTGCCGATCAAGGGCCACAGCAAGGTCAAGTCCGAGCTGGTCAAGGCCGCGGAGAACGCTCAGTACGGCCGGGTCACCCCGGCCGAGGCGGCGAAGCAGTTCCTCGCCGCCTGCAAGTCCGCGATCGCCTGACCTCGCGGCTGACGGAAAGGAGCCGGCCCGTGGCCCTCACCACGGCCCCCGGCCGGACCGGGTCCACCCGTTCCGCCCGCCCCCACGCCCCCCGGCGTGGGGCCGGGCGGAACCGGCACGGCGAAGGTCTGGCCGGCTACGTATTCCTCTCGCCCTGGCTCATCGGACTGATGGGCGTCACGGCGATCCCCATGCTGCTCTCGCTCTACCTCAGTTTCACCAACTACGACATTCTCACCCCGCTGTCCGAGGTGGAGTGGGTGGGGCTGGCCAACTACGAGCGGATGTTCACCGCCGACCCGTCGTACTGGCACGCGGTGCAGGTCACGCTCACCTTCGCGCTGGTGGCCGTCCCGTTGAAGCTCGCCGCCGCGCTCGGCGTGGCGTTGCTGCTCAACCGGGCCTGGCGCGGGGTCGGGCTGTTCCGCGGCCTGTTCTACCTGCCGTCGCTGCTCGGCGGCAGCGTCGCCCTGGCGATCGTCTGGGTGAACATGTTCAACCGGGACGGCGCGTTCAACTCGTTCCTGGCCATCTTCGGCATCGAGGGGCTGCCCTGGGTCAACGACCCGGAGTGGGCCCTGGAGACGCTGATGCTGCTGGCGATCTGGCAGTTCGGCGCCCCGATGGTGATCTTCCTGGCCGGGCTGAAGCAGGTGCCCGGCGAGCTGTACGAGGCCGCGTCAGTCGACGGGGCAAACCGGTTCCGTCAGTTCTGGCACGTCACCCTGCCGATGCTCTCCCCGGTGATCTTCTTCAACCTGGTGCTGGAGACCATCAACGGTTTCCAGGGCTTCACCGCGGCGTTCGTGCTCAGCAACGGCACCGGCGGGCCGGTCGACTCGACCCTGATGTACACGTTGCAGCTGTACATCGCCGGCTTCACCGACCTGGAGATGGGTTACGCCTCGGCGATGGCCTGGGTCTTTCTGATCGCGATCGCCTTGATCACCACGATCTTCTTCAGCACCGGGCGGTTCTGGGTGCACTACTCGGACGGGGAGCGGTGATGGTGGCGGTGACCTCGACGGCGCCCCGACAGGGCGCCCGCAAGCCGGGCGGACGGCAGGCCCTGCGGCTGGTCGTCCTGATCGTGATCGTCGCGGTCGTGCTCTATCCGCTGCTGTGGATGCTCGGCACCTCGGTCAAGTCCCAGGAGGAGATCGTCAACAACATCGGCCTGCTGCCGGAGCGGTTCACCCCGGGCAACTACACCCAGGGGTGGAACAACTTCGACCTCAGCTTCGGCCGGTTCTTCCTCAACAGCGCCATGGTCAGCCTGCTCACCGTGGTCGGCAACGCGGTCTCCTGCCTGCTGGCCGCGTACGCCTTCGCCCGGCTGCGGTTCCGGCTGCGGGGGATCTGGTTCGCCGTCATGATCGGCACCCTGCTGCTGCCCGGGCACGTGCTGATCGTGCCGCAGTACATCCTCTTCCGCAGCCTGGGCCTGGTCGGCGGCGAATGGCCGTACCTGCCGCTGCTGATCCCGCAGTACCTCGCCACCGAGGCGTTCTTCGTCTTCCTGATGGTGCAGTTCATGCGGGGCATCCCCCGCGAGCTGGACGAGGCCGCCAAGATCGACGGCGCGAGCCCGTACGGCATCTTCCGGCACGTCATCCTGCCGTTGAGTCGCCCGGCGTTGGTCACCACCGCGATCTTCTCGTTCATCTGGACCTGGAACGACTTCTTCCGCCAGCTGGTCTTCCTGTCCAGTCTGGAGG
Source organism: Micromonospora sp. KC606 (assembly GCF_004348675.1). GTDB lineage: Bacteria > Actinomycetota > Actinomycetes > Mycobacteriales > Micromonosporaceae > Micromonospora. The sequence continues at coordinate 20,506 of NZ_SMKN01000058.1, read as the reverse complement.
ACTACACGGTGCCGGTGGCGCTGACCCTGTTCATCGACTCCACCAGCCAGAGCGCGGTCGGTCCGATGTTCGCCATGTCGGTGCTGTCGCTGCTGCCGGTCTTCCTGTTCTTCCTCGCCTTCCAGCGGATGCTCGTCGAGGGCATCAACACCAGCGGACTCAAGGGATGAACGACACCGAGCCCCGCCGGGACTGGCGGGACACCCTGCGCGACGCCACCGACCTGGCGTTGCTCGGCTTCCTCCTCGTGCTGGCCGCGCTGCCGCTGCTCACCCTCGCCCCGGCGGCGGCTGCCGCCAGCGCCGCCGTGCACGACCGGGTCGCGCACGGCGGCTGGCCGGACCTGCGCACCACGGCGGCCCGGTTCACCCGGGCGCTGCCGACCGGCGTGGCGGTGAGCGCCGTCGCGCTCGCCGCCGTCGTCGCCCTCGGCGCCGACCTGCTCGCGCTCGCCGCCGGGCGGGTGCCCGGCGGGCCGCCCGCACTGGCCGTCACCGCCCTGGTCGCCGCCGCCCTGGCCGGGTACGCCGGGCTGGTCGTCGTGGCGGTCGGCCGCACCGGCGGGCGGGGCTGGCGGGACGCGGCCCGCGCGGCGGCGCGTACCGGGCTGGACCGTCCCGGCACCTGGGCGGCGGCCAGCGGGGTGTGCGTCGTCGCCGGACTGCTCGCCGCGCTGGTCACCCCGGTGGCGGTGCCGATCCTCGCCGGGTACGCCCTGGCCGCCCTGCACGCGGTCGCCCGACCACTGGCCCGGGCGGTGACGCCGTGACCGAGGAACCCACCCTGCGGGTGGGCGACGTCGAGGTCGCCCGGTACGTGCTGCACCCCGACCTGGACCCGAGGCACGGACCCCGGCCGTACCTGCACCCGGTCCGGACCCTCGCCGGCACGCCGGTCACCGACGCGTTCCCCGCCGACCACGTATGGCACCTCGGGGCGTCCCTGGCGGTGCAGGACGTCGACGGCACCAACCTCTGGGGCGGCCGGACGTACGTGCGCGACATCGGCTACACCTGGCGGGACGACCACGGCGTGATCGCCCACACCGGCTGGGGCGACCGCGGCCCGGACCGGCTGGAGCACGAGTTGCAGTGGCGCGACCGGGACGGCCGCGTGCTGCTCACCGAGCACCGTCGGCTCGGCGCGGCGCCGGTGGCGCCGGACGTGTGGCGGCTCGACGTCGACTACACCCTCACCGCCCCCGTCGAGCGGGACGTGCACCTGGGAAGCCCGGCCACCAACGGCCGCCCCGGCGGGGCCGGTTACGGCGGCTTCTTCTGGCGGGCGGTCGCCGACGGCGAACCGTCGGTGTTCACCAACGACAACGAGGGGGAGCAGGCCGCCAACGGCAGCGCCGCGCCGTGGGTGGCGATGACCGGCGTGACGCCGGGCGGTGGAGCGTACACCCTGGTCTTCACCGGCCTGGGCTCCGGCGACCGGTGGTTCGTGCGGACCGCGATGTACCCGGGAGTCTGCGTGGCCTTCGCCTTCGACCACCCGGCCGTGGTGCCGGCCGGCGGCGACCGGCCCGGCCGGCACGCGGTCCTGGTCGCCGACGGCACCCTGGACCGGGCCAGGATCGCCGCCCTGCTGGACCGGCGGGACGGCGCATGACCGGCGGATCCGCGGCCGGGCCGGACCGGGCCGTGACCGGTGCCGGCGGACCGACTGCCGCCGCCGGACCGACCGGCGGGCCGGAGGTGGCGACCGTGGGCGAGGCGATGGTGGTGCTCACCCCCGACCCGATGGCGCCGCTGGAGCGAGCCGACCGGCTCGGCGTCTCGGTCGGCGGCGCCGAGTCCAACCTGGCCATAGCCCTTGCCGGCCTCGGGCACCGGGTCGGCTGGGTGAGCCGGGTCGGCGACGACCCGTTCGGGCGGCGGGTGGTGCGGCACGTCACCGACGCCGGGGTGGACGCCCTGGTCGAGGTCGACCCGACCGCGCCCACCGGCGTCTACCTGAAGGACCCGGGCCCGGGCGGCACCGCCGTGCACTACTACCGCTCCGGCTCCGCCGCCTCGGCGCTGGGCCCGGACGCGCTGGACGACCGGCGGCTGGCCGGCGTCCGGCTGCTGCACCTGTCCGGGGTGACCGCCGCGCTCTCGCCGACCTGTGCGGCGCTCGTAAAGTGCGCGCTGACCGACCGGCCGCTGGGCGATGCCCGGATCAGCTTCGACGTCAACCACCGGGCCCGGCTCTGGCCGGTCGCCGCCGCCGCGCCGGTGCTGCGCCGGCTCGCCGACCGGGCCGACGTGGTCCTCGTCGGGCAGGATGAGGCGGACACCCTCTGGGGGTGCGCCGACCCGGTCGCGGTGCGCGCGCTCCTGCCGGGGCCGGACCTGGTGGTGGTCAAGGACGCCGCGGTCGGCGCGACCGTGCTGCCACGCACCGGAACGGCCGTCTTCGTGCCGGCGCTGCGGGTGCCGGTACGCGAACCCGTCGGCGCCGGGGACGCCTTCGCCGCCGGTTTCCTCTCCGGGCTGCTGCGCGACCTCGAACCCCGCGACTGCCTCCGGCTCGGCCACCTCTGCGCCGCGCCCACCCTGACCGTCCCCGGGGACACCGCACCGCCCCCCGGGCGGGCGCTGGTCGACCGGCTGCTCGCCCTGCCTGCCGCAGCCTGGGCGCAGCTCGACCCGGTGGGGGCGGGACTGCTCCCCGGCACGCCGGTCGCCGCCAGCGCAGCCGAACGAGAAAGGAGCGGCGGATGACGTCGCACGACTTCGCGCCGATCTTCACCGACGCCCGGGTGATGGTGATCCTGCGCGACCTGCCGCCGACGGAGACCGCCCGCCTCGCCGAGCAGGCGTGGGAGTTGGGTATCGACGTGGTGGAGGTGCCGATCCGCACCCCGGAGGCCGGGCCGTCCCTGCGGGCAGCCGTCGAGGCCGGGCGGAGGCGGGGCCGACGGGTGGGAGCCGGCACCGTCCGCACCCCCGCCCAGGTCCGCCTGGCGGCCGACGCCGGTGCGGCGTTCACCGTCGCCCCCGGGCTCGACCTGGCGGTCGCCGACGCGGCGCTGACCTACGGCATCCCGCACCTGCCGGGGGTCGCCACCCCGACCGAGGCGCAGCGGGCCCTCGACCACGGGCTGGTCTGGCTCAAGGCGTTCCCGGCGGTGAGCCTCGGCCCGCAGTGGTTCAGGGCGATGGCCGGGCCGCTGCCGGAGCTGCGGTTCGTGGCCACCGGCGGGATCGACGCGGACAACGCGGGGGACTTCCTCGCCGCCGGGGTGAAGGTGGTCGCGGTCGGGTCGGCGCTGGCCGACCCCCGGCAGATCCCCCGGCTGGCGGAGCTGGCCGCCGCGCGCGACTGAGCCGCCGCGCGAGCCCTCGACCGGCGGGCCGGGGGCCGTGCGGTCGACCCGCGAGGGGACGGATGTACGGAGCCACCGCCGGTCTCCCACGCCCACGGCGGGCCGGTCAGCGCGGCGCCGGGCCGAGGCTCTCGCGGCGGACCAGGGTGGCGGGAAGCACCTCGACCCGGGAGAGGCCGGCGGACGGGTCGAGGGCGAGGGTCATCGCCCGGGCGCCCAACTCGACCAGGGGCAGCCGGACCGTGGTCAGCGCCGGGGTGACGTCGGCGGCCACCGGCATGTCGTCGAAGCCCACCACCGACACCTGCTCGGGCACCCGGACGCCCCGCTGCCGCAGCAGGGCCAGCGCGCCGACGGCCATCGAGTCGTTGAGCGCCACCAGCGCGGTCAGCCCGGGGCAGGCGTCCAGCAGCGTGGCGGCGGCGCGGGCCCCGCCGTCGCGGTCGAAGTCGGCGTACCGGAGGTGCTCCTCGGGCAGCGGCACACCGGCGTCGGACAGCGCGGCCCGCAGCCCGGTCAACCGGTCGGTGATCGTGGTCAGCACCCGTGGACCGGCGATCACGCCGATCTGCCGGTGCCCCTGGCGGAGCAGCTCCTCGCCGAGCAGCCGGCCGCCGAGGTCGTTGGCCGGCATCACCGCGTCGCCCGGGTGCTCGTGCCGGCCGACCACCGCCACCCGGCCGCCGGTCGCCTCGTACGCGGCCAGCTTCTCGGTGAGTCGGGTGGTGAAGTCGACGTCGTGGTAACCCGAGCCGGCCAGCACGATCGCGGCGACCTGTTGGCCGCGGAGCATCTCGACGTACTCCAGCTCGCGCTCCGGGTCGCGGTAGCTGTTGCAGATGATGACCAGCCGCCCCCGGTCGGTGGCCACCCGTTGCAGGCCCCGGGTCACCTCGGCGAAGTACGGGTCGGAGACGTCGTGCACCACCACGCCCACCACGCTGCGCTGCGGCCGGGCCAGCAGTTGGGCGTGCGCGTTCGGGACGTACCGCAGCTCGGCGACGGCGCGGAGCACCCGCTCGCGCAGCTCGTCGGCGACCGGCTTGCTGCTGCCGTTGATCACCCTGGACGCCGTGGCGGGGGAGACGCCCGCGCGGCGGGCCACGTCGGCCAACGTCGCCAACTCTCACCCCCTCTGAGGTACGCGCCAGGTGCCGCGCCCCGCGCGGTCGCGCACAGGCTACCGCAAGATCCACCGGCAAGGCTCTTGCCTGGCGCGGTGGGAGACACCTACGCTGCCCAGGAAAGCGCTTACCTGAAGCGTGACACATGAAGGGACGACCATGACCCGAAGGTCGATCGGCATCATCGTCAACGGCGTCACCGGTCGGATGGGATACCGCCAGCACCTGGTCCGGTCCCTGCTGGCCCTGCGCGAACAGGGCGGCCTGGCGCTGCCCGACGGCACCCGGATCTGGCCCGAGCCGATCCTCGTCGGCCGCGACGAGGGCCGGCTGCGCGCCGTGGCCGAGCGGCACGGGCTCACTGACTGGACCACCGACCTGAGCGCCGCGCTCGCCCGCGAGGACGCGGAGATCTACTTCGACGCGCAGGTCACCCAGCAGCGGGAGAAGGCCATTCGGCAGGCGATCGAGGCCGGCAAGCACATCTACACCGAGAAGCCCCTCGCCGAGTCCAGCGCCGCCGCGATGGAACTGGTCCGGGCCGCCGACGCGGCCGGCATCCGCACCGGCGTGGTACAGGACAAGCTGTTCCTGCCCGGCCTGCGCAAGCTGAAGCGGCTGATCGACGGCGGCTTCTTCGGCCGGATCCTCTCCGTCCGCGGCGAGTTCGGCTACTGGGTCTTCGAGGGCGACTGGCAGCCCGCCCAGCGCCCCTCCTGGAACTACCGGGTCGAGGACGGCGGGGGCATCATCATGGACATGTTCCCGCACTGGCAGTACGTGCTGGAAGAGCTGTTCGCCCCGGTGCGGGCCGTGACCTGCCTCGCCGCCACGCACATCCCGCAGCGGGTCGACGAGGCCGGCCGCAGCTACCCGGCCACCGCCGACGACGCCGCGTACGGCATCTTCGAACTCGAAGGTGGCGTCGTCGCCGCGCTCAACTCGTCCTGGTGCACCCGGGTGCACCGCGACGAACTCGTCGAGTTCCACGTCGACGGCACCGAGGGCAGCGCGGTCGCCGGGCTGCGCCGCTGCCGGGTGCAGCACCGGGCCGTCACCCCGAAGCCGGTCTGGAACCCGGACCTGCCCGCCACCGAGGACTTCCGGGCCCAGTGGACCGAGGTGCCCGACAACGAGGAGTTCGACAACGGCTTCAAGGCGCAGTGGGAGGCGTTCCTGCGGCACGTCGTGGCCGGCGACCCGTTCCACTGGGACTTCCTCGCCGGGGTGCGCGGCGTGCAGCTCGCCGAGCTGGGTCTGGAGTCCGCCCGCGAGGGGCGCCGCGTCGAGGTGCCGGAGCTGACCCGGTGAGCGCCACCGTCAACCTGCCCGGCGGCGAGACGTACCGGCTGCGCGGGGGGCGGGGCTTCCCGCGCCCCGCCGGGCCGTCGACCAGCCGGGTGGCGTACGCCGCCGCGCACGTCGTCGCCGACCCGGCCGCGGAGAACGTGCCGGGCGCCCCGGCCGCCGTCGACTGGGAGCGCACGCTGGCCTTCCGGCACCACCTGTGGTCGTACGGGCTCGGGGTGGCCGAGGCGATGGACACCGCCCAGCGCGGCATGGGGCTCGACCACCCGGCCACCCGCGAGCTGATCCGGCGCAGCGCCGCCGAGGCCCGCGCCGTGGGCGGGCGGATCGTCGCCGGGGTCGCCACCGACCAGCTCCCACCCGGCCCGAGCACGCTGCCCCTGATCACCGAGGCGTACCTCGAGCAGCTCGCCGAGGTCGCCGCCGCGGGGGCCCGGCCGGTGCTGATGTGCAGCCGGCAGCTCGCCGCGACGGCCACCGGCGCCGAGGACTACCTCCAGGTGTACGACCGGCTGCTCGCCGCCGCCGACCAGCCCGTCGTGCTGCACTGGCTCGGCGACATGTTCGACCCGGCGCTGGCCGGCTACTGGGGCTCGTCCGACCTGGACGATGCCACCGAGACCGTGTTGCAGCTGATCAAGGACCACCAGGCCCGGGTCGACGGCATCAAGGTCTCGCTGCTCGACGCCGAACGCGAGATCGACCTGCGCCGCCGGCTCCCCGAGGGGGTACGCCTCTACACCGGCGACGACTTCAACTACCCGGAGCTGATCCGGGGCGACGAGCAGGGGCACTCCGACGCGCTGCTCGGCGTCTTCGCCGCGATCGCGCCGGCCGCCGCCACCGCGCTGGCCGCGCTCGACGCCGGTGACCTGGCCACCTACGACGAGGTGTTCGCCCCGACCCTGCCGCTGGCCCGGCACCTGTTCGCCACGCCGACCTGGCACTACAAGACCGGCATCGTGTTCCTCGCCTGGCTGGCCGGGCACCAGGACCACTTCACCATGCTCGCCGGGCAGCAGGCCGGCCGCTCCCCGGCGCACCTGGCCCGGCTGCTGGTCCTGGCCGACTCCGCGGGGCTGCTGCCGGACGCCGACCTGGCCGCCACCCGGGCCCGGGCGTACTTCACCGTGGCGGGGGTGGCCCAGTGAGCGCACCCGCTCCGGTGAACCGGGTGGCTCCGGCTCCCGGCCTGGAACGGTTCTCCTTCAACCAGGCCACCGCCAAGCACTGGCCGCTGACCGACGTGGTCGCCGGCTGCGCGGCGGCCGGCGTGCCGGGGATCGGGCTGTGGCGGGAGCCGGTCCAGGAGTACGGCCTGGAACGCTCCGCCCGGCTGGTCCGCGACGCCGGGCTGGAGGTCACCTCGCTCTGCCGGAGCGGGTTCTTCACCGCCCCCGGCTGGCGGGACGAGAACCGCCGGGCCATCGAGGAGGCCGCCACCCTCGGCACCCGGGAACTGGTGCTGGTCTCCGGCGGGCTGCCGGCCGGCAGCCGGGACGTCGACGGGGCCCGGCAGGTGGTGGCCGACGCGATCGCCGAACTCGCCCCGGAGGCCGCCGCCGCCGGGGTGCGGCTGGCCATCGAACCGCTGCACCCGATGTTCTGCGCCGACCGGTGCGTGATCGCCACCCTCGGGCAGGCCCTCGACATCGCCGAACGGTTCGACCCGGGCGTGGTCGGGGTGGTGGTCGACACGTACCACATCTGGTGGGACGACACGGTCTACCAGCAGATTGCCCGCGCCGGGTCACGGATCGCCGCGTTCCAGGTGGCGGACTGGATCACCCCGCTGCCGGAGGGGGTGCTGCTCGGTCGGGGCCTGCCGGGTGAGGGCAGCGTCGAGCTGCGCCGGCTGCGGGAGGCCGTCGACGCGGCCGGCTACACCGGCCCGATCGAGGTGGAGGTCTTCCACGCCGACCTCTGGGCCCGCCCCGGTCCCGACATCCTCGCTGCCGCCACCACCGCCTACCTGACCCACGTCCCCTGATGGGAGGTACCGGGTCAGCCGTTGGCAGACTCGGTGCCTGGTAGCCGCAGGCGGGTGAGCACTCTCATCCCCTGGACCGTGTCGAGTCCTAGGGGCAGAGCGTGCCCCCGCCTGTGGTCGGGAGGCGAACGGCTGATGGGGTGTCGTGCCCGTCCGATCGGGGCGTGAGCACTGGTGGCGCACGGTGTCGGACGGGAGGGTCAACTGGTGGGGGAGCGGGTGCGGTGGTCGCGGGGGCTGACGCCGCGTACCCGGCGGAAGGCGGTGCTCAACGCGAACGGGCTGCCGTAGCCGACCTGGCGGGCCACCGCGCCGAGGGTGGCGTCCGGCTCCCGCAGCAGGTCGGCGGCGAGGCTCAACCGCCAGTCGGTCAGGAAGGTCATCGGCGGCTCGCCGACCAGTTCGGTGAAACGCCGGGCCAGGGTGGCCCGGGAGACACCCACCTCGGCGGCGAGGGAGGCCACCGTCCACTCCCGGGCGGGCTCGCCGCGCAGCAGCCGCAACGCCGGTCCGACCACCGGATCCGCGTTGGCGGCGTACCAGGAGGGGCCCTGGCCGGGCCGGTCGAACCAGTCGCGCAGCACCGCGATCAGTAGCAGGTCGAGCAGTCGGTCCAGGACCGCCTCCTGGCCGGGGCCGTCCCGGGTCACCTCCTCGGCGAGCAGGCCGACCAGCGGGCTGTGCCACTCCTGCGCGCGGACCACCAGCAGTGACGGCAACGCGCCGAGCAGCCTCCGGTTGACCTCCCCCGGGAGCTGGTACGTGCCGGTCAGCAACACCGTGTCGCCCGGAGTCCCGGTGCCCCAGGTCCGCACCCCCAGGCCCCACGTGGTGACCAGCGACTCGCCGCGCAGGGTGGTGCAGCGCTGCCCGGGGTGGACGACCACCTGCGGCGGCGTGGCCGGGTCGTCGGCGATGGTGTAGGCGTCGGGGCCGCGCAGCACCGCGACGTCCCCGGGGTGCAGCGGCTTCGCCGCGCCGCCGTCCGGCACCACCCAGGCCGTCCCCTGTACCAGGGCCACCACGGTCAGCGGCGCGCGGTCCTCGATGCGCAGCGCGAACGGCGGGTCCAGCAGCGACCGGAGCAGGAACGCACCCCGGGCCCGAGGCCCGTCGAGGAGACCGGTCAACAGATCCACAACCCAGAGGTTAGACGCTTACGAATCTTCCTGCGCGTGTGAGCCATTCAGCGTCTCACCACCGGCGGGTTCACTGGTCCACATGGCAGAACACCTGACGACACTTGTCCTCGGCGGCACCGGCAAGACCGGACGGCGGGTCGCGACCGGCCTGGCCGCGCGCGGCGTACCGTATCGGCTCGGCTCTCGGGCCGGCACGCCGCCCTTCGACTGGACCGATCCGGACACCTGGCAGCCGGTGCTGCACGGCGTCAGCGCGGTCTACCTGGCGTACCAGCCGGACCTGGCCGTTCCGGGTGCGGCGGAGACGGTCGGCGCGTTCGCTCGGCTCGCGTCCGACCACGGCGTCCAGCGGCTGGTGCTGCTCTCCGGGCGCGGCGAGCCGCAGGCGGCCGAGGCTGAGCGGGCCGTCACGGCCAGCGGCGTCCCCACCACAGTGCTGCGGGCCAGTTGGTTCGCGCAGAACTTCAGCGAGGGCTACCTGGTGGAGCCGGTGCGCGCCGGGGTGGTGGCCTTACCCGTCGGCGAAGTGCCCGAACCGTTCGTCGACGCCGACGACATCGCCGAGGCCGCCGTGGCCGCGCTCACCACCGACGCGTACGCCGGCGGAACGTACGAGCTGACCGGCTCCCGGCTGCTGACCTTTGCCGAGGCGGTCGCCGAGATCGCCACGGCCGCCGGTCGACCGGTGCGCCTGGTGCCGGTCGACGCCGGGGCGTACGCGGCCGAGCTCACCGCGGTGGGCGTCCCGGCCGACGTGGTGGCGCTGCTGACGTACCTGTTCACCGAACTCCTGGACGGCCGCAACGCCCGGCTGGGCGACGGCGTCGAGCGGATCCTCGGCCGCCCGCCACGTGACTTCCGGACGTATGCGACGCAGGCCGCCGGGGTCTGGCGGGCCTGACCCGCCGGCCGGGCTACGGTGGGGCCCCGAGCTGGTGGGAGGAGGTGGCGATGGTCCGGTGGGGCTGGTTGAGGCAGGCCGCCGTTCGGCTGCGGCAGGGCTGGGTGCCGGTGGCCGAGGCGACCCTGGCGGCGACCGTGGCGTGGCTGCTCGCCACCCGGCTGGTCGGCCATCCGCAGCCGTTCTTCGCCCCGGCCGCCGCGCTGATCGTGCTCGGTCAGGCGCGCGGGCAGCGGATGCGCCGGGCGATCGAGGTGGTGCTCGGTGTGGCCGCCGGCGTGCTCGTCGCGGACCTGGTGGTCCAGGCGCTCGGGCCGCGCAGCACCGGGACGGTCTTCACCGTCATCCTGCTGACCGTCGCGCTGGCGGTGGCGATCGGCGCGAGCAGTGTGAGCGTGGTCCAGGCCGCCGTGTCGGCGCTCTACCTGGTGGTGGTCTCCCCGCCGACCGAGTCGCTGGTGCCGTTCCGGTTCGTGGACGCGCTGATCGGTGGCGCGGTGGCGGTGGTGGCCAGCCAGCTCGTCGATGCCCGCCGGCCGCTCGCGCCGCTGGTCGCCGAGTTCCGGCGCACCTTCGACGGGATGGCCGAGGTGGTGGAGGAGGTGGCCGCCGCCCTCGCCGACCGGGACGAGGCGGCGGCCCGCGCCGCCCTGGACCGGGCTCGCGGCCTCGACGCCGGGGTGGAGCGGCTACGGACCGCCGTCCTCGCCGCCGGGGAGGCGCTGCGGCTGAACGTGCGCCGCCGCCGGCACATCGGACGGCTGCGCACCGTGGACGCCTCCGTCGCCCAGGTCGACTACGCGGTGCGCAACGTGCGCGTGCTCGCCCGGGCCGGGGTGACCTGCAACCGGCTCCCCGGCCCGGTGCCGGACGAGCTGGTCACGGCGTTGCGGGTGCTGGCGGAGGCGATCCGGGCGGCGGGCGAGGCGCTCGCCGCCGACCTCGACGGCGCGGAATCCGTCGCCGACCGGCACGCCGAGCAGGCCGACGCCGCGGCCCTGGCGGCGGTACGGGCCGTCGGGCGGCTGTTCACCCAGGGGCACACGCTGCCGCTGGCGGTGATCGTCGGGCAGGTCCGGGCCACCGCCATCGATTTGCTGCGTGGCGTACGGGCCGACGACGACGCGGCGGTGCTGGCCCGGGTCGACGAGGCGCTCGGGCTACCCCCGCTGTAGCGACCGCGTCCCCGGTGCCGCGCCGTCGACTGGGCGGTGGGGTGCCCTGGCGTGATGTCGACCCGCGACGGCAACATGGCCTGGTCCACCATGCGTTCCTGCGGCGGATGCCGTCAGCGACGAGGTCAGTTGGCCCTGCCCGGGGCCGGGCCGGTGCTGGCTCGCTGCCGCATACGGATCGGCGGGCCGGCGCGGTCCTGCTGTGCGGCGCGGGTCAGCACATCGAGCACGGCCCGGCCGAGACTGACACCGTGTTCGTGGGCGTCGATGCTCATCGCCGACAACGGTGGCACCGCCAGCTCGCACAGCGGCGAGTCGGCGAAGGCGAGCAGGCTCACCTGATCTGGTACCCGGAGGCCGGAACGCATCAGGTCCTCCTCGGCGGCTGCCGCCATGACATCGTTGTCGAAGAGGACGGCGGTCGGCGCGGGGCGGCCGGCGAGCAGTTCGCGGGTGGCTCGCACGCCAGCCTCGGCGCTGTAGTCGGCCTCGACGATCCGCACCCGCAGGCCGAGGTGCTCGGCCGCCGCGTGCATGGCGGCGGTGCGCTCGGCGGTATGCACCAGCCCGGCCGGTCCGCTGACCCGGCCGATCACCCGGTGATCGAGGGTGACCAGCAGGTCGATCGCCGCAGTCATCGCGCCTGCGTCGTCGGTGACCACGCAGGGGAGCTTCGCCGGCCCGGTGTAGCGGCCGGCGAGTACGGCCGGTAGGCCCAGCGCCGCCAGCGTCTCCGGGCGGACGTCGACGTGCACGATGTTGGCCACGACCACTGCCTCGACGGTGCCTTCACCCGCCCAGCGCCGGTAGGTCGCCAACTCCGCCGCCAGGTCGGTGACCACGAGCAACAGCACGCCGGCGCCGGTCGGCGCGAGGACCTGCTCCATGCCGGCGATCAGCTCCATGAAGAAGGGCTCGACACCGACCTGGGCGGCGTTCTCGGTCAGCACGAGGCCGATCAGGCGGGTACCCGTCGTGGTGTGCACGGCCGGCTTCAGTCCTCCGGGGACACCGGGCCGCCGACGGCGCGCACGGCCCAGCCCGAGTGGGGGTCGTTTCTGATCATCGATCGTGTCCCGTCGTTTCAGGGGGAACTGCCGGCCCTATATTCTTAAGTAACTGAAAGAAGGTCGTCAACGGCGCGAACAGCACGAAGGAGATCCATGGCTGACTATGCGCCGGTCGGCCGCAGCCGGCGGACGGGCGCCCGGGAGAGCATCCTCGACGCCATCCGCTCCGCGGAGCCGCTGAGCCGCGTCGAACTGGCCTCCATGACCGGGCTGACCGAGGCCGCGGTGTCGATGACCGTCCGCCGGCTGATCGAGGAGGGCCTGGTCCGAGAGACCGGCCGCAGTCCCACCGGCGGCAAGCCGCGCACACTGCTGCGCCTCGATCCGGTCGCGCGAGTCGCGGTGGGCATCCACCTCGACGAGGACACCACGACGTACGTGCTCACCGGCCAGACCGGCGGGGTGATCTCCCGGCTGGCCCGGCCCGCGCTGGCCGGCGCCGACCCGGACACCCTGGTGCGGGGACTCGCCGCCGACGTTGCCGTGCTCATCGACGCCTCGGGCGTGGACCCGGCGCGGTGCCTGGGCGTCGGCGTCGTCTGGCCCGGCCCACAAGGACCCGGGGTGCATCCCGAGCAGGCGCCGATCCACCTGCGCGGCTGGCGCGGGGACGACCTCGACCGGCGGCTCGCGGCGGCCACCGGGATGCAGGTGCTGGTCGAGAACGACGCGACGGCCGCGGCGGTTGGGGAGTACTGGGTCGCCCGGGTCGGACCGACCCGCGCCTTCGCCGCGCTCTACATGGGCAGCGGCATCGGGGCGGGCATCGTCATAGACGGCGTCGCGCTGCGCGGCGCCCAGGCCAACGCCGGCGAGTTCGGCCATCTGTGTCTGCAGGTCGACGGCTTGCCGTGCTGGTGCGGCAGCAGCGGCTGCCTCGAAGTGCTCGCCGGTCCACAGGTCGTTGTCGGGGCGGCGCTGGCCGATCCGGTGGCCGCCGGCGAGGCGGGCCTGGACAGGGCCAGCGCCCGGCGTAGTGTGGCGGCCGACTTCGCCGCCGTCGCCCGTGCGGCCCGTGCCGGCGCCCCCGCCTGCCGGGCGCTACTCGACGACTCGGCACGCTACGTGGCCGCGGCAGCGGAGTCGGTGGTCAATCTGCTCGACATCGACCTGCTCGTGCTCACCGGTCCCGGCTTCGCCGCGGCGTCCTTCGTCTACGGCCCGGCGATCACGTCGCGCATCGCCGCCGCGGACGCCCGCACCTGGCACCGCTCGGTGTCCGTGACAGTGTCGCTGGCCGCGGCGACCGCGTCGGCGACCGGGGCGGCCGCCGTGGTGCTGCAGTCCAGCATGCGCCGCTGACAGGTACCTGCGGCCTGCTCATCCCCCGCGCAGTTCGCTGAGCCTGCGCTCCGGATTCGGCGCGGCGGCGGCGAGCGTCTTCGTGTACTCGTGCTGGGGCCGGAGAATGACCTCGTCGGCGTCGCCCCGCTCGACGATCCGGCCCCGGTACATGACCAGGATCTCGTCGGCGAAATGCCGGGCCGTGGCCAGGTCGTGGGTGATGTAGAGCAGGCCGAGATCCTCTTCGCGCTGCAGCGTCGCCAGCAGGTTCAGCACGCCGAGTCGGATGGAGACGTCCAGCATGGACACCGGCTCGTCGGCGATGAGAACGCCGGGTCCGGGTGCCAGTGCCCGGGCGATGGCGACGCGCTGGCGCTGGCCGCCGGACAACTGGTGCGGCCGGCGGGCGGCGACGTTCTCGGCGGGGGTCAGCCGGACGCGCTCCAGCAGGTGCAGGACGCGGCGGTGCACCTCGTCGCTGGCCAGTTTCGGGTGGTGCAGGCGGATCGGGCGTTCGAGGTGATGTTCGACGGTGTGGTACGGGTTGAGCGAGGCGAACGGATCCTGGAACACCATCTGCACGGTGCGGCGGTAGCGCCTCAGTCCGCCGCCCCGCCGCTGCACCGGCTTGCCGTCGACCAGGATCCGGCCCGCGGTGGGGCGTTCGAGCTGCAGCAGAAGCTTGGCGATGGTCGACTTGCCGCTGCCGCTCTGCCCGACGAGCGCGACCGTCCGTCCCGGCTCCAGGGTGAAGCTGACGTCGTCGACCGCCCGCAGCGTGCCGCCGCGCAGGCCCCGCCGGAGGTGGTAGTTCTTCACCAGGTGCTCGGCCGTCAAGGTGGTCACGCGGTGCTCCCTGCGTCCGGATCGTCGAGTCGGACCGCGTCGAGGGCCAGCAGCCGCTCGTCCATTCCGCCGCGCACGAAGGACCCGCGCTCGCCGGTCAGGCTGGGGAAGGATGCCAAAAGTTGCTTGGTGTAGTCGTGCTGCGGGTCGGTGTAGAGGCTCAGCGCGTCGCCGAACTCCACCACCTCGCCGGCGCGCATCACCGCGATCCGGTCGCTGATCTCCAGCAGCAGCGGCAGGTCGTGGGTGATGAAGATGACGGCGAAACCCAGTTCGTCGCGCAGCCGGGTGATCTCGCGCAGGATCTCGCGCTGGACGACGACGTCCAGCGCGGTCGTCGGCTCATCCATGATCATGACCTGCGGTTCCAGCGCCATCGCCATGGCGATCATGACGCGCTGGCGCATCCCGCCGGAGAGCTCGTGGGGGTACGCGCGCAGCCGGGCGGGGTCCACGCCGACCCGCTCGAGCAGTTCGGCGCACCGCCTGCGGCGCTCGCGCCGGCCCATCTCGGGACGGTGCGTGGTGAAGACGTCCTCGAGTTGGTCCCGGATCGAGATGACCGGGTTAAGGGAGTTCATCGCCCCCTGGAAGACCATGGAGATCTTGTCCCACCGGGTGGCCCGCAACTCCTCGGCGCGCAGCAGGTTCCAGTCGATCTCGATGCCCTCGCGGGAGTGGAACACCGCCCGGCCGGAGACGATCACCGCCGGCGGCTTGAGCAGCCGCACGATGCCGTACGCGAGTGTGCTCTTGCCGCAGCCGCTCTCCCCGGCGAGGCCGAGCACCTCGCCCCGGCGCAGTGTGAGCGAGACGTTCTTCACCGCGTGCACGACCGGATTTACGAGGTAGTCGACGCTGAAGTTCTCGATGGTCAGGACCGGCGCCGACACCACGGGCCGGACCGGCGGCGCTGGCATCGCTCCGCTCACAGCACTGCCTCTGTTCGCGACTGCGGGGCTCGCAAACCCGGCTCACTCCTCGCGCTCACGGCATTGCCTCTGTTCGCGACTGCGGGGCTCGCAAACCCGGCTCACTCCTCGCGCTCACAGGGTGGCCTCCTTGGCGGTCTCCAGCTGTTTGCGGGACATGACCCAGCCGCGGCGGGCGGATCGGGTCTGGTTGCGCAGCTTGGGGTTGATGATCTCGTCGATCGAGAAGTTGATCAGCGACAACGCCGCGCCGAACAGCGCCAGCAGGAGACCCGGTGGCACGAACCACCACCACGCGCCGAGCCGCAGCGCGAGGCCGTTCTGGGCGTAGTAGAGCATCGTGCCCCAGCTGATCGAGCCGCTCGCGCCGAGGCCGAGATAGGCGAGGCCGGCCTCGCCGAGGATGGCGAAGATGACGGCGAACACCACCTGCGAGGCCAGCAGCGGAATCAGGTTGGGCAGGATCTCGACCGCGAGGATACGCCAGCGTTTCTCCCCGGCCACCCGTGAGGCCAGCACGTAGTCGCGGTTGCGCAGGCTCAGCGTGTACCCGCGCAGCACCCGTGCCGAACCGGCCCAGCCGGTGAGGGAGAGCACCAGCGCGACCAGCCACAGACTCTTGTCCGGCACGTAACTGGAGATCACGATCACCAGGGGCAACCCGGGGATGACCAGCATGATGTTGGTGCACAGCGAGAAGAACTCGTCCACCCAGCCGCCCGCGTAGGCACCCACCACGCCGAAGAACCCGGACAGCAGCAGGGTGAGCACGCCGACGATCGCGCCGATGGTCAGCGAGCCGCGGGTGGCGTACGCCAGCTGGGCCAGCACGTCCTGGCCGGTCTGGGTGGTGCCCATCAGGTGCGCACCGCTGGGTCCGGTCAGGCCGATGTCGTCGACCCGGGCCGGATCCTGCACGACGAACGGGCCGAGCAACCCGAAGAGCACGATCGCGCCGCTGATGATCAGGCCGGTGGCGAGCTTGGCCGTCATCGGCGGCAGGCCGAGCCGACGCCGCCGGGTGGGTTGCGGCGCCGAGCCGGCGGGGAGGCCGACGGGACCGGCGGCCTGGGTGGTCAATGCCACGTCATTGGTCCTTTCCGACGCCGGTCAGGTCCGTGCTCGGGTTCGCGGGTCGATGACCGAGTACAGGAGATCGACCAGCAGGTTGGCGCCGAGCACGGAGAGCGTGATGACCAGGAAGATGCCCTGCATCAGCGCGTAGTCGTTACTGCCGACCGCCTGCAGCAGCGCCGAGCCGATCCCGGGGTACGAGAACACCGTCTCGGTGACGATCGAGCCGGCCACGACGAAACCCAGCGAGATCGCGAAGCCCGAGATCGACGGGAGGATGGCGTTGCGTGCCGCGTACGTGCGCATGATCCGGCCCGGCCGCAGGCCCTTGGCCTCGGCCGTGAGCAGGTAGTCTTCGGACAGCGTCGAGACCATCATGTTGCGCATGCCGAGCATCCAACCGCCGACCGACGAGATGATGATCGTCAGCGCTGGCAGCGTGCCGTGATAGAGGACCGAGCCGATGAACTCCGCGTTCCAGCCGGGCACCGTGTCGTAGATGTCGTAGCCGCCGTTCAGCGGAAAGACCGGCCACACGCTGCCGAATGCGAAGAGCAGGATCAGCGCCAGCCAGAAGTACGGCACCGACTGGAACATCGTGGTCACCGGGATCAGGTTGTCCAGCCACGACCCGCGTTTCCACCCGGCGACGGTGCCGAGCCCGATGCCCAGCAGGAACGAGATGACCGTCGCCAGGCCGATGAGCCCGATCGTCCACGGCAGCGTCTGGCCGATGATCGAGGTGACCGGCGCGGGGAAGTACGACACCGACAGGCCCAGGTCCCCATTGGCGAGGTTGCGCAGGTAGTCGACGTACTGCACGAGCAGGGGCCGGTCGGTGTCGGTGCCGAGCAGCGCCTCGATGGACGACCTGGTCTCCGGGGTCACCGGTCCCCGCTGGCCGAGCTTGGCGATGAGCAGTGAGACCGGGTCGCCCGGCATGAGCCGGGGGATGACGAAGTTCACCGTGAGTGCCGCCCACAGGGCGATCACGTAGAACCCGACCTTCCGCAGGAGGTGGCGCACGTCGGCCGCCGACGCCGCTCAGCCGACCGGCTTCAGGGAGGTCAGGACGATGCCGCTGTCCCACGACTTCCAGGTGGCCGGGAAGGCGTACTTGTTGTCGTTGGTCGGCCATCCGGTCGCCCGGCTGGTGTTGAACTGGGTCAGCGTCGAGTTCACGTAGATCGGGATGTACGGCAGGTCCTGGACGATCTGCGCCTGGATCGTGGCGTACTGCTGCTTCTGCGCGTTCTCGTCGTTGGTCGCCGCGGCGGCCGCGACGGCCTGGTCGACCGTGGGGTTGCGGTAGCGGGCGTAGTTGCCGGAGTTGCCGGCCGGCTCGCCGACCTTCGCCGTGGTGGCCGAGGTGTAGCGCGCGTTGTAGGTGAAGTACGGGTTGGACGACGCGCCCAGGCCGATCGAGTCGAGCGACAACTGGAAGTTGCCCTGCACCTGGTTGTTGTTCCACTCGTTCGAGGACAGCTGGGTGGGCTTCAGTTCGATGCCGACCTCCTTGAACTGCTGCGCCATCGCGTCGTTGAGCGAGATGAAGTCACTCCAGCCGGTCACGGTCTGGATCCGCATCGACAGCCGCTCGCCGCCCTTGGTGCGGATGCCGTCGGCACCCCTGACCCAGCCGGCCGCATCCAGAACCTGGTTGGCCTTGGCGATATCGGGGCCGCCCGGGGTCTTGAGGTTGGCCGGATCCGCGACCCACTTCTGGTCGCGATCGGGCAGCAGCAGCGTCGGCGAGGCCGTCCCGGCGTAGCCGCCACCGGCCAGCTTGTTGAGCTGGTCGCGGTTGAGCGCGTGGTACATGGCCTGGCGTACGGCCCGGTCGGTCTGCGGACCCTTGCAGCCCATGGCCGCGTTCGAGCAGGTGAAGATCGACGCCGTGAGGGCCGGCGTGTTGACATAGGCGAGGTTCTTGTGGCCCGCGATGATCTTGTCGAGGTCCGGGATGTACGCGCTCATCCAGTCCACCTGGCCCGCGGTCAGGGCGGCGCTCGCCGCGTCGGCGGTGGCCAGGGTGATGTAGCGGACCGTCTGGATCTCCGGCTTGCCCGGCTGCCAGTAGTTCGGGTTCTTCTCCATCACGAAACCCTGCGCGTTCAGCGACTTGAGCTGGTACGGGCCGGTGCCGACCGGTTTGGGGTTGGTGGTCTTCGCCGGGTCGCTGATCTTGCTCCAGACATGTTCCGGAATGATCGCCGTGCCGCCCAGGATGGCCGGTTCGGTGGTGAAGGAGGTGGTCGGGAACGTCAGCACGACGGTCTTGTCGTCGGTGGCGTTCGCCGAGGTGTGCGCGAGACCGCTGCTGTTGATCGCCTTGTTCTTGCGGATCAGTTCGAAGGTGAAGGCGACGTCCTTGGCGGTGAACGGCTGACCGTCGGACCACTTGACGCCCTCGCGTGTGGTGATCGTCAGCTGCGTGCCGGCGGTGTCCCAGGAGTATGCGGTCGCCAGCATCGGCCGCGGCGCGACGTCGCTGGCCAGGTTGTAGTAGTAGAGCGCCTCGTGGATGACGCCCAGCGTGGGCTGCAGCTGCGTGGGTGAGAACGGGTTCCAGTTCTCGACGATGGTGGCGGCAGTCCCATTGATGCTGATGGAGCTGCCTGCGGCGTTGTCGGGGGAGTCGTCGGAGCACGCGGTGATCGTGAGCGCCGCCGCAGTGGACACGACGGTGAAGAAACCGAGGCGCCGGACCAGGCGTCGCGAAAAGAGTGGCATCAGTAGATCCCTCTGTCGGATCGCCGTGGCGAAGCGGCGATGCTTCGGGGCGGGCCGCGCCGGCTCGTCAAGCCATTATTAAGCTGCTTAAGTTTAGGATGTCAAGTAACGATGTCGATGGCTGTACCCCAGGGGCGGTCGGCTGGGCAGTAAAGAAGGCCATCGATGCTCGGCAGTGCTGGGACGGCTCGGGGCGCCCGAAGTGCAACGACGGCGCCGACGGCCTGGTCACCTCGACGCCGTCATCACCGGGCCTGGCAGGACAAGCTCCCCTGGTGCCGCATCGCGGACCGGCCGGTGAGGTGCGCCCACCGGGCAACGCCGTCTCGCGCGGCGGCGGACCCCGGCAGCGAGGTGGTCGTGCGGCGGCGCGGAAACGGGCGGCGAGGTGCTCGCGCGGCGCGAAACGGGGCGGGCCTCAGGCGCTCGTGCGGCGGACCAGCGCGGAGGGGAACGAGGTCACCGGCGGGACGGGCCGGCCGTGCAGCACGGCGGTGGCCGCCGCGGCGGCGATCGGCCCGACCGGGTGGCTGGCCGTGGTGAGGGCCGGCGTGTTCAGCGCGGCCTGCGGGATGTCGTCGAACCCCGCGACCGCGATGTCGGCGGGCACCCGAACGCCGGTCTCCCCGAGCCCGGCGATCACCCCCAACGCGGTCAGGTCGCTGACCGCGAAGACGGCGTCGGTGTCGGGCCACCGGGCCAGTAGCTCCCCGGCCGCCGCCCGGCCCCGCCCGGCGGTGAAGTCACCAGGGACCAGGCGGACCGGCAACCCGGCCTCGCGCATGATCCGCCGGTAGGCCCCGACGGCGCGGCCGGCGCAGGACAGCCATCGGGGGCCGGTCACCATCGCGATCCGGCGGCGACCGGCGGCGTACAGGTGGCGGACGACCTGACCAGCCCCGCTCGCGTTGTCCACGTCGAAGGAGGGCACCGTCGGGGAGCCGATGCCGATCGAGGCGACCCGGCCCCGCAGCCCGGGCGGGATCGAGTCGAGCAGTGGCTCGGTGGCGTTCACCAGCACCACGCCGGCGACGCCGCGGTCCTGCGCGATCCGCGCCAACGCGGCCGAGCCGTGCAACGGCAGCCAGTGCAGTACCACCCCCACCGGGTACGACGCGCAGGCCCGCGCGGCGGCGCCGACCACCCGGTCGACGTACGGGTCGTCCAGCACGGCGGCGGTGACGCCGGAGACCGCCACCACCAGCCGGACGCCGCCGCCGCCGCGCACCAGTGCCCGGGCCGTCGCGTTCGGCACGTACCCGAGGCGGTTGACGGCGGCCAGCACCCGGTCCCGAGCAGCTGGCGAGGCGAATCCGGAGCCCGCGACGACACGGGACGCGGTCGAGCGGGACACGTCCGCGAGCCGGGCCACGTCGTCCAGGGTGGCCGGGCGGTGCGGCGAAGTCATGAGGTCCTCCACGTCGTGGTCGAGACGGCTGGGAGCGCTCTCCCACCACATTAATGCCCCCGTCGGGCGCTGTCCCATAAGGGGCGCAAAGGGTTTGTGCTGGTAGCGCTTCCAGGTGTGCGATGGTCGGGCACCACACCGACGAGAGGAATCCCGTGAGGTCAGCCGACCCGGTCACCGCACCACCCGCCCCCGCCGTACCC
>NZ_SMKN01000057.1 GCF_004348675.1 Micromonospora sp. KC606 | reverse complement strand
CGCCCCCTCCGACGCCTCATCGCCACAACCCGCTGACCGGGCGACCTTGCACCGACAGCCACCGCGGCCGACGATGGCGCAGCCAACCATCCGCACATCGGTCACGCTCGGTCGGACAGCAACCGATGAGGATCGCCGGTTCGACATCGGTGTCTCTACGTCCACTCCGCTAACCCGGCCGGTACGACGGGGATCGCCCAGGTTCTGCTGCATTGGGGGCTACCGAGTCCAGGTCGCGTCCGGCTCGACGGACATCGGCTATCTCGGAGGGCCCGTCGTGATCGGCGGTTGATGTTAGAGCGACAGCGGTCCCGTTCGAGCCGCGCGATTCGCGGCTAGAAGAGTGCGCTTGAACCCCGCTGGCGGTGGCCGTACTCCTAATCGCCGATGGCCTGTGCCCGGGAACGCAGGAACGACACCCCACGTACTGCCCGGCGATGCCCTGCGCGGCGCTGCCTGGGTAGCGAACCGCTGATCACAGATGCCTGGCTTAGGGTATCTGGCTGGGCAGGCGATGAGTCGACCAAGCGCCGCTCCGGAAGTAGTTGTAGGTGCCACGCCGCCGGCGTTACTGGCAGGGGCGGCTACTGTGCGGTGCTTTGCCTCGGCCCCACTGCACCTGGAACACCCCCGGGGTGTCGAAGTCGTCGTTCGTGGCGTCGGCGGTCGGGAATAACCGCTGCAGCAGCGCCACCCGGCCACACTTTCGGAGCCGGTGCGGATCGGCGACCCTCCGCAACCGGTCGAGCAACGGCGACGCCAACGACAACGGATCGGCCTCACCCGGATCCCCCGACCAGTTCGGCCTCCCACAACGCCAGATCAGCGAGGTGGTCAACAACAGGGTCGATCAGCGAAGATGACGACACGAGCGCGACTCCAGGAACGATCTTCAGGACTAGTGTCCCGTGATTGCGTTCGCCTTATCCACGCTTTACGGCGAGCGCCGAGTTTTTGCAGGTCACGCGCCTACACGCAAGCAAGAACGGATAATGCAATCAGCATCACGCGACACTGGGCGTCCGAAAGATCATCAGAGTCGCGCTCGTCCCACAAATCCGAACCTTGTCCGGTCCTCAACCCGGACAGAACACCTCAAGCTTGAACAACGCCGGGGCCGCGGCTGACCACCCACCACGCCGGTGACGATATCAGCCCACGAATTCGAACTTCTCCCAGGCGCCGACGGAACCCGATCGGGCTCGCAGCATTCCATTGCTGCTACCGGAGTACCCGATCTCCGCCGTCACGAAGAGACCGCTGGCCTCGGATTGGATGGAGAACGTGTTGAAGGTGTTGTTGAGGATGAACCGCTCCCACGGGCCGACCTGACTGGCCCTCGCACGCAGCATGGCGTAGCTGGGGCCTCCGTAGTTGAGTTCGGCGGCTACGAACTGGCCGTTCGCCTGCGAGTACAGGGTCATCGGCCCGCTCCACCACGTGTAGTCAAAGCACACGGTGAACAGTTCCCATGGGCCTATGGTGCTGGCCCAGCTTGCCCGCAACATCCCTCGCTCATTCGGATCGCGATCGAGGTCGGCTGATACAAACCTCCCGTTGCCCGTAGACCTGATGGCAACGTTGCTCCGGCAGAGCGCTGCCACGCTACCGACCTGCTCCATCCGCTCGGCTGACATCCCGGAGAGGACGTCTGGCGTGACGCCGGCCTGTGCCGGCGAGGCCGCGATCAAGGGCGCCGCGAGCAGCAGCATGCAGAGGACTGCGCTGCGGCGGACGTTTCGAGCAAATGACAAGAGCACGGTGACCACCTTTCGTGAATAGACAACTGCCTGGCGTGACAGCGTCATGTCCATTGAAACATGACGATCGAGGGTGGGGTGTGAGTAGTCGACTACTCGTCTTCCTGGCGGCTCGGCGCGCAGGTACTCGCGGTCACCCGTTCAGAGCAGGTCGGCAAGGTCGGTGCGGCGGCTCACGCCGAATTCGGCGCAAGCCCGGTAGATGTGCCCCTCCGCGGTGCGCACCGACACCCCGAGCTGTTGGGCGATGTCGCGGTTGGACAGCCCGCGGCCGGTCAGCGAAGGATCACGCCGCGAGGGTCACCGGGATCCACGGCGATGCCACCGCAGTTCCGGCGCTCGACGGCAGCCGAAGGTCTTCTTCGGGTCGCTCTGCGCCGTCAGGTACGGATCCGGTTGGCGAGTGCCGCTCGGGAGCGGATGTCCAGCTTCGAGAAGATCCTCGACAGGTGGGCCTCGACCGTGCGCTGGCTCAGGAACAGGCGCGCGGCGATCTCGCGGTTGGTCAGCCCTTCGCTCACGAGGGTCGCGACCTGCCGTTCCCGACCGCTCAGGATCCCGGCGCCAACAGGACCGCGTCCCGGCCGGGGAAGGCGCGCGGCGTGGCGCACCTCCGCCCGGCTGATCTGGTTGAGCAGCCAGATCGCGCCGCATGCCCGGTATCCGGCCTTGGCCCGCCCGAACGCCGCGCGAGCCTCATCGGGTCGGTTGGCATGGAACTGGGCGACACCCCGTAGCTGCTCGCCGATGGCGGCCTCGAGCGGCGCGTCGGTCGGGCCGAGGCGGGTGATCGCCTCGGCGGCGAGGTGCGCCGCGCGGTCCGGCTCCGTCGGGATCGCCACGTAGGCCGCGCCGAGGGCGGCCAGCCCGCGTTCGTAGTCGAGCCCCATTGTGGCCGCGATTTCCTCCGCCTGTTGCACGGCCTCCGAGGCAGCGCGTGGGTCGCCCAGGCGGGTCATCGCCACCGCACGGACGACCAGCCGGAGGACCACGGACGGCGGGTGGTTGGGCCAGCCCGGTTCTGCGGTCAGGTCGACCGCCGCCTTCAGGTCGTCGGCCGCGAGGTGGGCGATGGCGAGATTGAGCTGGCCCACGCGCCACCACATGCGGGCCCGGGGACGGCCGGCGGCGGACAGCCGGCGGGCGGTGGCGATCACCCGGGAGGGCCCGACGACGAACAGCAACGGGCGCAGGGACACGGCTTCCGCCATGCTCCGGACCTCGATGCTGCCCATGTCGTCGGCGGCCTGCACGGACCGCTCGGCCAGCTGGATCGCCTCGCCGAGCCGGCCGGCCCTGGTTTGCCGGGCGGCGTCGACCAGCAGCAGGTACGACAGGGCGCTGCTGTTGCCGGCTCCGTCGACGACCCGGTAGGCGCGGTCCATGTGCCGGGCGGCCGCGAGCTGTCGGCCGAGCTCGGTCTGCACCCAGATCAGCGGCCCGAAGAATTCCACGTGTGGGTGCAGGGTCACGTCACTGGCGGTGTCCACAAGCCGGCTGGCCGCCTCGGTGGCCGCTTGGGCGGCCTGCACCCGTCCACAGTAGAGCGCGCCGAAGGCGCGCAGCGTCTCGGCCGCCGCGGCCAGCTCCAGCCGGTCTTCGCGGAAGTGCCGCAGCGCCTGCTCGGCATGGCGCACCGTGTCGAGGGTGTCTTCCCGGAGCGCGGCCAGGGCGGCGAGCTCGACGTGCAGCTTGCCGGCCGCCTGGGGCCGCTGCCCCCGGCTCAGCTCGGTGCTGAGCAGCGACGTCGCCGCGTCGAGGTCGCCCTGGAGCCGGGCCACCACGCCGCCGAACTCAGCCGCCTTGGCCCGCATCGGGCCGCCGTCCCGGCGCAGCAGGTCCTGCAGGACCGTCCAGCTCTGGTCCAGCTGGCCGGCGAGGCCGAGGGCACGGGCGTACGCCAGCAGCACGTCCGCCCGCTGCCCGCTGGTGTCGGCGGGCAGGATGCGTAGGGCGGTGCCCAGCCACCGGCTCGCCGCGCCAGGCGCTCGGTAGACCATCGCCATACCCGCCCTGATCAGCTCGGCGGCGGCGCTCTCGTCGCCGTACTGCGCTGAGCGATCGAGGTGGTGGGCGATGAGCTGGAGCGAGCCGCGGTGGACCCGCAGGTAGGCGGCGGCGCGCGCGTGGGCGCCGATCCGCCAGGCCGGCTCGGCCAGGCTCTGGGCGGCCGCGCGCATCAGCGGATGCCGAAAGGAGAACCAGGCGCTGTCCAAGTGTCCCATGCCGGCCGCGCACAGCCGCTCGAGCGCCTCCAGGGTCGCCCCCACCGGCTGGTCCGCGACATGCGCCACGAGGCTCGTCGCCGCGCTGTCGCCGACCAGGGCGGCGGCGATCGCCACGCGTCGGCTGGACTCGTCCAGCGCGGCGACGTCGCTGGCGAGCGTGGCCAGCACCTGTGAGGTGACCTCGTCGGCGTCCCGGGCGGTCGGCGTGTCCCGGCACAGGGCGGCGAGCTGCTCGTCGCGGAGCTTGGCCAGCACCTGGAGATAGAGCGGGTTGCCCGTGCTGGCCTGCAGCAGCAGGGCGCGCCGGGCCGGCGACTCGTGCCCGAACAGTGCTTCCAGGTCCTCGGCCCGCAGTGGGCCTGGGCTGATTCGCACCGCCGCCGAGCCCAGGCGGACAATCGCCGACGCGACCTGGCGCGGCGGCGCGGCGCTACGGTACGAGACGGCGATCAGCATGGGGGACCGGGGCGGCCGTCGCAGCAGGTACTCGACGAGGTCCAGCGACGCCGAGTCGGCCCAGTGCAGGTCGTCCAGGATGAGCGCTGTCGGACCGTCCCGCTCGAGCAGCGCCCGTAGCGCGGTGCGGATCCTGGCCCGGTCGGCCGGACTCGCGTCGGGCCAGCCCTCCGACATGAACAGTCTGGGATCAGTGTCGTTGAACCTGGCCATGGCCGCCTGTAGGGCCTCGGCCAGGATGGCGAACGGCACCTCCTGCTCCAGCTGCCAGGCCTGACCGGCGTACACCCGCAACCCGGCCGCGGCGGCCAGCCGGCAGGTCTCGGCGAGTAGGCGGGTCTTGCCGATGCCCGGCTCACCAGAAATCTCCACCACCGTCTGTCGGCCGACAACCACCTGATCCACCGCCGCGGCCAGCTGCTTCACCAAATCGTCGCGGCCGACCAGCGGACCCATCGTGGACGCGTCGTATCGGTTCACGAAACCCCCTCCCCGCTAGATGCAGTCTAGGAGACCGAAGGAGGTTATCCGTTCTTTGAAGTTCACCCATGTTATTGAGCTCAGCGTGATGGCCGCACCTCGAAGTCCAGCTTGGTGGCCAGATCGGTGGCCACGGCGTGTACGACCGCCGGGTCCTGGCCGGGCTGCCACGGCATCCATACCGAGAGCAGGCCAGTGTAGTCGAACCCGCGGGCGCCGGCCACCACCTCCGTACCTGGCCGGGCGGTGGGGAAATAGACCCGGAAATAGGGCGAGTGCATGGCCTCACCAGGACTATTGCGCACGACATGGCCATTGGCGTAGATCACCTTCGCGCAAACCGTCATTCGCGGTGGCCGCCGGTGATTCTCCTGGACCAGGATGTCGGCGACAGATTCGCCGCAGGCTGCCCGGACGAACATGCGCACCAGGTCGATCGAGTAGACGTCCTTGATATGCCGGTACGGGTGGCCGCCGGATACCCGGATCGAGAACTCAATGACGCGGTAGCGCCCGTCGGCGTCGGCCCGCAGTTCCGCGTTGAACATGCAGAGCCGCATGCCCAGCCCACGCACGATCCGGGTCGCGATGTCGACGAGCTCCGCCTCGTGCTCGGGCTTGTCGAAGGGTAGCGTGTACAGGTCCTCGTCGAAGTATGGCCCCGTCGAGTGGCGCTTGTTGTGCACGCCGCCGAGGATGAACTCGCCGTCGAGCACCACGCCGTCGAGCGTCACCTCCTGGCCCGGCAGGTACTCCTCGAGGAGCGCCCAGTCGCGTTCCGCGTTGTCGTAGTAGAAGGCGCGCCGGTCGCGGACCACGTCCTGGATCTGCCGCAGCGCCGCGCGGAGCCGGTCGGGGTTGTCGATCAGCTCGACGTACTCGCTGGCGGCGGCTCGGGTGGGCTTGAGAATGAGGGGCAGCCCGCGTGCCGCCGCAGCGGCCACTGCCGTGTCGATGTCGCTGACCGGGTGGAACCAGACGGTGGGGATGCCGTGCTCGGCGAGGAACGTACGCTGGCGCAGCTTGTCGCGGCAGATATGCGCGGCCTCCACCGCCGCCCAGGTGTTGCCCATCGCTGCGTTCGCCGTCTCGGCGATCTCGATGTCCATTTCCACGAACGTGATGACGGCGGCGGCGCCCTGCTCCTTGGCCACCAGTACCGCTGCGGCCACGAACTCCTCCTGCGGCGCCTGCCTGGGCAGCTGCGTGACCGAGGCGAAGCGCGGGTCGATCGACACGTGCGGCGCCTCGACCGTGATCAGGTGGATGTCCACCCCCAGGTCGAGCATCGCCTGCATGTGGTCGACGAGGCCGATCAGGCGGGCCCGCATGACCAGCACCAGGCAGCGGCGACGTTCGATACGACTCATCGGTCTGGTACCTCCTCGGTGGCGACGGGCCGGCCCGCGGAGCCGGGTCCGCCGGGACGGGTCGCCGTGTAGACGTCGTAGAACTCGCCGCGGATCGGTTCGCGGCGAATGCCCTCCAGGCCGAGGTCGCGCAGGGCGGCGAGGAGCTGTTCGTGGCGGATGTAGTGAGACCGGCGCCGGAAGTTGGTGCGAACCCCGTCCACGGTCAGCTCGCTTTCCCACGCCCGGCGTCTCCGGACCCGGTCGATGCTGACCTGTTCGACGATGTCGACGCGGTGGTCCCCGATGACCATCGTCGGATGGCGGACGATTTGTGGCTCGGTTCGATCCAGGTCCTGCGCTCGGGTGGTGTCTACATAGAGCCGTCCACCCGGGCGTACACAAGCGGCCCACTGGCCGATGGCCTCGGCCATCGCCGACTCGGCCGCTAGCCCCTCCTCCTCCCAGACACCGGCGTAGATGTAGTTGCCGCCGCCCCTGTTGATGACCACGTCGAACTCGCGGTCGTACCGGCCGGGCAGGTCGGCCCAGTCCAGCAGGACGGGTTTGATGTCGAGCCCTTCGATCCGCGCGTTGCGTCGGAAGTGGCGCAGCATCATCTCGCTGCCGTCGGTGCAGGTGACGTCGTAGCCACGGCGGATCAGCTCCAGCGCTGGAAAGCCGCTGCCGCAGGCGCAGTCGAGGATCCGTTGACCACGCGGCTCACCGAGCCAGGCGGCGATCCCGTCAGCGGTCTCCTCCCGGTCGAACTCGAAGTACATGCAGAGTTCCCAGAGGGTGCCGATGTCCGGCTGGCCATCCTCCAGGCAGGCCAGCAGCCGGCGGTCGGTGACGACGATCTCGTTGGCGGCCTCCGGTATCCCGGGTTTGATCATGCTGTCCGGCCTCCTCGTCCACTTTCCAGAATCTGCAGTGCCGCGGCCGCTGCCCGCGCGGCCGCGGCCGGTGCGGTCTTAAACCCGCCGCCGGACCAGCCGGTTGCGACGACGGCCGGCGGCGTGCCGGGCAGGGAGCCAAGCAGCGGCCCTTCCGGTAGGTACAGGTCGGTGCCGAACCGTCCGGCCAGCATCCGCGCCGTGGCGAGGAACGGCAGCCGTGCGGCGCCGCCGCGGATCCAGTCCAGCTGCGGGTCGGTGATCCCGGTGCCGGTCGACGGGGGTACGCCCCACTCGTCAACGGGGACGCCGGCCAGGTACCCGTTAGCGCCGTCGGGGCGGCCCCACATGCCGGTGGAGAAGTCTACGATCGTGGGGAGCCGCCGCCCTCTGCCGGCGAAGATGGCGTACCTTATGGCTCGGGTGCGCGCGCGGGCGTTCGCTGGCCACCGGTGACCGAGCAGGCCCGGGCTGTCACAGCCGGCGGCGACCACCACGGCCGCCGCGTGGATGTCACCGTCGAGGAGCGCGCCGCCGTCCGGGGCGGCGGCGATCGTGCCCACCCGCCGCGGCGGCAGCGTGACGGCGCCGGCCCGGCGGGCGCGGTCGGCGAGCGCGCTCAGCGCGACGGCTGCGGTCACGTAGCCTGCGGCCGGCTCCCAAACGGCGCCAGCGAGGCTGGCCGTCCGCAGGTCCGGCCAGCGGCGGGCCAGGTCGGCGACGGTCAGGACCTCCACGGGTACGCCCGCGGCCCGTAGCGCCTCCACGCCCACGAGGGCCTTGGTCATGTGGTCGGCACCGAGCAGCACCAGCGAGCCGGAGCGGTGGAAGCCGTACCGGGAGGCGAGGCCGCGCCGCCCCCACAACCTCCCGAAGGCCTCCAGCGCCAGCGACCGTTCTGCCTCCTCCAGCGCGAACGCCCGCACGAGGGCGCCGCTCACCCGACTGGCGCAGGCCGTTCCGCCGTCCGCCGCCAGCACCGCCACCCGCGTGCCGGCCTCGGCCAGCTCGGCTGCGGTCGCGAGCCCCACCACGCCGGCTCCGATCACCGCCACGTCGTACCGCCGTGGGGTCGCTTTCCCGGGCGCCGCCGGGAGGGGATCGACCTGCCAGCCGGCGCCGGTGATGCCGCCGACCGGGTCGCCGTCATCGTCGAAGTCGTCGGGTAGCTCGCCGCGGACCAGATCGAGCAGGGTGACGCCGCGCTCGCGCGGCTGCTTGCCGAGCGCGCCGGCCAGCGCGGCGAAGGCCGCCGTGACCCGGGCCGCGGCGCCGCCGGAGAGCCGGACGACCCGCACGCCGTCCGCCGCCCGGCCGGCGAGCGCGCTGAACTCGGGCACGTCGCAGTCGTCGGTGACGATGACCGGGACCTCGGGCGCCGGCCGGATCCGGCGCAGCAGGTCGGCCACCCGGTGGTGGATGCCGCACACCGCCAGCGCCGTGTGCGGCCCGAGCGGCGAGTCGTCAAATTCCACGACGGACATCCCGGTGTCGACCGCGCCGAGCAGCAGTCGAGCCAGGCTTTCGCCGTGGTCGCTGCCGTCGTGGGCGACCGTGAGGCGGCCGATTCCGGCCTTCCGGCAAGCCCGAACGACCGCTGCGGCCTGGGCGGCGTCGTCTGGGCAGAGCCGAAGGGCGAGGCCGCCACTGCCCGCCAGCAGCCCCTGGGCAGTGGCCAGCGGCAGGACCACCGGCAACCCGGCGGAACGGTAAACCGGCAGCGCCAACCGCGCGCCGCCGCTGTTGAAGTGGCCCAGCACCGCGGCGTACCCACCGTCCGCGACGATCTCATGAGCCCGGACGAGTGCGGTTTCCGCGTCCCCGCGGTCGTCGTGCCACTCCCACCGCGGCGAGGTGCCGGTGACCAGGCGGGCGGCTGAGGTGAGCAGCTCGCCCCACGCTGCCCGGGGACCGGTGAGCGGGCCCACCACGGCCACCCGTGCGGGCAGGTGCGGGGCCGTCATTCGCCGAAGATCCGTTCCGGGGCAGCGGCGAGCACCGTCCCGGGCGGTGGGGGAGCCAGCGCCGCGGCGTTGACCCGCCGGCCCGGGGCCGTCTCGAGTACCGCGTCGAGCCGGGCAGCGCCGGCCGGAAGCGCCGGTCCCGCCCAGGCGGCGAGCGCGGCGGCCGCGGCGAGCTGCCCGGTCAGCGCGGCGCGGTACGCCGGCCGCTCCCGCTCGTGGCTCTGCGTGAACCCGTAGTCGCGGGCGCAGTACACCACCTCGTCCAGCAGGCCGATCGCCCGGCGGGGGTCGAATCCGGCGACGGAGTAGGCCTCGCGCAGCTCGGCCGAGGTGCGGGTCAGGCGCCCGTGCAGCAGCTCCCAGTCGGCACCTTCCGGCCGCTCCTCGGGCACCACCCCGCCGGTCTCCGCATGGACCGCCCCGACCAGCCCGCGCAGCCAGCCGTTCCACACCTCGTGCAGGTGGGTCCGGGCGGCGGCCAGGTCGCCCGGATCGAAGTTCGTCTGCCGGCCGGTGGGCCGGGTGCGCAGGACGTGGTACCGCAAAGCATCCACCCCGTCGGCGGCGAGCCCTTCCAGTGCCCAGACCGCATGGCGGCGGCTGGTCGAGAACTTGTCGCCGGCCAGGCGGTAAAACTCGTTGACGACGAACGCCGCCGGCAGAGGCACGGTGTCGTCCCAGAGCATGAACAGTGCGGGGAACAGCACCGCGTGGAAGTAGCTGTTGTCGAAGCCGAAGAACTGCACCGGCCCGGTGGTCGGACGGGCGCTGTCGGGATCGAATTCGAGCAGGTAGCCGGGTGCCATCTCGAACCACACGTAGATCCGCTGGTCCTGGAAGCCGAGCACCGGCACCGGCACACCCCAGTTGGTCGGGTGGCTGACGGCTATCTCGGGCAACCCGTCGGCCAGCATCCGCGTGCACATCGCCCGGACGTGCGGCGGCATCGCCACCCGTTTCCAGAACGCGGCCAGCCGGTCGGCCACCTGCGCCAGCGGCAGGTAGAGCCGGCGCTGGTCGCGCAGGCCGGCCGGGCAGCCACACAGCGTGCAGCGGGGGTCGCCGAGGTCACCGCAGTCGTTCGGCCGGCCGCAGGCCTCGCAGGCGTTGCCGTTGCACTCCGCGCCGCAGTGCGGGCAGGCGCCGGTCACGTACGCCTCGTACAGCCACCGGTCGCAGGGGTCGCAGTACGGCAGCGGCCGGGTCCTGGGCTGTATCACGTCATTGTCGTAGAGCTTCTGCAGGAACGCCTGCACGAACTCGCCGTAGCCGGGTAGCCGCCGTGGCTCGACGATCCGGTCGAAGTCGACTTGGGCGCCGCGCCACCCGGCGATGACGCGCCTGCCGTAGTCGTCGGCGGTCTCCTCGGCGCCGCGCCCGTCCCGGTCGCCACGCAGGGCCACGTAACTCTGGTGGTCGTCCAGCCCGGTGGTCATCAGCGCCGGTACGTCGTCGGCCAGCAGGAAGCGGCGCAGCGTGTCGGCCGCGACGTACGGCCCGGCCATGTGGCCGAGGTGCAACTCGCCGTTGGGCGTCGGTGGGGTGGCGGTCAGCCACAACGGGTCACTCATCGCGCACTCCTTCCGGCGCGGCGGGGGAGCCCGGCTCGTGCAGGGGCCACCAGAACGAGACCCAGCTCAGCTCGGCGCCATTCGGGTTGTACACCACGTGCTCCTCGTTTGCCGGTATCACGACGAGGTCCAACTCGTCGATCGCGGTCTGCTGGCCACCGACCCGAACAGTCCCGGCTCCGGACAGCACGAACATAACCTCGGTCTGGTTATGGCAGTCCGGCATGGACTCCGAGCCGGCGGGCAGGAAGCAGGCCATCGCGCCGACCGGTGGCTCCGGCGCCTGGCCGTTCCACGGCACCAGGCGCTGGCAGACCATGCCGAACTCGGTGACGGCGTTCACTTTGCCGATCTGGAACTTGGTAATCATTGCTCCCTCGCTCTGGTCAAGGCAGCGGGGCGTTGCTCGCCACCATGAAGGGAAGCGGTGCGGCGCGCAGCACGCGGCTGTGTTCCACGACCGACGCGAGGATCTCCCCGGCGCGGATCGCGGTGTTGGACAGCAACGAGGAGCTGATGCCGTGGGTGTGCTCGGTGCCGCCGCAGAGGTACACACCGGCGCGCAGCGCGGGGTCGGCGGCGATCCGGTAGTCCCGGTCGACCCGCAGCCGGCCGTCCGCGCTGCGCCGCAGGTGCCGGCCCACGTGGCCCAGCAGCGACAGCGGATCGTTCGGTTCGTAGCCCGTCGCGCAGATCAGCGCGTCGGCCGTCAGGCGATCCACCGAGCCGGTGTCCAGGCGCCGCACGACGACCTCGACCGGCCCGGCGTCGACGTCGCGCACGCCCACGAGCCGGGAGACGTTGAGCAGCCGCAGCCGGGGTGTGCCGTGGATGCTTTCCGCGTAGGAGCGCCGGTAGAGCTGTTCGATGAGTTCGACGTCCACGGCGGAGTAGTTGGTGTTCGAGTGGTAGGCCAGCAGCGACCCGCGTACCTCGTCGGGTGCGGCGTGGAAGATGTCGACCGTGCCAGGGTCGAAGATGCGGTTGGCGAACGGGCTGTCGTCGGACTGGCTGTACCCGAACCGGGAGAACAGCGCGCAGACTTCGGCATCCGGGTAGCTACGGTACAGGTACTCGGCGACCTCGGCGGCGCTCTGCCCGGCGCCGAGCACGACGAAGCGTGTGGGCGCGTCGGCCGGCAGCGTGTCCAGCCGGTACAGCAGGTCGTGGCTGTGCCAGACCCGCGGTGACGGCGGCGCCTGGTCGGGAAACCGGGGCACCAGGCCGGCCGCGACGACGATGTTGTGCGCCAAGCGGGTGTGCGTGTTGCCGTGCTGGTCGTGGGAAAGCACCTCGAAGTGGGTGACCATGTCGCCTGCGTACACCGGCCGGACCGACACGACCTCCTGGCCGTAGCGGACTAGGTGTTCCAGTCGCGCAGCGCACCACGCGAGGTAGTCGTGAAACTCTATTCGCGACGGAAACAGGCACTTGTGGTTGATGAAGTCGATCAGCCGACCCCGGTCGTGCAGGTAGGACAGAAAGCTGAACCGGCTCGTCGGGTCGCGCAGGCTGACCAGGTCCTTGAGGAACGAGACCTGCATCGTGGCGCCGTCGATGAGCATCCCACGGTGCCAGCCGAACTCCGGCTTGCGCTCGAGGAACTCCGCCGTGACCGGCTCGCTCGTGCCGCTCCGGTTGTGCTCGAACACGGCGATGGCGAGGGCCAAGTTGGACGGGCCGAAGCCGATGCCCAAAATGTCGAGAATCGGCTCGTCCTGGTGTTGGGAGTCCACTTCTTCCCTATTCTGCCGCATACCCGTACTTGCGGAGCGTCGTTCCCCACTGGTGCATGAACATGGTTGTGTGGTCCTGGGTGAACGCCTTGCGCCAGCTCCCGATTTGTCCTTTATAAAAGGAGAAGGAGTCACGCCGGAACAGCCGTTGGGATAGCTGATCGGAGGGCGCGTCTACGCCGAGGAAGCTCAGGATCCGCTGGAGTGCCGCCTGCTGTGCCTCGACCGTTCCGCCGCCCCGCGGTCCGACCAACTCCTCGAACGAGACCTTGCAAACGCCGGGGTGGTCGAGTAGCCACTGTGACCGTTCAAAGTCGCCGTTGCCCGGAAAGGAAGGGTCGGACATTGCGTAGGTCAGCTTGTCCTCGATCGTTTCCTTGGTCCCGAGAATCCGGCTAAACGCCTGGAACTCGCTGTACGAGCCGTATCCGCCGGCAGTTTTGCCGTCGAGGAAGTTCACCATCGAGAGAAGAGTGTCGCGCGGGTCGCGGTAGTTGAAAATAATCCGGGGCTCGCCGGTTTCGTGCCACTCCCGTATGAAGCGGCCGTCAATTTTTTTGATGTCGAACTCCGGCACCACCCAGCAGATCCCGGGCGGGGTGTCGGCGAAGTCCGAGGCGGCCAGGCGGTGGCGGGCCTGCCGCACCAGGTCGGTGTCGATGAGCTCCAGTCCGTACCGATTTTCCAGGGGCAGACCGAACTTAAGCTGCCACGCCCAGCCCAGGGCGTCCCACGCCCGATCGGTTTCGGCGCGGAACTCCGCCTCGTCCGCCTTGTCCAGTCGCGCGAGAACGTCCTCGTCGTACACCATTTCGGCGACGCGCCGGCGGATGGCGTCGTCGAACAACGGCCGAATGTCGGCGGTCACCCGGGAAGAGCCGTACATGCCGTAGCCCAGCGCGACCATGAGCTCCTGGATCAGATGGGTGCCGGTCTTCATCAGGGAGACCAGGACAACCCGGTCCGCGGTCCTTCGGATAGTTGGTTGCGCCGTCGCTGTCATAGTCATAACACCCCAATGTCCAACTGAGACCACCGAGCCCGTCACCGATGAAGCTGCGGTCCGAACCATCGCAGTTCGGCCGACCGCTTAGCATCCGTGAAAACCCGTAAGCCACCACGGCATGCCGCCGCGATTAGGTGTGGGTTAGGTACGGGGACGGATGCTAAGCCGCCAGCCGTGACGCAGGATCGGGGTCGCAATCTGCGCGGAATCCGGGCACTATCCCGAGGAGTTCCATGAAGAGTCTTGTGGTCGGCCAGGCCGAAATCGACGAAATCGTCCGCGCCGTCGGACACGACGAGCTGATGAGCAGGATCATCGAACGGCTATTCACCGGGTTGGCGGCCGCCGGCCTGACCGACCAGCAGTCACCGCCGCGCGGCGGGTTCACGCGGGGCGAGACGGCAACGGGCGTGCTGGAGTGGATGCCGTTTCACGAGCCGGGCCGCGGCGTGACTATCAAGACCGTCGCGTACAGCCCGGCCAACCCCACCGAGTTCCAGCTACCCACCATCCTGGGCAATGTCGCCCGGTACGACGACGTCACCGGACGGCTTGTCGCCATCATGGACGCGGTGCTGCTCACCGCGATGCGGACCGGCGCCGCCTCGGCGGTCGCCAGTCGGCTCCTGGCCAACCCGCGCAGCCGGGTGGTGGGCATGGTCGGGGCGGGCGCGCAGGCGATCACCCAGGTGCATGCGCTGAGCCGCGTGTTCGACCTCCGCGAGGTACTGGTGTGGGACACCACGCCGGCTCACCTGGAGAGTTTCGCCGCGCGCGTGGCGTTCACCGGGCTGGACGTCCGCGCCGCCACCACAGAGGAGTTGTTCGCGCGGGCGGACATCATCTGCACCGCCACCTCGTCGCCGCGCGGGCACGGGCCTGTGCTGCCCGAGCGGGGTCACCGTGAACACCTGCACATCAACGCGGTCGGCTCCGACCTGGCCGGCAAGACCGAGCTGCCGAAGGGTCTGCTCGACCGGGCGTTCGTCTGCCCTGACCACTTGGAGCAGGCCTCGCGGGAAGGCGAGTGCCAGCAGATGGGCGGGCGGAATCCAGGCCCGGGCCTGGCGGAGCTCTGCGCCGACCCGGCCCAGGCCGTCGCGTACCAGAGCCAGCTGACCGTGTTCGACTCCACCGGCATCGCCGTCGAGGACCACCTGGCCCTCGACGTCTTCCTGGAGCTCGCCGAGGAGTTCGGCCTGGGCAACCAGATCCAGCTCGAGTACCACCCGACGGACACGCTGAACCCGTACGCCAACCTGCTCGCGCCAGGGCCGGCGGCGAGCGTGCGCGCACATTGACCCCGAACCGGCCACCAAGGGTGCCCGCCGGTCTGGCAGGCACCCTTGGTCCGGTGTTCAATCGTGCGTTCTGGCCTTCGGCTTCACTGCCTTGCCGACTACATCGGACGCTTTCATATCGGAGGCGTCGGTGAGCTGCCGATCAGAGCGGACGCCGAACGTCGCCGCGATCACCGCGCCGAGGCCGACGAGCGCGCACAGCGCCCAGATGCCGTCGCCGAACCGAGACCAGGCGGCGGCGCCGAGTATCGGACTCAGCGCGAAGCCGATCGAGATCATCGCCTCCACGGACGCGAGGTAGCGGCCCTTCAACCCCGGACGGGCGGCGCGCGAGCCGTAGCTGTAAATCGTCGGGCCGCCGACGGTCTCGCCTAGCGACCAGATGACCGTCGCCACGACAAGGCCGGCGATCCCCAGCGGCAACCCGTACATGCTCATCCCGGCCGCCATGAGCGCCATGCCGGCGACCACCGCGACCCGTGCCGGCCACCGCTGGGTGTACTTGGTGACCACGACCTCGACCGCGACGACGACCGCGGCGTTCAGCGTGACCAGCAGGCCGTACACGGTGGCCGGGTGGCCGGCGCGTTGCACGGACAGCGGAAGTGCGGACAGGTACAGGAAGTACACGAGCGTGTTGAGTAGCAGCGCGCCGAGGAACAGCGCGAACCTCCGGTCGGACAGCACCATCAGGTACCCCCGGACAGGTCCGACCGGCGGGTCGGCGCCGGTGCCGTCCCGGTCGTCGGCCGCCTTGGTGCGGGACGTGTCGTTGGGGAGAGTGAGCAGCGCGATCACGGCGAACGCCGCGGC
This sequence comes from Micromonospora sp. KC606, assembly GCF_004348675.1. Classification (GTDB taxonomy): domain Bacteria; phylum Actinomycetota; class Actinomycetes; order Mycobacteriales; family Micromonosporaceae; genus Micromonospora. Next base: position 11,373 of record NZ_SMKN01000057.1, on the reverse strand, counting down.
GGCGAGCGCCTCGATCCAGAAGATGAGTTTGAACGAAACCTGCACCAGCAGCGCGCCGAGTAGCGGCCCCGCCGTCGTTCCGAGGCTGAACGCCAGGCGGTAGATCGCGAAGACCATCGCCTGCCGGGCCGGCGGCGTCAGGCTGCTGAGCATGCTTGCCGCAGCCGGGCGGTATCCCTGGCTCACCGCACCGATCAGAAACACGGTGGTGGCGATCGCCGGGTACGCGTCCAGGTAGAGCACCGTCACGGTCAGCACCGCACCGCCGGACATCGACAGCGCGATGGTCCGCCGTGATCCGAGCCTATCGGTGACCCAGCCGCCGACCAGCGTGCCGACGATGAACCCGGCGCCGAGCACGCCCAGCACCAGGCCCGCCCGCGCTGCCGAGAAGCCCCGCTCGACGAGGTACAGGACCAGGAAGATCTGCAGGAAGGCGCCGAGCCGGTTGACCACCGTGCCGGCCAGCAACGCCCAGATCGCCGGCGGCAACTGGCGGAGCGTGGCGAGGATGCCGACCGGATCGTCGCGAACCTCTGCCGTGCTCACTCCGGCCGATCCGACCCGAGTGGGACGCCCTCGACCACGACCGCCGCGCTGGCCCTACAGAGCCGCTCGAGCGCGTTCGCCTCGTCCTCGCCCACGGCGACGACGACCGCCGTGCGGCAGTTGACGTTGTCGTTCGGCGGCAGGAGGAGCTTCTGCCCCGGCGAGACCATCGTCTCGAGCATCGTCACGCCGTCCGGCACCTGCGACCGGTCGACCTTGATCGACGTGACCTCCATGTCGTACGGCGGATACAAGAAGCGGATGGCGGCCGTGTTCTGGCCTTGTGCGGACAGGTCCGGCTCCACGCCGACCGCCAGGTCCGCGGCGATCAGACCCACGTCGACCTGCCGGGCGAGCAGCCCGCCGTACGGGATGAGGTCGCCACCGATTCGGGCGTTCACCTCAATGACCAGCGCGCCCCGCTCGGAGACCCGCAGTTCGGTGTGGGTGATCCCCTCCGTCAGGCCCAGAGCGGCGTGCGAGTCCTGCAGTGTCTCGAGCACACGCGGATCGGTGAGCAGCGGGTCGTCCGCGCGTACGATGTGCGCCAACTCCTCGAAGTACGGCGGGTAGCCGGTCTCGTTGTGGGCCAGGACGAGTGGCGTCACCACCCCGTTGTGGCAGGCGGCGTCGACGCTGATCGGGGTGCCGGTCACGAACTCCTCGACCAGCACGTTCGGCTGTGGGCACGGGGGCAGCTCGCTGACGAAGGCGCTGCGGCTCTTCCGGTATGCGGCGTCGAGTTCCGCGGGGTCCCGCACCAGGCTGACCCCGATGCTGGCGGACAGCGCCCGTGGCTTGATCACCAGCGGGTAGCCGACCTGCGCCGCGGCTTTCCGGGCCTCCTCGAGGGAGGCGACCGCAATCGAGACCGGCTGGTCCACGCCCGCCTTGGCCATCAGAACCCGGCCGGCATGCTTGTCGCGGCACGCCTCGATGGCTGCGGCGGGGTGGCCGGGCAGCCCCAGCGCCTCGGCCGCTACGGCGGCGGGCAGGATCCGGGACTCGTCGTAGCAGAACACGCCGCGCACCGGCGCGTACGTGGACGACACCTCGCGGGCGGCCTCGATGAGGGCGTTGCTGTCCCGCGTGTCGACCTTGGTGGAGCCGACGAGGTACTTCGACTGCCAGGTCGGCAGGTCCGGCGCTAACAGCCACAGCGCGTACCGCGTGCTCACGGATCGGAGGGTGTACTCCCGGTAGATTCGCCCTCCGCTGCTGACGAGCAACAGCAACGGACGCGAATCAGAATCGGTGGCGCCCATGTGAAGGTCCTTTCCGCAGCAAATTCAAAAGTGCTGGTCCCGATGAGGCTTTTGCGCCGAGTATCCCGGCGGACGTCCGCGGCTAGCATCGGTAGAACCACGTAAGAACTACGATGCGCAACCGTCTGTAATGAATATTTGAGGTTGTGCGTAGCCTCGGCCGCGTGGAGCCGACTGGCCGGCACTCCAGCTACCTCGCGCCGCCCTCGGCGCGTACGCCGAGGGCGCGGTTGGACCGCGGCGTGCGTCGAGGGCACGACCGTTACGAACGGCTCGCGTTCCGGGTGGTGGTCGACGAGTGCGACGCCGTCCACCGGGAAACGCGCGGGCGGCTCCCTGCCACCCGGCTCACGAGAACACCGTCACAGTCGCCGCCACCGCCCTCCCGTCGCGGCCGCAGCGGGGTTCGGCGTGCCCGTCCAGCAGACGGCTGCCGGGATGTTGGCGGCGGTCGAGAACACGGCGACCTCGGTGAGGTGGAGTACCCGCGGGACCTGTACCATTCGTCGACGGTGCGCCGCTGGTTCGACGGGTACATGGAGCTGCTCGCCGCCGCCTACTCGCACAAGGCGGGGCGGTGATGGGCGTAGAACTTTTTCGTTGGCTCCAGCACCTCCCACGTGCCGACGAATCCCGCCGGGACGACGATGCAGTCGCCGGGGTGGAACGTGCGGGCGTTGCCGTCCTCGTCGGAGATGGTCACCTTGCCGTGCAGCATGTAGTAGAACTCGTCTTCCTCGTAGAACGCGTGGAACCTTCCGGGCGTGCTCTCCCAGATGCCGGCGACGAACGCCGAATCGCGGCTGACGAAATGCAGAGTATCCATGACGGACAGACTGCCGCCGATCGCTTTTGGTGGGCTTATGGTCATGGGTCGCTCGACGCCCTCCGACTCGCCCAACACGACGATGTCCTTGATCGATTTCTCACTCATCGGATCGGCTCCTTCGGTGCCTGCTGCCCGGGCTCCGCAGCGCCGGCGGTGGCGGATGCGATCGCGGCGAGCAGCCGCTCGCTGAGGTCCGCGCGGCACACCAGCAGGTCGGGCATCTTCGGATCAGGTTGGTTGTAGACCAGGGGCGAGCCGTCGACCCGCGACGCGTGCAGCCCTGCCGCCGCGGCGACTGCGACCGGTGCCGCCGAGTCCCACTCGTGCTGCCCTCCCGCGTGAATGTAGGCGTCAGCCGCGCCGCGGACCACGGCGGCGACCTTCGCGCCCGCCGACCCCATCGGTACGAGCTCGCCGCCGACCGCGGCGGCCACGTCGCCGAGGAACGAGGGTGGCCGGGTGCGGCTGACGACGATGCGGACCGGATCCCGGCCGATGGGCGGCGCGGGTCGCTGCCGTGAGGTCAGCACCTCACCGAGGGCCGGCAGAGCGACGGCTCCGGCGGTGAGGACGCCGTGTTCCCAGAGTGCGACGTGTACCGCCCAGTCGGTCCGGCCGGCTTCCGCGTACTCCCGGGTACCGTCGAGTGGGTCGACGATCCACACCCGGTCGGCGGTGGCCCGGTCGTCGCCCCGGTGCTCGCCCTCCTCACTCAGGACGGCGTCGCCGGGCCGCCAGCGGGCCAGCTCGGTGAGGAGGAACTCGTGTGCCTGCCGGTCTCCGCTGGCACGCAGCGCCTTCGGGTCGGCGAAGCCCATCTCGTCACGCAGTCGCATCAGCAACTCGCCGGTCTGGGCGGCGAGCAAACCACTGAACGCGCAGTCGTCGGGGGCGGTGCTCAGGTAGATCATGGGTCGACTCCGCTGCCATGGAGGGGACGCCAAGCGCCAGCCGCATGACGGCGCCTGCGCGTGAGAATGGATGGTCCGGTCGGGTAGACCGTGTCCAGAATGGAGTCGCCTCAAGCCGGTCGACCTCGGTCTCAGACTGAGCCGTAAGTAGACCCTCCTAATCGGAGGCTATCACGGTGCTGCTGTGCGCAAAAGGTGTGTTTGCTCAATGCGAACCTGAGAAAAACGGCCGACATGTCCGCCGGTGCGATGGATGTGATGCCGGCCAGGCGGAGCAGGCTGATCGCGGTGTTGCGCAGGTGGCCAGGGCGCGGGATCCGCGGAGGCGCTGGCGTCCTCGCGGTAGGTGGTGTCGCGGATGTGTGCAGGACTTCGATCGACCAGTGACTGCGTGGCCAGTCGGTCAGCTCAGCGGGTCCGGCTTGGTCGGCGGTCAGGTTGTTGATCGCGTAGACGGTGGCGATGGACCAGCGGCCGTTGGCCGGGTTGTAGCGGCGGCGCCGGATCCGTAGGGCCTGGCTGACGTGGCGGAAGGTCCAAGGATCGGGGGCCGAGGCAAGTGATGGTCTGCAACCGGCGGATGTCACGGCGGTCGTGGCCTCGGTCGTGGGTGACGTCCAGGACTGGGATCTTCGCCCATGGAAGGGTCTTTACCTGTCGATACAGACGCCGCTGGTTGCGCTTGACGACGAAGACGTAGCCGGCCTTCTTGTTCTCGATCAGCCAGCGGGCGTGGTCGCGTTGGGTATGCAGCGCGTCTGCCGTGATGATCGCCCCGTCCAGGTCCAGCGTGGGCACGAACCTGGTGATTCTCGTTCGTCTTCCCATCGACGTCGGTCTGGGCGAAAACGATCCCGTCGCGGTGATCCACGACGGCGAGCAGATGCACCTGGGCGCCAGCCGGTGTGCGCGCCGTCGATTGGTGCCGGGTCGATCGCCTTGACGTCGGGGTACAGCTGCTGGTGGCAGGCGTGGTGCAGCTCGTATTGCCGCCGGCCCGCCCAGGTAATCCGAACCCACCAGTCCCGGCTCCCGCCCGGCTGGAACTCCTCGATGTAGGTGCCGTCGCGTTGGTCATCGCGGAGCTTTTGCAGGCCCTTCCACGAGGGTGTGCGTTCCTGCAGCGGCGTACCCCGCGGTTGCAAGCCCATCGTCATCCGTCATCACCGGCCCGGTACAGCTTGGCGAGGGACTCCCACAGCCACTCGGCGAGCAACCCCGTCGGCTTCTTCATCGACGCCCTGGTGATGAAGATCCGCCAGGGGCAGGTCGCGAACCGGCCCGTCTACGTCGTGGTCGGCATCAGCCTGGACGGGGAACGCGACGTGCCCGGGATGTGGGCCGGCACCGGCGGGGAAGGCGCCAAGCAGTGGGCCGGCTACCTCACGGAACTACGTAACCGCGGTGTCGAGGACGTGTTCATGGCCTGACTGCGACGGATTGAAGGGCATCACCGACGCCATCGAACAGGTCTGGCCGCAGGCGGTACACCAGCAGTGCGTCGTCCACTTGGTGAGGGTCAGCCTGCGTTACACCAACCGCAAGGACTGGCAGAAGATCACCCCCGCCCTGCGGGACATCTACACCGCCCCCACCATCGCGGCTGCCGAGGCCCGCTTTGAGGCGTTCGCCGCCGAGTTCGGCGACCAGTACCCGGCCGTCATCAAACTGTGGCGGACCTCCTGGCCGCAGTTCGTGCCGTTCCTGGACACCGACCACGAGGTCCGCAAGGTTCTCTACACCACCAACATCATCGAGTCCCTGAACGCCCGGTTCCGGCAAGCCGCCCGACGACGCGGGCACTTCCCCACCGAGCAGGCCGCGATGAAGGTCCTCTACCTCGCCGTCCAACAGAAACGCCGAGGCGGCGGCAGCACCACCGGCCGGGTCTACGGTTGGGCCAAGGCCCTCAACGCCCTGATCCTCGCCTACAGCGACCGGATCGCCATCTGACAACCTCGATCACACCACAGACCCAAACACGGAAATCGACACACTCCCGTTCGATGAGACGGTGCTGCTCCTTCTACTGTCAACCGTGCACGAGGTCGTTAGTGCAGCGGGCGTGAAGGCGAGCGCCCCATTTCACCATCGGGCGAGGCGGCACGAACAGGCCCGTCTGCTGTAGAGGCGCAACCACAACGGCAAGGAATAGTTCGTGAGTCCACTCCCATCGCGCGTAGGGCAACGCCTGGCTGGTTCGACTGTCGCAGCGTTTATCCCCAAGCCGTGGCGCATCGAGGTCGAAACAAAGCCGCCCGCACGGAAGCCAACGGTCACCGGCGCTTCCGATCCGACCGGCCCTCCGCCTGCACTGGACTCCACAACACCACCCCCGATCCCCCGTCCTCACCGTCGGGGTCGGAGCCGAGCACGCCACCGCCTGACTTCCCTCCCGCGCCGACGCCAACCTCGAAGACCCCGCGTCCGTCAACGAGTCCGCCGCGTGGCGGGGATGCTCCGCCTCAGCCGAGCAGAAGCACCGAGGACCGCGGCGATGGCACTGCCGTCCCCGACGGGCAGTCCGGGCCATCGGCGCCGCCGCTTCCGGTGACCGGTGGCAGTGTCGCTTCGATCGTCCGACCGGCGGCCCCGCCGTGAATTGCGGCGTCGGACTGCTGCTGGCAGGTCGCCGTAGAACTTGATGAGCCACGGCAGCAGGGCCTGGAGCAAGGCAGACAGTAGCCAGTGAACTTTCGGTCGAGGTCTAGCGGCAGGAGGGGGTCCCGGAAAACCTGGTAGTGCGAAGATCCATGGAGAACCCGGTAGAAGGTGAGCACAAGGTTCCCCGCAATAGCGGCCTCGATCGCTTGTAAGTAGCTGCCGTTAGGGGCTGTCTCGCTAACGGCACCTCTCTTGTCAACCTGCCGGCAGCAGAGAGGTCTCCGTATCTTTGATCATGGTGCGGTAGACGACGTCGGACAGGCGTCGCTTCAGGCAGCGCATGGCTTCCTTATGGGTTTTGCCTGCGGCTTGTTTGTGCTGGTAGTAGTTCCGGCCGGGGGTTGCTCGTTTGATCTGGGCCATGGCCATGACGTGCAGGGCGTCGTTCAGCTGTCGGTCGCCGGCGCGCGAGAGGCGGTGTCGTTGGATGTCATCGGAGGAGACTTCTATCGGCGCGACACCGCAGTACGAGGCGAATGCGGCCTGCGACCGGAACCTGTTGACGGCTTCGGCGCGGACCAGGATCTTCGCGGCGGTGACGTCGCCGATGCCGTGTAGATCGGTCAGGGTGGTGCCGGAGGCTGCGACCGCGGCGGACAGCGTTGCTGTTGCCTCGGCGATGCGCCGGTCGAGGCGGAGCACCTCTGGCTGGGACTCGGGGCTGGCCGGCCCGGCCACCGACTACGGCATCACCGTCCACGACGAGCCCGACCCCGGCGGTGACATCCGCTGCGATCGCGGGACGTTCGCAGAGTGGACGCCACGTTGCTCGACGGGCCCGCTCGAGCAACCGGCCGCGCGCCGCGGTGGCGAAGGGGGGTGGCAACGTGTGCGTCAACGGTCGAGGCGCCGGACTCGCGTGGCGAAGCTGTGCTCACGACGCAGGTCCGGTCTCAGCGTGGCGGATGCTGACCGAATATCCATGGTCACCGAACGGCGACCGGCTCGTCGCCAGCCCAAAGTCCCGCGCCATCGCGATGAGGTAGGCCGGGTCGGCACTCGTTCTTGCATCGTCGGTGCACACCATCACGAGCGCTCCGGCAACGCGCAGCGACTCCTGCACGTGCCTGCACAGGTCGCCAGAAGCAAGCATCCGCCACACGTCGATGCTGATCACAGCCGCAAATTCCCCGTCGGCCCATGGCGTGTCCACGCCGAGCAGATGCAAGTTTTCCCGTGACGGGGGGCTGGCGTGGTCGCACGTCACGTCGTCAGGGCGGTGCGAGGTCATCCCGACAACGCCGTTTCCGATCCACAAAAGACGGCCGTTCCCCTGCGCCTGCGCGAGGCCCTCGAGGGCGCCGGGTGCATGGTGGCGGGTGAACCCACTGAGGTGGCGGGGATATTCGTGCAGGCCGGCGAGGTAGTGGCCCTCTGCCGTGCCCAAGCGTTCGATTTCCCAGTGGAGGTGCTTTCGCTTGAGGTGCCTGAAGCCCTTGATCGCGTGGGTTGACATCTCATCGACGTTGCGAAGGTGCATCAGGTGGTAGCAGCCCGCATAGGGGTCGTAACTGAACCGGCTGCCGTCCGAACCCCACTGTCGGTAAACGCGGTAGGCGAACTCGACGTCCTCCCACCCCCAGCCCGTGAGGTCCTCGTCGAAGCCGCCGACCTCCGTCGCCGCAACTCGTGGCAGGGAGATGTTGTGCGTGTACGCGTACAGCCACGGCGCGATGCGAACGTTCGACGGGTCACTGACCCCGAAGTCGGCGCGGACATCGCGCTCCAGCGCACGTTCGGGCGGTTGACTCTCGCCCGGACGTAACGCGGTCAGCGAGTCCAGCGTCGGCTCCTGCCGACCGCCGATCAGGAACGACGGCGACGGGGTGGCGTAGTGAAAGTCGAGGTGCCGCCGTACGAGATGCGGCACTGCCCACGAGTCCGCATCGAGGAAAATCACGATGTCTCCCCGGGCCGCGGCGAGCCCGGTGTTGCGCGCAGCGGCACGCCCACGGTTGACGTCGTGCCGAACGATCCTGGCACGCAGCTCATCCGGGGCATGTTTGACGACGTCGGCGACGGAGTCGTCCAAGGTGCCGTCGTCGACCACGATCACGTCGACGGCATCGAGGTCGACGGTCTGCCGCGCCAACGACTGCAATGTCCGTGCAAGTGTGAATGCCTGCCCGCGAGCGGGCAGGACAATCGACACGATGGGCTTGGCGTCTCCGGTCATGTGGACAGTCTGCTGCGCAGGAGGCCGAAGGTGCTATCACCGTCGACCTCGTCGAAGTCCGTCATGCTGACGACCGAGATCCACATCCGCACTGTCCTTCTCAACACCTTCACCTGTTGTGGTATCCCCAGACGCAGCGCGTCGCACAAGGCTGACCCGAGCAGTGCCGGCTCTGCCCCATGCCGACTTGGGCCGAGACTTGCTATGAGTCGTGACTGTCAGGCAGTGAAAATCATGGTGTCGAGAGGAAGTGGACCTCATCGTCTGCTCAACGACCTCTACTCCCGCCGCCGGCTTCATCTCAGATCGGAAGATCGCCCGCATCCTCGACGCCGCAGCCCTGAACTCACCACGGTCAAGCGTCTCGAGCATGTCAGCAATCTTCATTCCGTTGATGCGCGCAATGTCCCCGACGATGCCCGTGCCGTGATACGCAACACGGGCAGCATTACCGAACTGATCGTACCAACAGGGGAATGCCAGCATGGGAACGCCGAAGTACGACGCTTCCATAACAGAGCTATGGCCCGCTTGCGTGATCAACACATCGGCCTTTCTGAGTATCTCCAGTTGCGGCGCGAACTTCACCACACGGACGTGCATCGGCAGTTCCCCGAAGTCAGAGATCTCGGCTGCCGAACCGATCTGAATGATCGCCTGAACATCATCCCGATCCCGCACTGCATCGATGACAGCCGCGAAGAGTCGCCTGGCGTGGCGGTATTCATGGCTGTATGTTCCTAACGAGCAGTATATCGTCTTCTTCTCAGCGCTGAATCCATCCCAACTGAAGTCACCGTCAGCCCGCCGCAAATCTACACTGCTGCCGAGATATGTCCGCGACGTGTCGACATCTATATGACGGAAGTCGAAGCCCCTTGGCGAAGTGACGAGTTCAGGAAGGGCGACGCGAGGCCCGTACTCGTTCCAAGAGATTTTTCCGCCCTCTCTGCGCACTTCAGCCCAGAATGAGTTCTTTCCGAGTCCCAGGATGATTTGGAAGCCGGTCTCTGCCGCCTGCTTCCGCCAAGCTGCAAACAGGCATCGACTCCATGCATAAGAATTACGAACTCTCGATGCAAGGGTGTGAATATCTGGCGGGGCCAGTGAGCTGAACACCGGCGGGATGTCTGTTGCCCGGTGTGTTGCCAGCGTTGAGTTGAGCGCGATCATCGGAATGCTGAGTTTCAATGCCGGCAGCACACCGATTCTTGCCGACGGATCCGAGATCACGAGATCAACTTGGTCAGCAATCAAGGCCGTCTCACAGCGGACGTCGGAGGCCTGCATCTGAATCAGTCGATGCAACATCGTCAGCCGCGCAGCGCGCCAGTAGTCCACGGCCGCACGGAGTCCGCGCTTACGTGTCCCCTCTACTTGCGGCAGCAGCATATCGAGGGAACGATATTCAAAGCCCTGGTCCGCGACGCGTGACCTGTACTTGGAGGGCCCATGGTAGATGACGCGATAGCCGGATCTCTTCAGCTCACGCGCGAGGTTGTAACTTGCATTGAACGCACTCGTCTCCGGGAACAGGATGAACGCTATTGTTCCTTTAGAGCCTGCATGGGTAGTGGCGACAGGCCTCGCACCATTCAGTGTCAAGGCCCGAGCAATTGACGCGCCCAAGAGATTGCAGAAAGGAACTTCCATCATCGACAGATGATCGCCTTCCATATTTTCGACGATCAGGCGGTCGTCTACAACATGTCGCCAACTGTTGACGATCTCTCTGTCGCGAGGTGCCTTGGCGAGGAAGAGATGGATGGTCAGTCCGCTGGGCAACGGCACGTATCGTTCAGCGGCAGAGACAAGAGTCCGCCACGCTTTCGTTCGCCTCAACACATCCTGAGCGGTCAGACCGTCGTCGAAATATCCAGCCTGTTGGCATGCATCGAGCAAATCGTTCACCGTGCGCTGTGCCTGTCCCCACCCCTGCAGGCGGCCGATCTCAAATGCCGGAATAAGTTCTGGCAAGCGCAGCAACAAGTCATCGACGTCGCTTGTGTACCGCGGAGCCGTATGGCCCAACGCATGATTGTTGGCAGAATCAATCAAACCCAGAAACTCAACGTTCTCGTTTGCGATACTGAGTTGCCGTGCCATCTCATATGCGATGACACCTCCGAGTGACCAGGCAGCTAGGCGATAGGGACCTACGGGTTGCACCTTGCGAATGCGCCTTAAGTATTCTTCAGCAATGTCTTCTACCGAATCCTGGACAATCGAATCTTCGTGTAAGCCAGCTGCTTCCAACCCGAAGACAGGTGTATCCCGGCCGATCGCCACGGCGAACGCTGGATAGGAACCGACCTCCCCCGATGCTGGATGGATGATGAACAATGGCCGCTGAGAGCCTGCTGAGTTCAGCTCAACGACGCCCCGCACCGCAGTCGACTTGGTCTGTTTCGCTTGGACCAACGAAGCTATGCCTTCAATGGTCGGCTGCACCAGTACATCTTGGAGCGTGATGACTTTGCCAAGCTCCACTTGAATTTTGCTGACGAGCCGGACGGCGAGGAGCGAGTGCCCGCCGAGGGTGAAGAAACTGTCACGTCGCCCGATCCGCTCGACGCCCAGCAACTCGCTCCACAAGCCGGCCAGCAACGACTCGACCTCACCCACCGGCGCCTCGCTGACACCACGCGCATACGCCTCATCCGCAGGCGCCGGCAACGCCCGACGGTCCACCTTCCCGTTCGGCGTCAGCGGCAACGCGTCAAGCACCACAAACGCCGCCGGAACCATATGCTCCGGCAAACGCGACAACAAAAACGAACGCAACTCCGTCGCAAGGCCGACAACCTCGTTGTTCGTCACCACGTAGGCGACGAGGCGTTTGTCGCCTGGTGTGTCCTCGCGCGCCACGACCAGCGCCTCGCGCACGTCCGCGTGCGCCGTCAGCTGCGCCTCGATCTCGCCCGGCTCTATCCGGAAACCGCGGATCTTCACCTGATCGTCGTTGCGGCCCAGAAACTC
>NZ_SMKN01000056.1 GCF_004348675.1 Micromonospora sp. KC606 | reverse complement strand
GGGTGGGGCTGCGGGGCGGCGTGGTGGAGGAAGGATGATGGAGCGATGCCGGAACCGTTGGACGTCGCCCTGACCCAGGTCCGGGCGTTGCTGCTCGACCCCACGCTGACCCGCGCCGTCGCCGCCGGCCGTCGCCGTGGGCAGCGCCCCTCGATGGTCCGCGCCGAACTGCGCCCGGTCGTTCTCAAAGCCGGACCCCGGTTGCAGATCTCCACGTCCGACGGCAGCCGGCCGTACACCCGCAACGTCGCCCCGGGCGCGGAGGCCGGCGCGGCGGTCGACGCGCTGCTGGCCGAGCCGTTCGGCAACTGGCACGTGGAGACCGCCGACGCGACGCTCCAACTGAGGGTGACGAAGTCGGGCGAGGCGCAGGTGCACCGGGCCGCGGCGAACCGGGCCGCGAACGAGCCGGCCGGGCACGACCGGGCCAAGGACTACCTGCTCGACCCGGGTGACCCGATCTTCGCCGAGATCGGCGGCTCGGCCGCCAAGCGGCGTCAGGTGGACGCCTTCCTGCGCGCGCTCGCCGCCACGCTGCCCGACGACCTGAGCAGCCCGCTGCGGGTGGTGGACCTGGGCTGCGGCAACGCGTACCTGACCTTCGCGGCGTACCGCTACCTGACTCAGCGTAACCTCGACGTCGAGCTGGTCGGGGTGGACGTGCGGGAGGACCAGCGGCGGCGAAACACCGAGCTGGCCGGGCGGCTCGGCTGGGCCGGCCGCGTCTCATTCGTCGCCGGCACCATCGCCGACGCGCTGGTCGAGCCCGCCCCCGATCTGGTGCTGGCGCTGCACGCCTGCGACACCGCCACCGACGAGGCGCTGGCCCGGGCGGTGCGGTGGCACGCCCGTTGGGTACTGGCCGCGCCGTGCTGCCACCACGACATCGCCGCGCAGCTGCGCACCCGGCCAGCCCCGGCCCCGTACGAGCTGCTGACCCGGCAGGGCATCCTGCGGGAGCGCTTCGCCGACGTGCTGACCGACGCGCTGCGCGCCGGGCTGCTCCGGCTGCACGGCTACCGCGCCGAGGTGGTGGAGTTCGTCGACTCCCGGCACACCCCACGGAACCTGCTGGTCCGGGCCCGTCGCACCGGTGGCACGCCCACCGGCCAGCAGCGGGCCGAGTACCGGGAACTGGTCGGCCAGTGGCAGGTCACGCCCCGGTTGGAGACGCTGCTCGCCGACGCCGCACCGGCCGGCTGAGGAAAACACAGGGGTCGATCGGGCAATTGCTCCGACGCGACGTCGTACTACCCTGAGGGAGCGCACCGACACCGTGTCGCGGTTCGAGAAAGGGACCACCCGGCAGGAATGGGCTCCGTAGAGGTTTCACCCCAGATGGCCTTCGCGCGTTTCGTTCGCCGCGCCATCGACGAGGCCCGCGACGAGCGGGGTTGGACGGTGAGCGACCTCGCGGCGCACACCGGGGTCGGTCGTTCCACCGTGTTCCGTTGGCTGGCCGGGGACTGGCAGGACTACCCCGAACTGGCCAAGGTCCGGGGCTTCTGCGCCGCCCTCGACCTGCCCGTCGCGGCGGCGTTCCGGGCGCTCGGCCTGCCGGACGCCGGTCCCGCCCCAAGACGCCGTGTCGACGACGGCCCGGTGGAGGCGGACGTCCGGGTCATCCTCGAACGGCTCGCCGACCCGACGGTTCCGGCCGAGGAGAAACACCACATCCGCGACCTGCTCCGCTATCTGGCCCGCCGCCCGGTCCGCCGGGCCGGCTGACGCGCCGCCCTCAGGCGACCGTGACGGTGAACTCGGCGGTACGCACCTCACCGGCCACCTGGAAGTCGAGGTACATCCGGTACCGACCCGGCCCCGGCGCGGTCAACCAGAAGGTGATCGTGTCCCCGGACGGTGCCGGCTCCGGGTGGACGTGCAGGTAGCCGAGGTCGCCCTCACGCAACGCGACGAGGTGGCCGTACGCGCCGAGATAGCGCTCCAGCGCGACCGGTGCGGTGCCGTCGCGGGCCTGGAAGCGCAGCGGGACGGCCGTGCCCCCCTCCGGCATGCCCTGGTAGCCGACGGTGAACCGGTCGACGGTCGCGGTGGTGGCCGGGGCCGGCAGCGGCCGGGGATCGTAAGCGCCGGGCACGACCAGGTCCACCCCGAGGGTGGCCGGCGTCTGCCGGCCGTCATCGGCGACCACGGTGAAGTCGGCGTACGCCCGCCAGACGCCGGGCCGGGCCAGCGTCAGTTGCACCGCCCAGGTGCCGTCGGCGGCCATGGCGGGGTGCAGGTGCTGGTATCCGGTGAAGTCCCGGCGCACCACGATCAGATGCATCGGCTTGTCGTGGACGACGGCGAAGCGGGTCACCGCGCGCCGCTGGTCGTCGCGGATCTGGAAGCGGAACTCCGCGGCACGGCCGGCGACGAACTCCGTCGCCACCGGGGTGAGCGTGTAGCCGGACGCGGTCACGGAGAGCCCCCCGGCCGTTGTCGCGCCCTCCCCGCCGCCGCTGTGGTCGTGCGCGCCGGTGCCGGGGGCGTGGGTGTGCTCGCCGGTGGCCGTCACCGCAACACCCGGGCCGGACGGCGTCATGGGCTTCGGATTGGCCCGGCCGAGGCCGAAGCCGAGCAGGACAGCGAGGACCAGCCCGCCCACGGTCAGCGCGAGCCGCAGGGTGCTCCGGTCCGGCCCGCCGACAACCGCCCCGAACGGGAAGGCGTCACCGTCCGCTCCGGCGGGGTGGGCGTCAGAGGCCCCTCCGTCGGAGTCGACCGCCGTGACGGATCGCTGCTCGGCCATGCGCCCACGGTACCGCCGACCCCGCTGCCGCCCGGCCGCACGGTGCTCCACGTGGCGCCCCTCGCAATCCGCCCCGACCGGGAACTTTCCCGCTCCCACCGGCAACGGGACGGGCCGTCCGCGGGCGGCGGGCGGTCAGCCCGCCACGGCCAGGGCCAGCGGGAGCACGTCCGGGGCGCCGGCGCGGCGCAACAGCCGGGCCACCATGGCCATCGTCCAGCCGGAGTCGACCAGATCGTCGATGAGCAGCACCGGGCCGTCCAGCCCGGCGAGCGCTTCGGCCAACTCGTCCGGCACGGTGAAGGCGTCGTGCAGCGCGCGTACCCGCTGGGCGCTGTTGCCGCGCGGTCCGCCGGCGCCGGTCGGGCCGGTGCGGACGACGTGGCCGAGCAGCGGCAGCCGGCCGACGGCGGCGATCCGCTCGGCGAGCGAGCCGACCAGCGCCGGGCGGGTGCGGGAGTCCACGGCGACCACCCCGACCGGGCGCCGCGGCCACGGGTCGTCGCCGTTTGCCCACGCCTTCAGCACGTCGACCACGGCCGCGGCCACGTCGTCCGGGACCGGCGCGTCGGCGGCCTCCGGCGCGACCAGTCCGCGCAGCCGCCCGCCCCAGCCGAGGTCGGACAACCGTCCCACGGCCCGCCCGGACAACGCCTGCTCGGCGGGGGGAATCCGCCCTTTCAGGGGTACGCCCACCGCGTCGAGGCCGGTCGGCCAGAGCTTCTTCGGCGCGATCGCCACGCCGGGCCGGCCGAGAAAGGTCTGCGCGGCGGTCAGTGCGGCGTCGGAGACGGCGACGCTGAACAGCGGCCCGGCGCAGCGGTCGCAGCGACCGCAGTCGGCCGCCCCGTTGTCGTCGAGGCACTCGCGCAGGTAACGCAGCCGGCAGCCAGGCGTCGTCGCGTACTCCCGCATGGCCTGCTGCTCGGCGGTGCGTGCCTGGGCGACGCGGCGCAGCCGGGCCTCGTCGTAGACCCAGGGCTCGCCGGTGGCGAGCCAGCCGCCGCGCACCCGGCGCACCGCCCCGTCCACGTCGAGCACCTTGAGCATCAGTTCGAGGCGGGCCCGGCGCAGGTCCACGACCGGCTCCAGGGCCTGGGTGGAGAGCGGCCGGTCGGTGGGCAGGGCGGCGAGCACCGCCCGGACCTGCTCCTCCGGCGGGAACGCGAGCGAGGCGAAGTACCGCCAGATGGCCGCGTCCTCGACGCCGGGCAGCAGCAGCACCTCGGCGTGCTCGACAGCCCGGCCGGCCCGGCCGACCTGCTGGTAGTACGCGATCGGCGAGGGCGGCGCGCCGAGGTGCACCACAAAGCCGAGGTCCGGCTTGTCAAAGCCCATGCCGAGCGCGGAGGTGGCGACCAACGCCTTGATCTTGTTGTCGAGCAGGTCCTGCTCGGCGGCGCGCCGGTCGGCGTCCTCGGCCTGGCCCGTGTAGGAGGCGACCGACCAGCCGCGCGTGCGGAGGAACTCCGCGGCCTCGCCCGCCGCCGCGACGGTCAGCGTGTAGATGATCCCCGAGCCGGGGAGCTGGTCCAGGTGGTCGGCGAGCCAGGCCAGCCGGTGGGCCGGGCTCGGCAGGTCGAGTACGGCCAGTCGCAGCGACTCCCGGTCCAGCGTGCCGCGCAGCACCAACGCGTCACCCAGTTGCTCGGCCACGTCGGCCGTCACCCGGGCGTTGGCGGTGGCCGTGGTGGCCAGCACCGGGGTACGCCCGGGCAGCTCGGCGAGGAAGGTCCGCAGCCGGCGGTAGTCCGGCCGGAAGTCGTGCCCCCAGTCGGAGACGCAGTGCGCCTCGTCCACCACCAGCAGGCCGGTGGTGGCGGCCAGCTTCGGCAGCACAGTGTCCCGGAAGTCCGGGTTGTTGAGCCGTTCCGGGCTGATCAGCAGGACGTCCACCGCCCCGGCGTGGATCTCGGCGGTGATCTCGTCCCACTCCTCCAGGTTGGCGGAGTTGATCGTGCGGGCCCGGATGCCGGCGCGGGCTGCGGATTCCACCTGGTTACGCATCAGCGCCAGCAGCGGGGAGACGATCACCGTCGGGCCCGCCGCGTCGGGGCGCTCCCGCAGCAGCGCGGTGGCCACGAAGTACACCGCGGACTTGCCCCAGCCGGTGCGCTGCACACAGAGCACCCGACGCCGGTCCACCACCAGGGCCTCGATCGCCCGCCACTGGTCCTCCCGCAGCCGGGCGTGCTCGCCGGCCAGCCGGCGCAGCACCGCCTCGGCCCGCTCCCGTATCGCCGACCGGTCCTGGCTCATCCGGCATTTCTACCAGGCTCGGCGGGATCTCCCGCCGACCCGCCGACCCGCCGTTTGCGGCGTGTGGCGGTATCCGCAGCCGGGGAAGCCGCAACACGCCGCATCTGGTGCGGAGCAACGGTCGGGTCGGCACAGTCTCCGTCGTGGTCGGCCGGTTGGGGGCAGCGCCGACCGCCGTCGAGTAGCTGGTCGCAGAAAACCCAGTGTCGTGCGCTCTGCGCGTCCTCGGTGGAGATGGTCGTTCCGCCGCCGTCCACCTCGGGCAGGAACCCGAGCGCCCGGGTGACCGCCCGGCCGAGGCGCAGCGCGGCCGGCAGGTCGGCGGCGGTCACGGGCAGGTGGACGACGAAGCGCTGCGAACTCACCGCCGCACCCCGGGCGCGAACCGGGACTGCCAGCTGCGCAGCGCCCGCTTGATCCGGATGTTCTCCTCGGTGACCATGGCCAGGTCCCGCCGGGCGTGGGCCAACTCCCCGGCGACCCGGTACAGGAAGGCGTACACCTCGGCCGGGTCGAGCCCGCGTCGCACCTGGTGGAACTGCCGCTCGCGGATCTGCCCGGCGGTCAGCGGACGGCAGGACGCCCAGCCGTACCAGCCGGCGTTCGGCGGATGGGACGGGCGGTGCCGTGCGGGGCGGCGGAACAGGGCGAGCACGTTGCGCATGGGCCACCTCTCGGGGTCACGTGTGGGCTGGAAGGCGGCCCGGCCTGCCGATCGGGGACGCGGGCCGGGCCGCCGGCTCCGGAACCGCAGCCCTGATCGGCGGTACGGCCCCGCAGCCAACCGTGGTGTCCGCCCCCGAGGCTTGCCGAACCAACCGGAGCCGGACAGGGGAAACTACACCAGTATCTGGCTATGGTCGACCCCTGATCGCCCCGGTGTCGACAACTTGTTGCAGTTACTTGTGCAGGTAGGGCAGGATCGGAGACGCCGAACCAACCGGAGTCACCCATGCCTACAGCTGAACCCCCGTACCGAAGGATCGCGAACGACCTCGCCGCGAAGATCAGAAGCGGTGAACTCAAACCGGGAGACAAACTCCCGTCTACCCGCGAACTGGCCGAGCTGTACGAGGTCCACATGAACACCGCGTACCGCGCGATGTCGCTGCTGCACGATCGGGATCTGATCACCGGTCAGCCCGGCCGGGGCACCTACGTGGCCCAGCCATCAGGCAAACCATGATCGTTGGCAGCTGAAGTCACAGCAGCCCCGGCGTGTCGAGTCGCTCAGCTGCCACTCATCGGCGGTGAATGACGCTTGGCAGGGCGTTACGGGGGTGCGCACAGGGTTGTCGTGACGTCTGCGGTAGCTGCCGGGCGATATCCCGAACTGGCGCTTGAACGCCTTGGCGAACGCGAACTCCGAGGAGTAGCCGCCGTTCTGGGCGACCACGCGCAGCGGGGCGTCGCTGGTGCTGAGCAGGCGGCTGGCGATGATCATGCGCCACCAGGTCAGGTAGGCCAGGGGAGGTTGCCCCACGAGGGTGGCGAACCGTCGGGCGAAAGCCGCCCGCGTCAGCCCTGCCCGTGCGCCGAGTTCCTCCACCGTCCACGGGTGGGCCGGATGGTGGTGGATCGAGTGGAGCGCGTCGGCGACGGCCGGGTCGGCGAGGGCGGCAGCCGAGCCGGTGGCCACCTGCCCGGCGTGGTCGTCCAGCCAGGCGCGGAGAATGTAGATCAGCAGTGTGTCGAGTAGCGCCGGCACCACCGCGTCGGAGCCGGGCCCCGGCTGGTCCAGTTCCCGGCCGAGCAGGTCGACGGCGGCGCGCAGGGCGGGGTGTGCACCGATCCGGGCGGGCAGGTGGACGACGTCGGGTAGCCCGGTGAGCAGCGGGTGTGCCCGTGCCCGGTTGAGCCGGTAGGCACCGCACAGCATGAGGGTGGTCGGACCGGCGCCGGGCGGGGTGTCCTCGGCCAGCACCCAGTTTCCGTCCGGGGTTTGGACGACGTCAGCCAGCGGCGTGGCCGGGTCGTCTGCGATCGCGTGTCCGCGCCCGTGCGGAAGGAAGACAACGTCGCCGGGGGACAGCGATGCCCCCGTCCCGCCCGTCCACCCTCTCAGGGCAGGTGCCCGTTCGATGGATGCCGCACTGGCGGATCATCGCTCCAGCATCGCCCGCTGTCGGAAGCCAGAGCAGGCACAACCATGCAAGCCTGATTTAGGTTTTTCGATGTCCTGGGCTCCGACTCGACGGAGAGTCGCCGTGCGCTGTGGACGACGACCGGAGGAGGCTTCATGCGCGGACGCAGATGGGCGACGGCGGTAGCGGCGATGACACTCGCACTGGGTGGACTGGTCGGGGCGAGCACCCCGGCGGCCGCTGACCCGCCAGGCGGCACGCTTCGCGGCGTCTACTACGACTTTCAGTTCTGCCACAGCTACGGCAACCAGGGGTTGTCGAACGGTCAGTGGCAATGGTTCTACTGCGAGTACCGCGCGTCCGGCCCCTCCGGCTCCGGCTTCTACTTCCTCTGGACCTTCACCTACTAGGCCGTGCCTGGTAAGGAGTGAGACTGGAAGTCGACGTACGCGGGGCGTCCGGACCGACCGGACGCCCCGCGTACCCGAGGATGGGGGTGACCCGTCAGCGGCTCGGCAGGCCGGCGCGGGCCGCCACGGCGGTGTCGGGCTGGTCGGCGAAGACGCCGTCCAGGCCCAGGCCGTAGAAGAGTTCGTACTCGGCGGTGATGTCGCCTCGGGCGTTCGGGTCGGCACCGACGCGGAAGTCGGTGGGGAGGAACTGGTTCTCGGCGCGGAACGTCCAGGCGTGCACGACCAGCTTCTCGCGGTGGGCGTCGCGGACCACGGTGGTCGGCGCGCGGAGCTTGCCGGTGGCGTCCCGGGGGACGATCAGGTTCTTGTTCAGCCCGACACCGTCGGCATACCGGGCGATCCAGCGCAGGCCGGCGGGCGCGGCCAGGTCGAGATAGCCGCGCGGGTCGCCGGTGACGGTGAAGTCGTACGGGCGGCCGGTCGCGTCGAGGAGCTGCACCAGCGGCACGTCCACCATCCGGTCCAGCTTGCGCAGGTTCGCCGTCTCGAAGGACTGCACGAAGACGGGCGCGTTCCGGTGCGTCATCCGGTTCTTTCGCAGCACCGCCACCAGCGGCTCCTCCAACGGCAGCCCGATCGAGGCGAAGTAGCTGGGGTGCTTGGTCTCCGGGTAGACGCCGATGGTCCGGCCCCGCCTGCGGCTCTCCGCCCGGGCCAGGTCGACGACCTCCTGGAAGGTCGGCACCTCGAATCGCCCGTCGAAGGCGGTGTTCGCCACCCGCACCTGGGGCAGCCGCTCCTTGGCCCGCAGCGTCTTCAGCTCGGCCAGGGTGAAGTCCTCGGTGAACCACCCGGAGACGGCCACCCCGTCGATGGTCTTCGTCGCCCGGCGAGTGGCGAACTCCGGACGGGCCGCCACGTCGGTCGTACCAGAGATCTCGTTCTCGTGCCGGGCGACCAGCACGCCGTCCCTCGTCGAGACCAGATCCGGCTCGATGTAGTCGGCGCCCATCCGGATCGCCAGCCGGTACGCCTCCAGGGTGTGCTCGGGACGGTAACCGCTGGCGCCGCGGTGGGCGATCACGATGGGTCGGTGATCGGCCCGGTCCGCGCGCTCCGCGTCGTCCTCGCGGGCGGACGCCGCGCCGGGCACGGCCACGGCCACGGCGAGCAGCGAGCCGGCCAGGCCGAGGGCGGAAAGGGTACGTCGCAACGCCGTCTCCTGTCGTCGATGGGTGACGCCCAGCAGACCGGCTGCGGCTGACCGCCAGTTGGTCCACGGCTGACCGGAGGGTGAACCCTGCGGGATCGGCGATTCATCGACCCCGAGATGCCCGAGAACGGAAGATTGTCTGGTGCGCCGCTACCTCCGTCACCCCGTGCGGCTGGTGCCGTTCGGTTTCCTGGCGGCGATCGCGCTCGGCACCATCCTGCTGATGCTGCCCTGGGCCACCGGCCAGCACCGGTTCACTCCGTTCACCACCGCGCTGTTCACCGCCACGTCGGCCGTCTCGGTCACCGGCATGTCCGTGATCGACACCCCGACGTACTGGAACGGCTTCGGTCTCGCCATGATCACCGTGCTCACCCAGGTCGGCGGCCTCGGCATCCTCACCGGCGCCACCCTGGTCATCCTGGTGGTCGCCCGCCAACTCGGTCTACGCAACCGGCTGCTCGTGCAGGCCGAGACCGCCGAGTACGGCATCGGCGACGTACGGCGCCTGCTGCTACGCATCGCGGGACTCGCCCTGGTCAGCGAGCTGGTCATCACCGCGTTCCTCGCCGGGCGGCTCTGGCTGACCTACGACTACCCGGCCGGGCGGGCCCTCTGGTACGGGCTGTTCCACGCCGTCCAGGGCTTCAACAACGGCGGCTTCTCCCTCTGGTCCGACAGTCTGGTGGGCTTCGCCCGGGACCCGTGGATCTGCCTGCCCCTGGTGGCCGGCACCATCGTCGGCGGTCTCGGGTTCCCGGCGCTGTTCGAGGTGGCCCGGGCCTGGCGTCGGCCCGTGTCCTGGGCGGTCTCCACCAAGCTGACCGTCTGGGGCAGCCTCGCCCTGCTGCTGATCGGCTTCGTCGGCCTGCTCGCCGCCGAATGGGCCAACCCGAACACCCTCGGCCCGTTCGACTGGCGCGGCAAGCTGCTGTCCGCCTTGACCCAGGACGCGGTCGTCCGGACCGGCGGCTTCAACAACCTCGACATGAACCGGCTCGACGAGGAGACCTACCCACTGCTCATCGCGCTGATGTTCATCGGCGGCGGCAGCGCCGGCACCGCCGGCGGCATCAAGGTCTCCACCTTCTTCCTGCTCGCCTTCGTCATCTGGGCGGAACTGCGGGGCGAACCCGACGTCACGGTGGGCCGCAGCCGGATCGCCACCGCCAGCCAACGGCAGGCGCTCACCGTGGCCCTGCTCAGCGTCGCCCTGGTGACCGGCGGCACGGTGGGACTGATCCTGATGACCGAAGGGGTGGCCTACTACCGCGCGCTGTTCGAGGTGACCTCCGCCTTCACCACCACGGGCCTCTCCGTGGGCAGCCCCGCCGAGTACGGCACGCCCGGTCAGCTCATGTTGACCCTGCTCATGTACATCGGGCGGGTCGGGCCGCTCACCCTCGGCTCGGCCATCGCGTTGAACACCCGGCACCGCCTGTACCGCTACCCGGAGGAGCAACCCATTGTCGGCTAGGAACACGGACGACAGCGGCGTCGTGGTCGTCGGCCTGGGCCGGTTCGGCTACCACCTCGCCGGATCCCTCACCCAGCTCGGTCACGAGGTGCTCGCCATCGACCGCAGCCCGGACCCGGTGCAGCGCTGGTCGGTGCAGCTCGACCGGGTGGTCCAGGCGGACGGCACCGACGAGGCCGCGCTGCGGCAGCTGGGTGTGGCGGAGTTCCGCCGGGTCGTCGTGGCGATCGGGGCGTCGGTGGAGGCCAGCGTGCTCAGCGTGCTGGCGCTGACCGAGCTGGGCGTACCGCAGATCTGGGCCCGGGCCACCTCGGCGAAACACGCCAAGATCCTCGCCTCGGTCGGCGCGCACCACGTGGTCTTCCCCGAGGCGGAAACCGGCGAGCGGGTGGCCCACCTGATCGTCAGCCGGATGCTCGACTTCATCGAGTTCGGTGACGACTTCGCCATCGCCAAGGTGCCGGTGCCGCAGAGCCTCATCGGCCGCCGGCTGCGCGAACTGGTCCCGACCGAACGGTACGGGGTGATGGTGGTCGGCGCGAAGCTCCCCGGGGAACGCTTCCGCTACGCCGGACCGGACATGGTGCTCCAGCCGGAGAGCGTGCTGATCGTGGAGGGCACCATCGAGCAGGTGCAGCGGTTCGCCGCCCTCGGCTGAGGATCAGCCACCCGGTCGGCGATCAGTCCTCGTCGCGGTCGTCCTCGTCGCGGTCGTCGTCATCGTCGTCCCCTCCCCCGGACCGCTCTGCTTTCTTCACCCCACCACCCGAACCCTTCCCCGACTTGCCCTTCGTACCGACGCCGGAGCCCTTCTGCGAGGTCGCGGTGGCGCCACCACCGGCGGAGGCCTTCTTCGCGGTCGGTTTCGCCGGGGCCTTGGCCGGCGCTCTCGCCGGGACAGCAGGCGGCACCGAGCCGGCCACCCCGGACACCTGGACAGCGCAGGCCGTCTCAGCCAGGTGGAACTGCACCGGCAGCGGGTTGGTCCCCGTGTACCGCCCGCTCAGCACGAGCTTCTCCGACGCGCCGGGCGCGAGCGCGGTACGCCCCGGCGCGGGCTGCACCACGACCGTGCGTCCCTGCTGCTGGGCCACCGCCGGGCTGGCCTTCGTCACCGTCTGCCGGCCCGGGAAGGCGAAACGCACCCGCCAGTCCCGCAACTCCTCCGTGCCGGTGTTGGTCACCGTCACCTCCGCCGTGAAGTCCTTGCCGGAGTCCTCGCGCAGCGCGTACGACACGCCGCAGCCCTGCTGCCGGGTCAGCCCCATCCGCGCCTCGGTGGGTTCGTCGGCCCCTCCGCTGCTCGGGCTCTTCGAGGTCACTCCCCACATCACGGCGGTCACCGCGAGCAGCCCGGCCGCGGCCAACCCGGCCTCGACCCTGCGCCGCCGGGCAGTGGTACGGGTGCGGGTGCGACCCGAGAAGGGCAGCGCGTCGGTGCCGGCCGACCACGGCAGGATCGTGGTGCCGGCGGCGGCAAGCAGGGTCGCATCCCCGCCCGCTCCGGGCGCCGGGGAGACCGGCACGGCTCCGACCATCCCGGCCGCCTCGGCCAGCGTACGAGCCAACTCGGCGGTCGCCGGCCGGTCCTCCGGCCGCTTGGCGAGGCAGTGCCGCACCAGTTCCGCCACCTCGACCGGGAGCCCGGCCACCTCGGGCATCGGCTCCGGATCGTGGTACATGTGCGCCCGGAGCATCTGCGTGGTGGTGCTGGCCTGCCAGGGCAGCCGGCCGGTGAGCATGCGGTAGAGCAGCAGCCCGACGGCGTACACGTCGGTGGCCGGGGAGACCTGGCCCTTGTCCAACCGCTCCGGCGCCAGGTAGGCGGGCGTGCCGAGCAGCGCCCCGTCCGGGTCCTGCTCGCTCTCCCCGACCAGCGCCGAGATACCGAAGTCGACGACCTTCACCCCGGTGGGGGTGAGCATGACGTTGCCGGGGGTGACGTCCCGGTGCACGACGCCACGCGCGTGCGCCGTGGCCAGCGCCGAACTGACCTCGGCCCCGATCGTCACCGCCTCCCGCCAGGGCAGCCGGCTGCCCTGCCCGAGCCGGCCGGTCAACGGGCCGCCGTCGACCAGCTCCATCACGACGTACGGCACGGTGAGGCCGACCTGCTCTGACTCGCCGTAGTCGTACACGTTGGTGATGTTGGGGTGGCAGAGCCGCGCGGCGGCCTGCGCCTCCGCCCGGATCCGGTGCCGGAACGCCCGGTCGCTTGCCAGCCGCGACGCCAGCACCTTCACCGCCACCTGGCGGCCCAGCACCTCGTCGTAGCCGCGCCACACCACGGACATGCCGCCCGCGCCGAGCTGCTCGATCAGCCGGTACCGCTCACCCAGCAACTGCGCACCGTCCCGGTTCGCTCCACCCATGGTCGGTCGTGTTGCCCCGACCCGGTCCCGCTACACCTGAGTGGGCGGAATCGGTCAGGGAATCACCTGATCAGGCGGTCGCGAGCAGCTGGTCCACCGGAGCGTAGTCGTCCGTGAGGACCAGCGCATCGTCGACGAAGGCGAGCAGCTCGTCACCGGTGAGCAGGTCAGGAGCCCTGTCCAGGGTGCCGAGACGCTGACCGAGCATGTCCAGCGGCAGCGGCGCGTCCGAGGCGACGATGAGGAAGTTCGACCCCACCGCACCGGCGAGCGCGTCGGCCGGCGCGACCAGCGCGACGTGCCGGAACTCGGCCGCCACGGTGGCCACCTCGCTACGGATGAACCGCCCCGGCGGATAGTCGATGACGTTCTGCACGTACATCCCACCGGGACGGAGCACCCGCCGCACCTCGGCCGCCATCTCCCGGGTGGCCAGGTGCCAGGGCACCACCAGATGCCCGAAGGCGTCCCCGACGACGAAGTCGCGGCTGCCGGCCGGCTCGGCGGCGACCAGCATCCGGGCGTCACCCACCACCGCGCGCAGCTCCGGCCCCGGACGCACACCCAGCTCACGCCGGTCCAGCTCGACCAGCCCGCCGTCGATCTCGAACACCAGGTTGTGGCTGCCGGGCCGGGTGGCGCTCAGGTAGCGGGGCATGGTGAACCCGCCCCCGCCCAGGTGCAGCGCGTCCAGCCGCCGCCCCTCGGGCGCCGCCACGTCCGCCGCCGCGCCGATCCACTGGGTGTACGCGTACTCCAGGTGGGTGGGGTCGGCCAGGTCCACGTACGAGTGCTGGGCCGAGTTGAGGTAGAGCACCCGGCCGGAGTCGCGCGACGGGTCCACCGCCACCCGGGCGCAGTGGTACGCGGTCTCCACGTCACAGGGGTTCGGCGCGACCGCGCCGAGCCCGGCGCCGACCAGCCCGAGCACCGCCAGGGCGGCCTTCACCCGGCCTGGACCGGCCCGCCCGGCACCTTCCTGCCGGCGCAGGTAGACGCCGAGGACGAGGCCGGTGACCCCGAGCAGCGCCGCCAACGCGATCAGGATGACGGTGCTGGGCAACGCCGCCACCAGCACGAAGCCGGTGACCAGGGTGGCGCTGATCCCGCCGAGGGTGCCGATGCTGGACAGCCGGCCCACCACCTGACCGGTGCGGCGCAGGTCGGCGAGTTGGAGCTTCACCACCAGCGGGGTGACCGCCGACAGCAGGGCCGCCGGCACGAAGACGGCCGCCGCGACGAGCAACAGGATGGCGCTGGCCGCCCCGCCTCGCAACACCTCTCCGGCGTACCGGACCACCGGCAGGGTGACCGCCGAGGCGATGCCGGCCAGCACCAGCGCCGGGGCGAGCAGCGGACGCGGGTCGCGCCGGTCGGCGAGCCAGCCACCGGTCCACGCCCCGTACGCGATGGCGGCCAGCGCGATGCCGATGACCGAGCTGGTCACCTGGAGGGTCACCCCGACGTACGGGCCGACCAGGCGCAACGAGACCGTCTCCAGCACCAGCACGGCGCCGCTGGAGAGGAAGACCAGGAACGCGGCGAGCCCGTTGGGCAGCGCGCGGGAGGTGTCCGGCGCAGGCGCCGGATCGACCATGACGTCGGAGGATGAGCTGCTCACCGTCGCGATGGTACGCATCGTTCCCGGGAGTGCGACTCAGTTCATCGAAAGATGAACGTGGTTTGTGTGGTCGGCGGCCGGGCTGCCGGAGCCGCTGTACGCCCGCCAGCCGGTGTTCGGCAGCCAGATCTGCCGGTACCAGATCACGTAGAGCACCCCGAGCCGGTCGGCGTTCTTCTGGAAGTAGTTCGCCAGGCTGTCGCCGTACGCCTTGTCGCCGCCGGTCGCGGTCTCGTCCTTGAAGGTGCTGGTGGCGGCGGAGAAGTCGCAGGCCCGGCCCTTCGGGTGCTCACCGTCGCCGCCGGGGCGGTAGCACTTGACGTACCGCTTGTAGCCGGCGGCCTGGGCCTGCCGCAGGGCGTGCAGGGTGCGTGCGGTGATGCAGCCGTCGGTGGTCGGGTCGTTGACCGAGCAGGACTCCGCCGGCCAGGAGCCGTCCGAGTTGCGCTTGGCCGGGGTGGCCGACCGGGCGCTGCCGCTGAAGCCCCCGCTGGCGCCGGAGCTGACGGTGGCGAGCGCCTGCTCGGCGTCCCGCTTCCGCTTGGCCAGCGCGGCGACCTGCTTCTGCTGCTCCCGCACCTCGACGTCGATGGCCAGCTTGGCCTGCGCGGCGGTCGCCTGCGCAATCTGGTACTCGTGCAGGCGCCTGGCGTCCCGCTGCCCCATCACGTCGAGTTCGGCGGCACGCTGGAGGAACGCCTCGGGGCTGGCGCTGTTGAGCAGCGCCGAGGCGGTGGTGAGCCGACCCAGCCGGTACGACTGCGCGGCCACCTCGCCGACCTGGGCGTTCAGCCCGACCAGCCGCACCTCGACCGCCTTCAGCTCGTTGGTCAACTCGACCTGGCGGCGCCTGGAGTTCTCCAGCTTCGCCTTGGCCTCCAGGTGGCCCTTGGCGGCGGCCTCCAGCGCGTCGCGCAGCTTCTTCGTGCCGCCCTCGTTGGGCTCGGCGGATGCCGGTGCGGCACCGCCGCCGAGCAACAGTGCCAGCACGGCGAGCAGCACGGTCAACGGCCGGCGCGCCTGCGACCGGGTGATGCTGGTCCTGGGCACGAAGGTGTCCTTCCCTCTCCCACGGGGCCGGTCGACCCCGGCGGCGAACCGCCGACCGAGTAGGTGCTGGCCGGCGGGAGGCCGCCGGCCACGATACCGGACGCGGCCGGGCTGACCAGGCCCGCGATCGCCCCGGGCCGACGGCGGGCCACGCCGCGCACCGGCATCGTCGCGCAGCGTTGCCAACGGTGATCCACTTCGTTCGTTTCGGCCGTCGTATGCCGGACACCGCGTGTCGCCGCCGCCGACGCGCCCACGCATCAACCCGCGGGGTCAGTGGTCGAGCAGTGCGGCCCGCGCCTTCGACCAGGTGGCCTCGTCGGCGGCGACGAGCAGCCCCGGGCGGTCGTCGGCGGGATGGTAGTCGGCGCCGTCGAAACGGCGCGCCACCCCGCCGGCCTCCCGCACCAGCAGCACACCCGGGGCGTGGTCCCAGGGCAGCGTCCGCCAGAAGAGCACGAACCGCTGGTCGCCGGTGAGCAGGTCCAGATACTCCCGGCCGGCACAGTGCTGGCCGGGCAGCAGCTCGCCGAGCCACTCCGGGCACGCCTCGACCCGGGTACGGACGGCCGGCGGCAGGTAGCGGGTCATCGCGGTGCCGCGCATCCCGCCGTGCGGCGCGGCGACATCCGCGGCCCGCACCGGCTGACCGTCGAGGCGGGTGCCCGCGCCGAGGCGGGCGTCGGCGAGGACACCGGCGAGTGGGTCGAGCACCCACGCCCCGGTCATCTCACCGTCGGTCAGCAACGCGACCATCAACGCGAACGGGGGCCGCCCGGCGGCGAAGTTGCCGGTGCCGTCCACCGGGTCCACCAGCCACACGTCACCGCCGTCGCGCAGGTGGCGCAGCAGGTCCGGATCCTCGGCGACCGCCTCCTCGCCGACCACGACCGAGCCGGGCAGCAGCCGGCGCAGGGCCTCGGAGATCCGCTCCTCCGCCCGCCGGTCGGCGACGGTGACCAGGTCGCCGGGGGCCTTCTCGATGATGTCGGCGTCGTCGAGCCGCCGGAACAGGGGCAGCACGACGTCCGTCGCGGTCTGCCGAAGCAGCTCCCCGACGTCGGCCCGCAGCCGGTCAGCCACGCGGCGGAAGCTTGACCACGCTGACGAAGAACTCGTCGATCTGCCGGACCACCGAGATGAAGCGCTCGAAGTCCACCGGCTTGGTCACGTAGGCGTTGGCGTGCAGTTGGTAGCTGCGCAGGATGTCCTCGTCGGCCTGGGAGGTGGTGAGCACCACCACCGGGATCCGGCAGAGCTGCTCGTCCTTCTTGACCTCCTCCAGCACCTCGCGGCCGTCGCGGCGGGGAAGGTTCAGGTCGAGCAGGATCAGGTCGGGCTGCACGGCGTCGGCGTACTGCCCCTCGCGCCGCAGGTAGGCCAGCGCTTCGGCGCCGTCGGACACGACCGTCAACCGGTTGCGGAGCTTGTGCTCGTCGAACGCCTCCTGGGTCATCAACACGTCGCCCGGGTCGTCCTCGACCAGCAGGACCTCTATCGGACTGTTGCCGTCGGCCGGCGCCGTCATCCCACCGTCTCCTTCATGCCACCCGTTGTACCGCGCTCCGCCGCCCCGTCCGGCGTGTCGTCGTCCGCCGCGCCGCCCGGCTGCCTGCCGACCGGGTTCGACGGGTCCACCGCGACCGACTCGGGAACGTCCCCGGTCGACGCCTCGTCGGCGACGGCCTCGGCCGTTGCCGCCTCGACGTCCTCGGGGCGTGCCGGGAGGGTGAACCGGATCGCGGTGCCCTCGCCGACACTCGTGTCCACCCAGACCCGGCCGCCGTGGTACTCGACGATCTTCTTGACGATCGCCAGGCCGATTCCGGTGCCGGGGTAGGCGTCCTTGGAGTGCAGCCGCTGGAAG
This sequence comes from Micromonospora sp. KC606, assembly GCF_004348675.1. Taxonomy (GTDB): domain Bacteria; phylum Actinomycetota; class Actinomycetes; order Mycobacteriales; family Micromonosporaceae; genus Micromonospora. The sequence continues at coordinate 10,314 of NZ_SMKN01000056.1, read as the reverse complement.
ATCACGAAGATCTTGTCGGCGAACTCCGGTTCGATCCCGATGCCGTTGTCCTGGCAGCTGATCTCCCACTCGTCGTCGACCAGCCGGGCCGACACGTGCACCTTCGGGGCGACGTCGGGCCGGCGGAACTTCACCGAGTTGCTCACCAGGTTGACCAGCAGGTTGGTCAACAAGGGTTCCTCGCCCCGGATGGTCGGCAGCCGGTCCCAGGTCAGCTCGGCGTCGGCGTACTGGCGGGCGGCCTCGGTCTGCCCGGCCACCTCGCCCATCACCTTGTCCAGGTCGACCTCGGCGAAGCCGCTGGTGAGCCGGCCGATCCGGGAGAAGGCCAGCAGGTCGTTGATCAGGCGTTGCATCCGCTGCGCGCCGTCGACCGCGAAGGCGATGTACTGGTCGGCCCGCTCGTCGAGCTGCCCGGCGTATCGTCGTTGCAGCAGCTGGCAGAAGCTGGCCACCTTGCGCAGCGGCTCCTGGAGGTCGTGCGAGGCGACGTAGGCGAACTGTTCCAGGTCGCGGTTGGAGCGGGTCAGCTCCTCGGCCTGCTTCTGCAACTGGCTGTTGACCCACTCGATGTTCTGGCGTGCCTCGCGTACCTCGTCAAGCTCCCGGGCGATCTTCTGCCGCATGGCCTCGACGTCGACCGCGAGCTGGCGCAGCTCCGGCGGACCGGATCCCTCGATGCGGTGCTGGTAGTCGCCGTTCGCCACCTCACGGACCTGGAGCACCAGCCGACTCAGCGGCCGCATCACCACCCGGTCCAGCGAGACCACCGTCAGCACGCCGGCCACCACGACCACCGCCGCCGCGACGATCAGCAGCAGGACCAGGAGGTCGCCCGTGTGGTAGATCTGCTCGGCGCGGCGCTCCCGCTCGCTGTAGATCTGCGTCTGGAGGGCGGCGACCGCGTCCCGGACCCGGGTGAACTCCTGGCGGGACTGGTCGGTGACCAGCGCCTGCCCGGCGGCGGCGCCGGACCTGTTGGTCGTGTCGATCACCGGCTGGGCGGTGCGGCGCCGCCACTCGGCGGCCTGCGCCCGCACCCTGTCGAGCTGCCGGAGCATTTCCGGATAGTGGCGCAGCAGCCCACCCATGCTGCGGTAGAGCTCCTGCTCCCGCCGTATCCCCTCGGTGTACGGGGCGAGCTCCGCCTGCTGGCCGGTCAGCGCGAAGCCCCGCACCGCCGTCTCCTGACCGATCAGCACACCGAGCAGTTCCTGCGACTGCGCCCGGGCCGGGCCGGTCTCCCGAAGCACCACGTCGGCGTGGCGCTGGTTCTGGGCCGCCACCACCGCCTCGGCCACGGCGAGACCGACCAGCATCACGCCGACCACCGCCAGCACCGCCAGCACCCGCCGGCGCAGGGTCCACCCCCACCGGTACGGGTTCACCGGCCACCGCCCCGGGTGACCAGCAGCATGGCGACGTCATCGGCGAGCGGGCCGCCGTTGATCTGCTCAGCCCGGCCGACCAGCCAGGCCGGCAGCTCGGCGAGCGGCACCGCCTGGTTGGCCGGATCCTCCAGCAGACCGACCAGCCCCGGCACGTCGAGCCGGTCGTCGCCGCTGCCCACCCGCCCCTCGATCAGGCCATCGGTGTACATCAACAGGGACCAGTCATCGGTGTCGAACTCCAGGTCGAACGCAACGGGTCGGCGGGGTCGTACGCCGAGGAGCAGACCGCCGGGCGCCGGAACCGGCGCGACCTTGCCGCCGGAGAGCAGCAGCGGCGGCGGATGCCCGGCCAGCCGGACGGTGGCCCGGTTGGGGCGCAGGTCCAGCCGGGCGGTGGCGACAGTCGCGAAGATCTCCTGGAGCCGGCGTTCGCTCATCAGCACCTGCTCCAGCGCGGGCAGCACCTCGTCGTCGGGCACCCCGGCCAGGATCAGCGCCCGCCAGGCCACCCGCAGCTCGACGCCGAGCGCCGCCTCGTCCACGCCGTGCCCGCAGACGTCGCCGACGATCAGGTCGACCCGGTCGGGCCGGGTCTGCACCACGTCGAAGAAGTCGCCGCCGATCAGCGCGGCATGCCGGCCGGGCCGGTAGAAGGTGTGCACCGAGACCTCGTCGGTCGACATAAGCGGTTGCGGCAGCAGGCCTCGCTCCAGGCGGGCCGACTCGGCCTGACGCAGTTCGACCTCGCGCAGCCGGCGGGCATTCTCGTCGGCCCGCTTGCGTTCGACCGCGTACCGCAACGCCCGGGTCAGCAGCACCCCGTCGACCTGCCCCTTGACCAGGTAGTCCTGGGCACCCTCGGCGACCGCCACGATACCCAGGTGCTCGTCGGAGCGGCCGGTCAGCACGCAGACCGCCGCCCCGCTGGCCATCTCCAGCACCTTGCGCAGCCCGTCGAGGCCCTGCGCGTCGGGCAACCCGAGGTCGAGCAGGACGCAGTCGACCCCGGCCATCCGCTGCCGCGCCTCGCTGAGACTGGTGGCGACCAGCAGGTCGATCATCGAATTGGTCTCGGCGAGCAGTTCACCCACCAGGAAGGCGTCGCCCTCGTCGTCCTCGACCAGCAGCACCCGCAGTCGTTCGCCGGGCGGCAGGTTGGGATGGCGCCCGAGGCCGCCCTGCGGGTACGGCGCCACCGGGGGTCCGGCCAGGCCGGGCCCCCGGTGCGGCCGGGCCACCGCCGCGAGACGCGGGATGTCGCTGGTGATGTCGGGCTCCTTCCGAGTGCCCTGCTGATCCTGTATCAGACAACGGTCGCACACAACATGACCGTGGCGGCAGGGGCGTACCCGGGCAAGGCCGTCACACGGTGAGCGGTCGGACGCCCGCCGCGTCACGCTTCGGATCCGGGGTCGCGCATCACCCTCCCGCGGGGCAGGATGGGCCCACCCCCGAGGAGTCCGCCTTGGGCGTACCCCCAGTTCCCGCCGCCGACCGCGCCCTGGCCTGGCCCCGCAACCGGCCGCTGGCCGCCCTGGTGGCGCTGGTCGCGCTGCTCGCGGTCGGCGCCGGTGCGCTTGGTCGACCGGCCCGGTGATCAAGTTCGAGTCGTCCCGGGACAACGCGAAGCACACCCCGCTGGACACCCCGACCCGCATGGACCGGGGCAGCCTCCAGCAGCACGGCGACAACGCGCTGGGGCCGGCCCGGGAGTTCGGGCGTACCGACCTGACCGAGCTGCGCGCCGGCCACGACGGCAACGTACTTCCCGGTCCCCGGCGGGCTGGTCCGCTACCCGGGCTGGCTGACCTGGCCGCTGGCCGGGCTGGCGCTGGCCGGGGTGCTCGGGCTCGCCTGGCTGGTCCGGCGGCGGGGACGGGTGACCGTCGGCCGGCTGGCGGCTGGCGGCTGGCGGCTGGCTTCGGGCTCGCGCTGGTGCCGATCGTGGCCGCGCCGCTGGCCGCGCAGCTGCTCTGGGCCGGGATCGGCGCGGTCCGTCCCGGCTAGGCCGAGCTGCTCGACCCGTACCGGCCGACGTGGTACCGGCTGGCCGTGGTGCCGCTCGCCGCCGCGATCCTCGCCGCCTGGTACGCGCTGGCCCGCCGCCGGGTCGGGCCGGCCGCGCTGGCTATCGGAGCGCTGGCTGGCTGGCCCCGCTCGGGGTGCTGCTGGCCGCGCTGGTGCCCGGCGGGGCGTGCCTGGCGACCCTGCCCGCCCTGGCCGGCGCGGCCGCCGGTCTGGTCGCCCCGATGACCCGGATCGACAGTCCGTGGCCGGTGCTGGCGGCGTCCCTGGCCGGCGCGGTCGCCGTGGTGATCCTGCTGCCGACCTTGCCGGCCTGAGACCGACACTATGAGAGCGCGGAAACGGCGTATGCGCGATTGGCAAGGGTCTGTGTGCGATAAGGGCCGGGAAGATCCGGCAGAGCGAGGAGACGATCGCACGCCCGGAGGGATTCGTCCGTCTCACCGACCCAGTAGGCCGCGATCGAATACTCGAACAGGAGGCCCCAGCGATACACCCAAGGGCTGACGAACAACAGGTCGTTTGGCGCCGGTCGGTCCAGGCTGGCACGGGTCATCGCGTACGCGCCGTGGTGATGACCCCTCTGTCGCAACCGCGAGCACAGTTCGTAGCACGCTTCGAGGCGCTGTGGACGTGCTTCCCAAGCGCGAGTGAGAGTGTCCATCGCGCCCGGCCAGTCGTCACTTCCTGCCCTGAGAACTCCGGACTGAAGCAGTGCGTAGTAAACCTCTTCGGCCCAGCCGCCCATCTGCGCTCGACGCTCGTAAAACATGATCGCCTCGCTGATTCGACCCATGTCGCGCATTGTCTGGGCGAGGTAGAAGACATTCCTGGGGTTGTCGGCGTCGCGTTCCAGTTCGGCGCTGAGCAGTTTCGCGTCACGCTCGAACTTGTCATGGCGAGACCCGCCGTCGGCATGGTCCTCGATCACGAGCGCGTCGATGTTCTCCTGGCGGTCCGGCCCGTCACAGGTTAGATACTCATGGGTGACCCCTTCATATCGCCATGGGAGATCGCCACGGACGAGGCGCTTGACGCGGTACTCGGTAGTCCCCTCGTGACGCAGCATGTAGGCATCGGCGGTCAGCGGTGGCAGGGGCCCATCCTGGCGGACGACGAGGTCGGCGTCGAGGAGGAGCAGGTAGTCGGCTTTACCGCGAGCGTGTGCGATGTTCAGGCTCCGGTTGTAGCCGAAGTTCACCCACGGCTCCTCGTGCAGCTCGCCAGGAAAATCGTCCAGTATGGATCGAATGAGTCGCTGCGTCCCGTCGGTCGAGCCGGTGTCCGAGATGACCCAGGTGTCCACCAGGCCACGTACGGATTTGAGGCAGCGTTCAATCACCCTCGCCTCGTTCTTCACGATCATGCACAGGCAGATGGACGGCCTCATGCCATCACCTCCTCGGCGGCTGCGGGTTGTCCGCTCACCGTAGGACGGATCTTGCGGCTCGGCGACGGCACATCAGAACAGTTCACCCGAACCAGCATGAAGGACCAGGAACGTGTGTGATGCTCGCTTTGCGCCCAATAACCTGATGCGACAGAGGGCGTAGAACTCCCGGAATTCCCCGGGCTGCCCGATGCAGAGAGGATCATCGAATGAACCCGAACCGTTGCACGAGGTCGAGGTTGGGTCCCCTCCCGGGGAACGGGCGCGGTCGGTGGGTGACCGGTGGCGCCGTGGCGTCACTTGCGTTCGCACTCGCCGGCGTGGCCGCCACTGCCGACGCCGCAGCGGCCAGCGCTCCGGACGACGGCATCAGCGCGACAGTCCGTGTTGAAGGGAATGCCGGCTGGGTCGGGTACGAGGACTGGGTCGGGGACTACGAGGATCAGAAGCATCACAAGCGGTGGTGGCTACACAAACGCGGCCCGACCGGCCCTACGGGCCCGGCCGGCCCTGCTGGTCCGACGGGTCCTGCGGGACCTCCCGGGGCCACCGGACCCGCCGGGCCGACCGGTCCGGCTGGGCCGTGCGCCGACATTGACAGTTACGCTCCGTCGAACGCCGAAGAGTTCAGCGCGGTGGTCTCGGACGGAGTGACATATGCGGGACGGCGCGATCTTCAGCCTACCGAGGGCCCTTACACCTGGATCGACCTGAGCAACAATGATGGCTATCCAGGGGCATCGGCCTGTGGCGTCGCCATCTCCGCCCAGGGCAATGACGTTTGGGTCAAGGTGCTGACCACCGACGGCGAGGTGTGGGAGACCCACTGCGACGCACCAGGAACGACCTTGGTCTGCGACGAAGCCTGGATCCAGCAGACGACTCCGACACCGACGCCCTGAGTGGTCCGGTTGTGCTGAGGGCCCGGGTGTGTCCCCGGGCCCTCAACCTCCTTCTCAGGTCGCGCCCCGAGGTGGCCAGGGGCCATGCCGTCACTACTTCCAGCGGAAGTGCACGAAGAGTCGGCCGAAGTTCTTCGAGTCCTTCTCGACCCGGTGGTAGAGCTGCTTGACGTCCTTCTGGTCGAGAAACCGCAGCACCCGCTTCTTGAGCTGACCGGAGCCCTTGCCGGGGATGATCTCCACCAGGGTGGCCCTCTTCGCCACCGCCTCGTCCATGATGCCGCGCAGCGCCCGGTCGATGTCGTGGCCCTTGTTGAAGATGTCGTGCAGGTCCAGCTTCAGCTTCATGCCACGCCCACCGCCCGGTCAGGTCCCATCCGGCCATGGTATTCCGGCCCGCTGCCCCGCCCGGGACACGCGGCGACCGCTCAGCGACCCCCGCTGACCCGGCTCTCCACCCGGCGCAGCGCGGTCGCGTAGTCGTCGTTGGTGGAGTGCATCGCCGCAGCGATGCGCAGGTGCCGCAGCGCGTCGTGGTAGCGGTTCAGCCGCTCCAGCGTCCGCCCCAGCACGTGGTGCGCGTAGTGGTCGCTCGGGTCCCGGTCGACCAACTCCCGCAGCTGCTCCTCGGCCCGGCTGAGCTGGGCCGACTGGAAGTACGCGCGGGCCAGCAGCTGGCGTACCGAGGAGTTCCCCGGCTCGGCCTCGACGATCGGCTCGAGCAGCCGGGCCGCTCCGGTCGGGTCACCCGCTTCGAAGAACATGGTCGCCCGCCGGTAGTCCGCCAGAAGATCCATCCCGACCCACCTCCTCGTGTCGTGCCCCTTGGTCGACGCTGGCACAACACCGGCCGTACCGCGAGTGTTCCTCCGGCGGATATTGCGGGTCAGAGGGTCGGGTCGTACCGGTCGGCGATCAACTCCCACGCCCGGACACCACCGACGATGCCGGCCGTGTTGGGCACGACCACGACATCGTCGCCCATCCGGGCCACCTGTTCGGAACGGATCAGGCGCGAGTTCCCCCCACCCAGGTAGAGCCGGTCCCAACGGAACACCGGCCGCAGGCCCTCCACCACCTGCCGGATGCGCCGTGACCAGAAGGCGTCGCCCAGCCGGCGACGCTCCTGCTCCCCCACGTACGTGTCGTAGGTGGTGCCCCAGCGCACCGGCGCGTGGGACAGCTCCAGGTGCGGGGCGAGCGCACCGCCGTCGAACAGCGCGCTGCCCAGCCCGGTGCCGAGGGTCAGCACCAGTTCGCAACCGGTCCCGGCCACCACCCCGGCGCCGTGCACCTCGGCGTCGTTGAGCACCAACGCCGGCAACCCGAAGGCGTCGGCGACCGCACCCCGGGCGTCGTACCCGGACCACTCGGCGAGCAGGCCCGGATCGACCCGGCTGCGTGGGCCGGACCGGGTGACGTAGTGCGGTGTGGCCACCACCACCCCGTGCCGGATCATGCCGGGCATCCCGACCGTCACCCGGTCCGCCGCCGGCAGCCGCCCACCCAGTTCCAACAGGGTCTTGACGAACAGCGCCGGAGGAAGCGGGTACGGGGTCGGCACCCGGATCGGCCGGGCCCGCATCGTGCCGGCCCCGTCCAGCACCGAGGCCTTGATCCCGCCGCCGCCACAGTCGATCGCCAGAGTGGTCACCACGGCAGTGAGTCTGCCTCGCGCCCGGAGCAGCCATGACGCGGGGCGGATATCCGGTCGGCCGGCGGCGGCCACCCCGGTAGGCTCGGCTCCTCATGAGCGCCACGCTGATCGCCAAGGGTCTCGCCGCCGGCCACGGCGAGCGGCTCCTCTTCTCCGACCTCGACCTGGTCGTCGCCCCCGGCGACGTGGTCGGGCTGGTCGGCGTCAACGGCGCCGGCAAGTCGACCCTGCTGCGCACGCTGGCCGGGTTGCAGCCGGTCGAGCAGGGCGGCCTCGCGCTGAGCCCGCCCACGGCCACGGTCGGCCACCTGCCGCAGGAACCGGACCGCCGCCCCGGCGAGACGGTCCGCGACTTCCTGGCCCGGCGTACCGGGGTCGACGCGGCCCAGGCGGCGCTGGACGCCGCCACCGAGGCGCTCGTCGCCGGCGCCGGCGGCGCGGACGACGCGTACGCCGAGGCGCTGGAGCGCTGGCTCGGCCTCGGCGGGGCCGACCTGGCGGAACGCGCCGAGCAGGTCGCCGCCGAGCTGGGGCTCACCGTCGACCTGGACCACCCGATGACCGGTCTCTCCGGTGGCCAGGCGGCCCGGGCCGGGTTGGCCTCGCTGCTGCTCAGCCGGTACGACGTCTTCCTGCTCGACGAGCCGACCAACGACCTGGACCTGGCCGGCCTGGAGCGGCTGGAGCAGTTCGTCACCGGGCTGCGCGCAGGCACGGTGCTGGTCAGCCACGACCGGGAGTTCCTCACCCGCACGGTCACCCGGGTGCTGGAGCTGGACCTCGCCCAGCAGGAGATCCGGCAGTACGGCGGCGGATACACGGCGTACCTGGAGGAGCGCGAGGTGGCCCGCCGCCAGGCCCGTGCCGAGTACGAGGGGTACGCCGACACCAGAGCCGCGTTGGAGGCGCGGGCGCGAACCCAGCGGGCCTGGATGGAGAAGGGTGTCAAGAACGCCCGGCGCAAGGCCCCCGACAACGACAAGATCGGCCGCAAGTTCCGCACCGAGGCGACCGAGAAACAGGCGGCGAAGGCCCGGCAGACGGAACGGCTGATCGAACGACTGGACGTGGTCGAGGAGCCCCGCAAGGAGTGGGAGCTGCGGATGGAGATCGCCGCCGCGCCCCGCGCCGGCGCGGTGGTGGCCGCGCTGCGCGGCGCCGTCGTACGCCGTGGCGGCTTCACCCTCGGTCCGGTGGACCTCCAGATCGGCTGGGCCGACCGGGTGGCGATCACCGGGGCGAACGGCTCCGGCAAGACGACTTTGCTGGCCGCGCTGCTGGGCCGGATGCCGCTCGACGCCGGGCACGCCTCGCTCGGCCCCGGCGTGGTGGTCGGCGAGGTCGACCAGGCACGCGAGCTCTTCCTCGGCGAACAGCCCCTGCTGGAGGCGTTCGGCGCGGCCGTACCCGAGCTGGCCCCGGCGGACGCGCGGACGCTGCTGGCCAAGTTCGGCCTGCGCGCGGCGCACGTGCTGCGGCCGGCGGCGACCCTGTCGCCGGGTGAGCGGACCCGGGCGGCGCTGGCCCTGTTGCAGGGGCGGGGGGTCAACCTGCTGGTGCTGGACGAGCCGACCAACCACCTGGACCTGCCGGCGATCGAGCAGCTGGAACAGGCGCTTTCGCACTACGCCGGCACACTGCTGCTGGTCACCCACGATCGGCGGATGTTGGCGGCGGTGCGCGTCGACCGGCGGCTGCGGGTGGAGGCCGGGCGGATCGCCGAGGATTGATCCGTGCCGACCCGGTCGCGCCGGGTGACAATGACACCATGCTCAAGTGGGAGTACGCGCTGCTGGTCCGCCGCCGCCAACCGGCCACCGACGACCTCGGCTGGGAGATCGTCTTCGTCTGGTACGGCCCGGACGGCTCGATGATCGACGTGACGCCGTACGGCGACACCGCGCTGGCCCACCTCAACCGGGCCGGCGACCAGGGTTGGGAGCTGGTCGCCATGAGCGAGGACCCGTCCCTGCCGGGCAACAACGAGCTGCACCGGTACCACCTCAAGCGGCCGAAGACGGCGGCTCCGCCACGCCAGCGGATCCGCGGCGCGGGCCGAGGCGTCCGCCGCACCCTCTCCGGCTGACCACCCGGGCCGGCCGGGCCGCATGGTCCTCTCTGTTGTGCGCATGTGGCGGTATCCAGCTCCTCGGAGAGCGCGACATCCCGCAAACGGAGTCAATCACCGGGCGGGCGGAAGCGGGCGGGCAGAGGCAGAGTGGAGGCGGGCATAACCGGCGGTAATCCGGGTAACGGCGGCCCGGGAGGTGGCGATGGTCGCGCTGGCGCAGACGCCGCCCTCGGCCGAGCGGCTGCGGGCGATCGACGGGTTCCTCGCGGAGTCCTGGGCCGATCAGGCCCGGCACGACGCGCGGCTGCGCGGGCTCGCCGTCGAGGTGCGGTTCGACCGGGGGGTGGCCCACCTCACCGGTGAGGTCGCCGAGCCGGCCCAGCTCAGCCTGGTCCGCGAGCTGGTCGGCCGGCTGGCCGGCGTCCTCGGCGTCTGGGACCGGGTCCGGGTCGCCGGACGCGACCCGGTGGTGGTGGACCTGGGCTGCGGGGGCCAGAAGCAGTACCCGTCCAACCTGGGGCTGGACATCTACCCGGCGCCGGGGGTGAACGCGGTGGCGGACCTCAGCCGGGCGCTGCCGTTGGCGACCGACTCGGTCGACGCGCTGTTCGCGGTGCACATCCTGGAGCACCTGATCGACTTCCTGCCGCTGGTGGACGAGTGCCACCGGGTGCTCCGGCCGGGCGGCGTGCTGCACGTGATGAGCCCCTGGTGGGGGCATGTCAACGCGGTCGCCGACCCGACGCACGTCCGGCTGCTGGACGTGCAGACCTTCAAGGGCATCTGCGGTCAGCGCCCGCCCGGCACGCCCCGCTGGTACCCGCTGCACGCCGGCTGCGACGGCGCCTCCATCTTCGCCGACCTGACCCCTCTCCCCC
>NZ_SMKN01000055.1 GCF_004348675.1 Micromonospora sp. KC606 | reverse complement strand
GCGGGGGCCCGGGCGGCGGGCAACGACAACTTCGCCGACATGCTGGCCCGGATGGCCGTGGTGCCCGGCGTGGGCATCGACTTCGCCGCGCTGGGCCGTACGCTGGCCCTCGCCGTCGTGCTCTATCTGGGCGCGAGCCTGCTGATGTGGTGGCAGGGCTGGCTGCTCAACGGGGTCGTGCAGGCAACCGTGCTGCGTCTGCGCGCCGAGGTGGAGGAGAAACTGCACCGGCTGCCGCTGCCCTACTTCGACCGGCAGCCCCGGGGCGAACTCCTCAGCCGGGTCACCAACGACATCGACAACATCTCGCAGACCCTCTCGCAGACCCTGAGCCAGCTGCTCACCTCGCTGCTCACCGTGGTCGGCGTGCTGGCGATGATGTTCTGGATCTCGCCGCTGCTGGCCCTGGTCGCCCTGGTGGCGGTGCCGTTGTCGGTGGTGGTGACCGCGCAGATCGCCAGGCGGTCTCAGCGCAGGTTCATCGCCCAGTGGACCCACACGGGCGAGCTGAACGGCCAGGTCGAGGAGGCGTTCACCGGCCACGAACTGGTGAAGGTCTTCGGGCGGCAACGCGAGGTGGAGGCGGCCTTCCACGCGAAGAACGAAGAGCTGTTCCGGGCCAGCTTCGGCGCGCAGTTCATCTCCGGGATCATCATGCCGGCGATGTTCTTCATCGGGAACCTCAGCTACGTGGCGATCGCCGTGGTCGGCGGGCTGCGGGTGGCGTCCGGCTCGATGAGCCTCGGCGACGTGCAGGCGTTCATCCAGTACTCCCGGCAGTTCACCCAGCCGCTCACCCAGGTCGCCTCGATGGCGAACCTGCTCCAGTCCGGCATCGCGTCGGCCGAGCGGGTGTTCGCGGTGCTCGACGCCGAGGAGCAGAGCCCCGACCCGCAGCCGCCGGCCCGGGTCACCGACCCGCACGGCCGGGTCGAGTTCGCACACGTCTCCTTCCGGTACGACCCGGACAAGCCGCTGATCGAGGACCTGTCGTTGGTCGCCGAGCCCGGCCACACCGTGGCGATCGTCGGCCCCACCGGGGCCGGCAAGACCACCCTGGTCAACCTGATCCTGCGTTTCTACGAGTTGGACGCCGGACGGATCACCCTCGACGGGGTGGACGTCACCACGCTACGCCGGGACGACCTGCGCAGCCGGATCGGCATGGTGCTCCAGGACACCTGGCTGTTCGGCGGCACCATCCGGGACAACATCGCCTACGGACGGCCCGACGCGACGGAGGAGGAGATCCTCGCCGCCACCCGGGCCACCTTCGTGGACCGGTTCGTCCGCAGCCTCCCCGACGGCTACGACACCGTGATCGACGAGGAGGGGAGCAACGTCAGCGCCGGTGAGAAGCAGCTCATCACCATCGCCCGTGCGTTCCTGGCCGAGCCGTCGCTGCTCATCCTCGACGAGGCGACCAGCTCGGTGGACACCCGCACCGAGGTGCTGCTGCAGCGGGCGATGGCGGCGCTGCGCTCGGAGCGGACCAGCTTCGTCATCGCCCACCGGCTCTCCACGATCCGCGACGCCGACCTGATCCTCATGATGGAGAATGGCCGGATCGTCGAGCAGGGCACCCACGAGCAGCTGCTCGCCGCGCAGGGCGCGTACCACCGGCTGTACCGGTCACAGTTCACCGGCGGGCTGGTGGGCGAAGAGGAGACGCCGACGGCGCCCGAGCCGGCGACGCTTCCCGGCTGAGCACCGCGCGAACAGGCTCGGGGCCGGGGTCCACCGACCCCGGCCCCGAGCCCTCAAGCCAACGGGAGCAGGTCCGCCGCCCGCGCGGCGACCACCGTGCCGATCAGCCCGAGCGCATCCGGCACCGGCATCGGATCCAGCCCACGGCCGTCGCGCAGCCGCAGCGCGACCGCCTCGTCGGCCGCCTCCCGGGCGCCGACCACCCCGACGTACGGCACCTTCCGGCGGGCCGCGTCCCGGACCCGGGCGCCCAGCGAGCCGGCGTGGTCGACCTCGACCCGCAGCCCGGCGTCGAGCGCCCGCCGGGCCAACCGCTGCGCCGCCTCGGCCTGTGCGCCGTCGACCGGGAGCACCACCAGCTGCACCGGGGCGTACCAGGGCGGGAAAGCGCCCTGGTGCACCTCTATCAGGTACGCGAACAGCCGTTCCATGCTGCCGACCAGGCTGCGGTGCACCATCACCGGCCGCCGGCGGGCCCCGTCCGAGCCGGTGTACGACAGGTCGAACCGCTCCGGTTTGTCGAAGTCGAGCTGCACGGTGGAGAGGGTCGACTCCCGGCCGGCGGCGTCGACGATCTGGATGTCGATCTTCGGGCCGTAGAAGGCGGCCTCCCCCGGGGCCTCGGTGAAGCCCACCCCGTCGAGCGCGGCACGCAGCAGCGCCTCGGCCCGCGCCCACTCGGCGTCGTCACCGACGTACTTCTCCTGCGGGCCGCGCAGCGACAGCCGGAAGCCGGCGGGGCGGACGCCGAGCGCCGCGTGCGCCTCGCGGATCAGCCGCAGGATCTCCCGCACCTCCTCGCCCACCTGCTCCAGGGCGCAGAAGTTGTGCGCGTCGTTCAGCGAGATGGCGCGCACCCGGGACAGCCCGCCGAGCACCCCCGAGCGTTCCGCCCGGTACATCCCGCCCAGTTCGGCGACGCGCAGCGGCAGTTCCCGGTAGGACCGGCCACGGGCCCGCCACACCATCGCGTGGTGCGGGCAGAGCGCTGGGCGCAGCACGAACTCGTCGTCGGCGGAGAGCCGCATCGGCGGGAACATGTCACCGGCGAAGTAGCCGAGGTGCCCGGAGAGCTCGAACAGCTCCCGTCTGCCCAGCGGCGGCGAGTACACGTGTTGGTAGCCGGCCCGGCGCTCCAGGTCACGGACGTACTCCTCGACGGCGTGCCGGGCGGCGGCGCCGGCCGGCAGCCAGATCGGCAGGCCGGCCCCGGCGAGCGGGTCGGAGACGAACAGGTCCAGCTCACGGCCGAGCCTACGGTGGTCGATCATGTCGCTCTCCTTGATCGGGTACACGCCCCGAGAGCGACCCGACCCGGAACGCCGCGAGGCCCCGGGCGGAACGCCCGGGGCCTCGTCGACGCGAAACGTCAGTGCGGCACGCCGGGGTCTCCCGGCGTCGTGGTCACCACCGCACTGCGCATGCCGCCACCGTACGACCGGCGTGGCCGTCGAGACGACTGGTTTTCCGCCCGGCCGGCCCCGGGACGCCAACTACCGATCGCGGCAACTGGGGCAACGAAACCATGCGAAACCGCAAGACGGCGCGACACGCGTGAACTCGGTCGTCCGCTTGGACCCTTGGGCCAGGAACTGGGGTGGGCCGCCGGCACGGGACCTGCCGGCGGCCCGCGGCGGCCCGGTCGTCGGGAACGGGGGGCCCGACGCGCGTGGGGCCGCGCGCCGACCACGGTACGCCGACCGGTGCCCATCCGCCCGTCCACCCGCACCTGGGCGCGAGTCCGGTGCCACTGGCCGACGTCGGGGTTCGAGGAGCATCTGATGCACTGGAGGAAGCGGAACGATGAGCAGCGAATCCGACTGGCGGGAAGTCAAACCAAGGCCCGCGAGCTGGAGGCGACCTGGGATGCCCCGATCATGTCGCCGGTCCGGTTGTGCAGGTGGCGGTCCAAGCTGGTGAGGGATGCCGCATTTGCGGGTGCGTGGTAAGTCGCCCTTCGCGCCGGGGATTGCGGGCAACGATCGCAACCTGTAGGTTGCCATTAATGGCAACCTACAGGTTGCGAAGGAGAGTCAGCATGGTTTCGGACGCGATCGAACGTGTGGTGGTGCTGCGGCACCCCATCGAGCGGGTGTGGGCCGCGCTGACCACCGCGGAAGGGCTTTCGCGGTGGTTCGGCTCGGTGGCGGAGATAGATCTGCGGCCGGGTGGGCGCGCGTTCTTCCGTTGGGACGACCTCGACGAGGAATCCGTCGCCACCATCGCGGTGGTCGACCCACCACACCGTTTCGCGTTCAGGTGGGCGATCGAGGGCCTGCCGGAGGATGACGCACCCCAGACGCTTGTGGACTTCACCCTGGAACCGGTGCCGGACGGCACTCGGTTGCGCCTGTTGGAGAGCGGGTTCGCCCAGGCCGCCGACGACGTGGCCCAGTCTGCCCAGGAGGCCAACAGTCACGGATGGGACACGGAGCTCTTCGATCTGGAGACCTACCTCGATGCGACCGCCTGATGTGGAGGGGCAGGCCGTTGCGGTGTTCGCGGCGCTCACCGATCCAACGCGGCGGGCGCTGCTGGAGGAGCTCGCCCGCGCCGGGCCCGCAACTGTCACTGATCTGGCGCGACGGTTGCCGATCAGCCGCCAGGCGATCGCCAAGCACCTGGGCCAGCTCGCCGAAGCGGGCCTGGTCAGCTCCGGCGAACCGGCCGGCCGCCGCCACCCCTACCGGTTGGAACCAGCCGCCGTTCGCCCAGCCCAGGCGTGGCTGGCCAGGCTCGCCAACAGGTGGGATGACCGGCTGGCCGCGCTGGAAGGTGCACTGGACGCCACTGACACGCAGTAAGGAGTCACGCAACAATGAGCGAGCCTGAATTCACGGCCGGCCTGAACATCGCCATGAAGATTCCCAAGGCACAGTACGAGGCCACCGTGGCCTTCTACCGCGACACTCTGGGCTTCGACGTCAAAGAAGGCGACGTCTCCTACGCTCCGACCGTCTGGAAAACTCATTCGGTGCAGTTCGGACCCAGTACGCTGTGGCTCGACTGTGTCGACAACTACAGCCAGTCCGACCTGTGGCTACAGCTCCACACCGATGACCTGGACGCGGCAGCGAGCAAACTGGCCGACATCGGTATCCACCCGTGTGACGAGGTCGAGCCCCTGGAGAACCTCGACTCCAGAACCCACTGGATCAAGAACCCAGCCGGTGTCGTACACCTGCTCGCGGAGTCCGGTTGATCCTGATGCCCTGATGAGGTGAGCAGCAACCCTCGGCCGCGCTGTCGCGGAGCCAAACGCCCAGCTTCCCGAGTCGCCCAAGCTTCGATGACGCAAGCCCAAGGTGCTGTGGCCGAGACGGCCGGGCTGACTCAGGGGTCTGCTCCGGAACCGATCCGGGGCGTTCCCGGATCCGTGTCGGGTGCCGGTGGCGACAGGCTGGGGGCATGCGCGAAACCCGGACCCACGGCCTGCTCGCCCTCGGCGGGATCGCCCTGGCGGCACTGCTCGCCGTGATCGGTCACCTGGACGTGAACGAAGACCTGAACCCGTGGTCGCTGACCGTCAGCGACTTCGCCGTCGCCGACCGGGGTGGGGTCGTCGACGTCGCCATGGCGGTGCTCGCCGCCGCCACGGCGGTGCTGGTCCCGGCCCTGTGGCGCCCCGGCCCGGGGCCGGCCCCCGGAGGGCCGGCAGCCGCCGTCCGCCGTCCGCCCGCCGCCACCGCGCTCCTGCTGACCTGGGCGGCCGGGCTGGTCACCGCCGCCGTCGTCCCCACCAACCAACCGGGTACGCCGGTGGACGCCGCCGCCCAGCTGCACCGGTACGCCTCGGTGGTGGCCTTCCTCGCCCTGCCGGTCGCCGGCTGGCTGCTCGCCGGCCACCTGGGCGGACGCGCCGCAGGTTGGCTGCGCGTCCTGGCCCCGATCAGCCTGCTGCTGGCCGGGGCGACGGTCTGGTCCGCGTACCCCGGAGGCGGGGTGCTGGTCGGCCTGGCCGAGCGGCTGCTCATCCTCGCGGAGGTCGCGCTGCTCGCCGTGGTCGCGGCCACCCTGGCCCGGCGCACCGGGCCGGCGGGTCCGGCGGCGACCAGGGCCGCCGGGCCCGAGCACACCGGCCCGCCGGGGCAGCGGGTCACTCCAGCTCGTGGAGCATGAGCTGGCGGGCCGCCTCGGTGATCGAACCCGAGAGGCTCGGGTAGATCGTGATGGTGTGGGCCAGCTCGTTGACGGTGAGGTTGTTCTCCACCGCCATGGTGATGGGCAGGATCAGCTCACTCGCCTTCGGCGCGACGACCACACCGCCGATCACCTGGCCGCTGGCCGGCCGGCAGAACAGCTTCACGAAACCGTCGGCCAGGTCGTCCATCTTCGCCCGGGCGTTGCCCGACAACGGCAGCATCACCTGGCGGGCCTGGATCTTGCCGGCGTCCGCCTCGTCCTGGGAGACGCCGACGGTGGCCAGCTCCGGGTCGGTGAACACGTTCGCCGCGACGGTACGCAGCCGCAGCGGGCGCACCGCCTCGCCGAGCGCGTGCCACATCGCGATCCGGCCCTGCATGGCGGCGACGCTCGCCAGCGGCAGCACCCCGGTGCAGTCACCGGCGGCGTAGATGCCGGGGACGTTGGTGCGCGACACCCGGTCGACGGTGACGTAGCCGCCCCGGGCCAGCTCGACGCCGTACTCCGCCAGGCCCAGGCCGGCGGTGTTCGGGATGGACCCGACGGCGATCAGGGCGTGCGAGCCGTTCACGACGCGACCGTCGGAGAGCTCGACCTCGACGCCGTCGTCGGTCCG
Source organism: Micromonospora sp. KC606 (assembly GCF_004348675.1). Lineage (GTDB taxonomy): Bacteria > Actinomycetota > Actinomycetes > Mycobacteriales > Micromonosporaceae > Micromonospora. Next base: position 20,999 of record NZ_SMKN01000055.1, on the reverse strand, counting down.
CCGGACCGCGTCGGCGCGGGAGTTGTTGAGGATGCTCATGCCCCGGCTGCGGAAGACCTGCTCGATGGCCATCGCCGCGTCGGCGTCCTCGTGCGGCATCACCCGGTCGCGGCTGGAGACCAGGGTGACCTGCACCCCCATCGCCAGGTAGGCGCTGGCGAACTCGGCGCCGGTGACGCCGGAGCCGACCACCACCAGGTGCCGGGGCAGCACGGGCAGGTCGTACACCTGTCGCCAGGTGAGGATGCGCTCGCCGTCCGGAAGGGCGGTGGGCAGCTGGCGCGGGGTGGCGCCGGTGGCGACCAGCACCGTCGAGGCGGCGATGGAGTACTCCCCGCCGCCGTCGGCCGGGGTGACGACCACCCGGTGGGTGTGGCCGAGGGTGTCCTCGCCCAGCCGGGCGGTGCCGGCGACGATGGTGACGCCGGCCTTCACCAGCTTCGCGTGGATGTCGGCGGACTGGGCCAGGGCCAGCCGCTTCACCCGCCCGTGGACCGCCCGGGCGTCGACCGTCACCGCCTCCAGCCCGTCGGAGTGCACACCGAACTCCTCGGTGTCCCGGTAGCCGGTGACCACCTCCGAACTGGCGATGAAGGTCTTCGACGGCACACAGTCGGAGAGCACGCAGGCGCCACCGGCCCCCTCGGCCTCCACCACGGTCACGTCCGCGTCCAGTTGCGCGGCGACCAGGGCAGCCTCGTAGCCGGCCGGCCCGCCGCCGATGATCACGATCCGGCTCACAATGCTCGCCCTTCGTCAGTGGTCACAGTGATTTTCTTCTCCCGAACGTGTCCGACACGCACCGTCGTATTCTCCCCCAACCGTCCGCCGGGCTATCGTCATCGCCGTGCGTCACTACGCCGCCTACGGCTCAAACCTGGACCCCGCCCGGATGCGCGCCTACTGTCCGCATTCGCCGATGGTGGGCATCGGCTGGCTGGAGGGCTGGCGGCTGACCTTTGCGGGCGAGGGCGTGATCGGCTGGGAGGGTTCCGTCAGCACCGTCGTGGAGTCCCCGGGCGACCGGGTCTTCGTGGCGCTGTACGACATCCACCCGTACGACGCCGCGCAGCTCGACGAGATCGAGGGCGTCACCGCCGGCACGTACCGCAAGCTGCACGTCCGCGTCTCGACGTTGGACGGGGAAGTGACCGCGTGGATCTACGTCTTCGACGGGTACGAGGGCGGTCTGCCGACCGCGTGGTACCTGTCGGAGCTCGCGAACGCGGCGGAGAAGGCGGGCGCGCCCGACGACTACGTCACCGAGCTGCGGTCCCGCCCCAACGGCACCGCGTCGGCGTAACGGCTGTCGCACGCCCTCAGTGTGCTACCGGGGCCCACGGCGTCCGCCGCCGGCCCCGGTGACCGTCACGCATCACACACCGGCGGCGGGGATGCTCCGCTCGTACATGTCGATCCACCGCTCCTCGCGCAGCCCCACCGAGCGGTAGAGGGTCGCCGGCGAGGTCGGGTTGGTCAGGTCGACACCCAGCCCGGCGGCGGCGCGGCCCTTGGCCGCGTAGACCGTGAAGGCCCGCCACAACAGCGCCGAGCCCACCCCGCGGCGCCGGTACGCGGGCAGCACCGACAGCGTCCGTACCCATCCGGTGTCCTGTTCGAGGTCCTGGTCGGAGGACTGGAGGGCACCGGCCGGCACGCCGTCGACCTCGGCGAGGAACCACTCGTCCCAGACCTTGCCGTAGCTGGGCAGCGCCTCCCGCCAGCTGTCGAAGCCGAGCGGCTCGTAGTCAAGGGTGTCCCGGAAGGCGGTGTCGTAGATGCGGTGGAACAGCCGCAGGTCGGCCTCGTCGTCGGCGCGCAGCGGGCGGACGGTCACCCCGGGCGGGGGCGGCGGCTCCGCGGGCAGGTCGGCCAGTGGGCGGATCATCCGCACGTACCGCTTCACCCGGGCGAAGCCGCCCGCGACCAGTTCCTCGGCCCAGCGGGTCTCGGGGGGATAGACGGCCGCGCGGGCGGTCAACGCGGGCAGGCCGCGTTCGGCGGCCCGTTCGGCGACCCGGCCGAGCACCCGGACGAGCAGCGCCGCGCGGACCGAGGCGGCCCGCCCGGGGTCGACGTACACGTCGACGAACTCCCGCCCGACACCCGTCGGGTTGTCGATCAACGTCCAACCGGCGACCCGCCCGTCCGGGTCGCTGACCAGCCAGGAGTCGTGGGCGGGGTCGAAGAAGGGGGCGGTGAGGCAGGACCGGACGTCCTCGGCGTCGAAGTCCGGATAGCCGACGGCGAAGGTGTCCGCGGCATGCACCACCGCGAGAATCGCCGGGACGTCGTCGAGGGTGGGGCGGCGGGCGGTCCAGCCGGCAGGAAGCGTCACGGCACGGATCCTGGCAGGCGAACGGGTGCGACGCCGCTGATTTTCGCCGCCGGCCGCACCGGTCGCGGTGGGCGGCGCGCCGGCCCGCAGCCCGCTCCGGGTGGCGCGCCGGTCACCGGTCGCCGGCCCGCAGCCCGCTCCGGGTGGCGGTGAGCAGCTCCACCAGCTCCGCGCCCTCCCCCGGTCGCAACACCCGGAAGGCCGCCGACACCAGCCGGTCGGTCACCGCCTCGGCCCAGAGCCGCCGCCGCACCAGTGGCCCGACCGGCGGGTACGGCGGGGACCAACCGCACGCGGTCGCCCCGGTTTCCCCCTCCGGCCCGGCCAGCACCGCCTCCCGCGGGGTCAACCCGCCGGCCCGCACCGCCAGCAGGTACGCCCCGGTGAAGTGTTCGCGGAGCAGCAGCAAGGCCACCGCCGCCCGCGCCCCGGCGGCGTGTTCCGGCACCGGCATCGCCCGCCAGGCGGCGAACAGTGGCATCCCGGTGGCGTCCGCGCCCGCGACGGCCCGGTCCAGCAACGTGGCCAGCCGGGGCGTGCCGGGCAGGCCGTCGAGGTGCTGGGCACCCCAGCGGCAGCACTCGGCGAGGTTGGCGGCGGCCACCTCGATCGGACGGACCACCCGGACGGCGGCGTCCCACCCGTCGGCGACGGCCTCCGGGGCGATGAACCCGATCGCCGCGGCGACCGTCTCGACGCGGACGTCACCGAGTGCGCCGGCCCGACCGGTGATGTAGAAGGCCCAGCCGGAGATGCCGAGCAGCCGGGCCCGGCGCAGCGTACCGGGGCAGCGGCTGAACGCCTCCCCGAGTTCGAGCACGGCGGACTTGCTGGCGGCAGCCACCTGTTCCGGGGTCATCGACACCGCCCGCTGAACGCATCCATCGCGCTCAGTCTGCCTCGCCGGCGGCGTCGGCCGCATCCCCCTCTTCGGCGTCCAACGTCTCGATCGCCGCCTCCACCTCGCCGGTGCGGCGGCGGGCCGCGGTGAGCGTCCGTTCCGCGCCGCGCCGCGCCAGCTTCGACCGGCTCAGCTCCTGCTCCGCGACTGCCCGGCGACGTTCCAGTTCGGCCAGTTCGGTCTCGATCCGGTCGAGGGTGGCGGCGTGGTCCCGCTCGGCCGCCGCCGCGCCGGCCAGGTCCCGCTCCGCCCGCCCCTGTTCGGCGCGCGCCGACGCCAACTCCCGTTCCAGCGCGCGCCGTCGTTTCGTCCGCTCGGCCCGCACGGCCCGCGCCGCCGCCCGCTCGTCGCGGGACCGTCGCGCGTCGACCCGGTCGGTCTCCCGGTCGGGTACGCGGGCAGCCTCCTCCCCCGTGGTGACGAGCCGCAGTTGGGGCCGGGGCACCTCGCCGAACCCGGCGTAGTGCGCCGCCCGGAGCAGTTGGCCGGTGCGCACCTGCTCGGCCACCTCGGTGTCGGCGAGCGCGGCGTTGAGGGTGGACTCCACCTCGGCCAGTGGCAGCCGGGCAGCCGGGGGCGCGCCCGGGGTCCGGGCCGCGATCCGGCGTACCTCGGTGAGCAGTGCGGCGACCACGGCCCGTCGCTGGGCGGAGAGTTCCCGCAGTTTCGGCCCCTTGAGGTCGCGCTGGGCGGTGCGCAGCGCCTCGGCGAGCTGGGTCAGGTCGGCGACCAGTTCGGGGCGTTCCAGGGCGAGCAGGTTGACCAGCCAGGCGGCCACCGTGGGGCGTTTCAGCCGGGCGATCCGGCGGGCGGTGACGGTGTCACCGGCCCGGCGGGCCTCGGCGACGGCGGCGTCGCGGGCGGCGACGAACTTCTCCGGCGGTGTGCGGTACAGCCGCTGGACCACGTCGGACGGGGGCGCGGCCACGGTCAGGCGTCGATCCGGGTGCCGGGTTCGACCCGGTGGTAGTCGGTCCGGGACAGCGCGGTGTACTGCCGGTCGAGCACGCCGAGGCCGTGGGCGTTGAGCAGTCCGTCGTGCAGGGCGTACGCGCGGCGCGGGGCGACCGCCCGGATGAAGTCGACCACCTCGGCGAACTTCGACCAGGGGGCGTGGACGGGCGCGAAGAGGGTGTCCACCTCGACGCCGGAGGGGACGTGCAGCGCGTCGCCGGGGTGGTAGACCCGCCCGTCCAGCAGGTAGCCGACGTTCTCCACGACGGGTATGTCGGGGTGGATGACGGCGTGCCGGCCGCCGACGACACGGACCGGGATGCCCGCGGCGGTGAAGGAGTCGCCGGGGGTGACCGGGGTGAGCGCCTCGGCCGCGTCGCCGAGGACGGCGGCGAGCGACGCCGGGCCGTGCACCGGGACGGCGTTCTTCTCCAGCCGGCGGGTGAGCGCCTCGACGTCCAGGTGGTCCGGGTGCTCGTGGGTGATCAGCACCGCGTCCGCCCCGTCCAGCGCCCTCGCGGCGTCGCCGAACACCCCGGGGTCGACGACCAGCACCCCACCGTCGTGGTCGATGCGCAGGCAGGAGTGGGCGTACTTGGTGACCTGCATCGTGACTCCTCGATTATCGAATCGTGATGTCCTCGTCGCAGTCTGCCGGAACCGCCGCGCGGTCGCGCCGCGTCCCAGCTATCGCGCCCGGGCGGGCCGGGGGTCACGGAGGACGGAGCGGGGAACATGGGGCGAAGAGGACGGGCCGGCGCCGTGGCGGCGCTGGGACTGACGGTGGCGCTGCTGGTCGGGTGCAGTGCGTCGAGTGACTCCGGCGGAACGGACGAGGCGGCAGCGCGGGCTCCGGCCGCTGACGCCCCGGCCGGCCGGGCCGCGGTGGGCGGGGCCGCCGAGCCGGGCTCGGCCGGCGCCGGCGCCCCGGACCTGCGGGTCGACCAGCGGGCGATCGTCTACACGGGAACCCTGCGGGTGCAGGTGGACGACGTGGACGGGTCGGCCCGCAGGGGCGTGGACGCGGCGGCCCGCCGGGCGGTGGCGGCGGTGACCGCGGCCGGCGGTTTCGTCGGCGGGGACCAGCGGCGCGGTGTGGACGCCGACGCGGAGGCGGAGCTGGAGCTGCGGGTGCCGGCGGCGAGGTTCACCGCGTTCGTGGAGGAGCTGGCCGCCTACGGCCGGCAGCAGCACCGGGAGGTGCGGACCCAGGACGTCACCGAGGAGACCGTCGACCTGGACGCCCGGATCGCCACCCAACGGGCCCGGGTGGACAGCGCCCGGAGGCTGCTGTCCCGGGCCACCTCGATCGGCGACCTGGTGTCGTTGGAGAACGAGGTGGCGCGGCGGGAGGCCGACCTCGCCTCGCTGGAGGCGAAGAAGCGGCGGCTGGCGGACCTGACCGCACTCTCCACCATCACGGTCACGTTCGTCGGCGGGGACGCCTCGACGGCCGTCGAGCCGACCGGAACCGGCTTCCTGGTGGGGCTGCGCGCCGGCTGGCAGGCCTTCGTCGCCTCGGTGGGCGTCCTGCTGACCGTGCTGGGGGCGCTGCTGCCCTGGCTGCTGGCGCTCGGCGTACCCGTGGTGCTGGTGCTGGCGGTGCGCCGCCGGTGGCGGCGGCGGCCCACGCCACCGGGGCCGCCGACGACGCCGGACGGCGGGCCGCACACTCCCGGCGGGCCGCGCCCGCCGGGCTCCGCTACGGACGCGTCGCCGCCAGTGCCTTCAGCGCGGTCTGCACAATGAGGCGCACCCCGGCGGGGATGGCTCGCTCGTCGACGTCGAACGACGCCCGGTGCAGGTCCACGTTGGGCCCGGACCGGCCGACGCCGAGGCGGGCCAGCGCGCCGGGGACATGCTCCAGGTACCAGGAGAAGTCCTCGCCGCCCATGCTCTGCGGCGTCTCGGCGATCCCTTCGGGACCGAGCGCCGCCGCGGTGGCGGCGGTGAGGACCTGGATGGCCCGGGAGTCGTTGCTGACCGGCGGCCGGCCGCGCAGGTATTCCAGATCGACGGTGGCGCCGGTGGGGGCGATGACGTCCCGGACGACCTGAGCGACGATCTTGGGAGCCTGCTCCCAGGTGTCCCGGTCCATCACCCGCAGGGTGCCGGAGGCGTACGCCTCGGACGGGATGACGTTGTAGCGGGTGCCGGCCGAGGCGTGGCCGAACACCAGCAGCAGCCCGCTGTTGGCCGGCACCCGGCGGTTGACCAGGGCCGGCACCTCGGTGACCAGGCGGCCGAGCGCGTCGACGAGGTCGACGGTCAGGTGCGGACGGGCGGTGTGGCCACCCGGGCCGGTGAGCCGGACGGTGACGTTGTCGGCGGCGGCGGTGATCGGGCCGACCCGCAGCCCGACCTTGCCCACCGGCAGGTTCGGGTCGCAGTGCACGGCGAAGATCTGGACCACGTCCTCCAGGCCGCCGGCCTCGATGACCTCCAGCGAGCCGCAGGGCAGGATCTCCTCGGCCGGCTGGAAGATCAGCCGCACCCGGCCGGCGAGTTGGCCGGCGTCGGCGAGCTGGGCAAGCAGCATCCCGACGCCGAGCATCACGGTGGTGTGCACGTCGTGACCGCAGGCGTGACATACCCCGTCGACCGTGGACCGGTACGGCACGTCCTTGACGTCGGTCAGCGGCAGCGCGTCGATGTCGGCGCGGAGCGCGACGACCGGCCCGTCCGGACGGCCGTCGATGTCGCAGATGACTCCGTTGCCCTTCGGCAGCAGTCGCGGGTGCAGCCCGGCCAGGGTGAGTTCCCGGGCGATCAGCGCGGCCGTCTCGAATTCCTCGCCGGAGAGCTCCGGGTGGGAGTGGAGGTGGCGCCGGGTGGCGATGAGTCCGGGTACCCGCAGGGCGAGCAGATGATCCAGGTCGAAGGGCAGGGGCTGGGAACCGGACGGCGCCTCCGGCCAGGACGACGCCAGCTGGCTGCCGTTCGGCAGCGTCAACGCACTCGTCACGTCGAATTCTCGATCACTAGGAATGGATGGATCATCGGGGAGGACAGCAGACAGCCTAGACCTCCGACGGTGACGCTGCGCAACCTCGTTACGGTAGTGATCGGAGCGCATAGCGTCACGTAAGCCCTGGTGGGAGGGCTCGAATATCTGCGGGACAGCAGGTAGATCGCGGTCGAACGCCGTCATCTGCCCCCCACCTCCTACAACGCGTAACCGACTTTGGCGGTCGCGAAATCGACTCCGAATTCGTGGCCGTAACCGAATTGTCGCATTAGTCGCCCGAATTGACCGCCGCTCCGACAATTAGCTGACGACACACGGCAGCCGGGCGGCTCCCGACGGTGACATGCCCGTCCCACGCCTGGCCGGACAGGCTGTCCGTCCGGTCCATCCGGTCGGGTTACCCGCCCGGCCCGGAAGCCACACGCCCCGACCGAGGGTCACCCGCCGCGCGCTCCCCGACCGGCCGGCTGCAAGCAAGCGCCGGCAGGACTGTCACCGACAGTAGGCCGAGGTCAGAAGCGGTCGCTCGGCCGGTACGTCCCCCAGACCGTCCGCAGCGTCCCGCACACCTCCCCCACGGTCGCCTTCGCCCGCAGCGCCTCCCTCATCGGGTAGAGCACGTTAGCGGTGCCCTCGGCGGCAACGCGCAGCTCGGCCAGGGCCCGCTCGACCGCGCCGTTGTCGCGCTCGGCGCGCAGCTTGGCCAGCCGCTCGGCCTGGGTCGCCTCGATCGTCGGGTCCACCCGCAGCGGCTCGTACGGCTCGTCGTCGTCGATGGTGAAACGGTTGAGCCCGACCACCACCCGCTCAGCCGAGTCGATCTCCTGGGCGATCCGGTACGCGGACTGCTCGATCTCCCGCTTCTGGAAGCCTGCCTCGATGGCGTCCACCGCCGAGCCGTGGTCGAAGACCCGGTCCATCAGCTCCGTGGCCGCGACCTCGATCTCCGCGGTCATCGCCTCCATGACGTACGACCCGGCGAACGGGTCGACGGTGGCGGTCAGGTCCGTCTCGTACGCGAGCACCTGCTGGGTACGCAGCGCCAGCCGGGCCGCCTTCTCGGTGGGCAGCGCGATCGCCTCGTCGAAGCTGTTGGTGTGCAACGACTGGGTGCCGCCGAGCACCGCACCGAGCCCCTGGATCGCCACCCGGACCAGGTTGACCTCGGGCTGCTGGGCGGTCAACTGCACGCCGGCGGTCTGGGTGTGGAACCGCAGCATCATCGACTTCGGGTTCCGCGCGCCGAAGTCGTCGCGCATCAGCCGGGCCCAGACGCGTCGGGCGGCACGGAACTTGGCGACCTCCTCCAGCAGGGTGGTGCGGGCCACGAAGAAGAACGACAGCCGGGGCGCGAAGTCGTCCACCGCCAGGCCGGCGGCGAGCGCGGCGCGGACGTACTCCACGCCGTTGGCCAGGGTGAACGCGATCTCCTGCGCGGGCGACGCGCCGGCCTCGGCCATGTGGTAGCCGGAGATGGAGATGGTGTTCCACTTCGGCACCTCCGTGTGGCAGTAGCCGAACGTGTCGGCGACCAGCCGCAGCGAGGGCTTCGGCGGGAAGATGTACGTCCCCCGGGCGATGTACTCCTTGAGGATGTCGTTCTGGATGGTGCCGTTGAGCACCGAACCGGGCACCCCGGACTCCTCGGCGACGAGCTGGTAGAGCAGGAGCAGCACCGACCCGGGCGCGTTGATCGTCATCGAGGTGGAGACCTTGTCCAGCGGGATGCCGGCGAAGAGCAGCCGCATGTCCTCGATGGAGTCGATGGCCACGCCGACCTTGCCGACCTCGCCGTGCGCGATCGGGTCGTCGGAGTCGTAGCCCATCTGGGTGGGCAGGTCGAAGGCGACGGAGAGGCCCATCGTGCCGGCCCGCAGCAGCTGGTGGTAGCGCGCGTTGGACTCGGTGGCGGTGCCGAAGCCGGCGTACTGCCGCATGGTCCACGGGCGGGAGGTGTACATCGTCGGGTAGACGCCGCGGGTGTACGGGTACTCGCCCGGAGCGCCCAGCCGGGTCTCCAGGTCCGCCGGGAGGTCGGCCGCCGTGTAGACGCCCTTGATGGGGAAACCGGACTCGCTCGACCGCCGTTCGCTCATGACCGGATGGTAGGACGGAGGGCCGGGCAGGTGGGTGAGGGATACCGCACACCCTCGGTGGACAGGTGGTGAGGTGCCGCGCACGTACCGTCCGGTAGACAAACGACCGCCGCGTCGGGTTTCGCATCGGGCGTCTGAACCAGCAAGATAGAGAGGTTGTGTCCCAGCCCCCTCGACTTCCCGGTGGCTTTTCTGTGACTCAGATCCCGACGTGGAGCGGCGGACCAGTGAGTCCCCCCGACGGACGCGCGGCACCCGGCACCACCATCGGCGGTCGCTACTCGCTGCGGTCGGCGGTGGGCAACGGCGGCATGGGCACGGTGTGGCGTGCCACGGACACGCTGTTGCGACGTGACGTGGCGGTCAAGGAGGTCGTCCTCCCGCCGGGGCTGGCCCCCAGCGACCGCGACGCGATGTACGAGCGCACTCTGCGCGAGGCGCGGGCCGCCGCGGCCATCCAGCACCCGGCCGTTGTCCAGGTGTACGACGTGGTCACCGAGGGCGGCCGGCCGTGGATCGTGATGGAGCTGCTGGACGCGCGCAGTCTCGCCGACATGGTGATCGAGGATGGGCCGGTCGCGCCCCGGGCCGTCGCCAAGATCGGCATCGCGCTGCTCGGCGCGCTGGAGGTGGCGCACGCCAACGGTGTGCTGCACCGCGACGTCAAGCCGGCCAACGTGCTGATCTGCACCGACGGCCGCTGCGTGCTGACCGACTTCGGGGTGGCCCGGATGCCCACCGACGTCCAGCTCACCACCCCCGGGATGGTGCTGGGCTCACCGCACTTCATCTCCCCCGAGCGGGCCATGGGGCAGGATTTCGGCCCGCCCAGCGACCTGTTCTCGCTCGGCGTCACGCTCTACACCGCTGTCGAGGGTCGGCCGCCGTTCGACAAGGGCGACCCGATCGAAACCATGCACGCCGTGGTCGAGGACCCGCCGGCCACGCCGCAGCGCAGCGGGCCGCTGACCCGGGTGCTGATGGGCCTGCTGGAGAAGGACCCGGCCCGCCGGCTGGACGTGCACACCGCCCGCGCCATGCTCCGCGAGCTGCTGGCCGGGCCGCTGACCAGCACGGCGACGGCGGTGAACTCGGTCACCGACCCGTACGCGGTGGTGCCGGTGCAGCGTCCCTCGACGCCGCCCGCGCTGATCGAGCCGAAGTCGGAGCCGAAGCCCAGCGGGCAGATCGGCGGCCGGGCGATGCTCGCCCCGGGCGAGTCGCTGACCGACCGGCTGGCCGCGCTGCGCCGGGGTGAGAAGCCGAGACCGGCCGTGGCCGCCCCGTCGGCGAGCCTCGACGACACCAGTGCGGACGCGCTGTCCAGCCCGCTACACACGCCGACCGGGGCGATGCCCGCACCGCACCGCCCCAAGGGCGGCACGTACGGCAGCTCCCCGGAGGCCACCCAGCGGATCAGCCCCGATGCCACCCAGCGGATCGGTGCCGGGACGGCGGACGCCACCCAGCGGATCAGTCCGGACGCCGGCCGGCGGCTCGGCGGGGGCCACCCGGACGCCACCCAACGGATCGGCGCCGGCAGCGCCGACACCACCCAGCGGGTGTACGCGAGCAGCGGCGCGCCCGAGGCCACCCAGCCGGTGTACGGCGGTGGCCAGTGGTCGGTGCCGGGCACCGGCCAGCCGTGGACCTCGCCGGCGGCTGCTCCCGCCGGCGGCGCTCTCGACCGGGCGAAGGCCGCCGGTGGGCGGGTCGCCACCACGGTCAGGGGCTGGTCCCGCAGGACCCAGCTCGCGGCGGCCGGAGGGCTGGCCGTGGTGCTGCTGCTCGGCGCCCTGAGCCTCTCCGGCGGGGACGACCCGCCGCCCGCGCAACAGCAGGCCCAGCCGGGCACGCCGGCCGCCAACCCCCTGCCCGACATGCAGGAGCACTCGGCGCGCGGCATCCGGGTGCTGGTCCCCAAGGGCTGGCAGCGCAAGAGTGCGGGCGACTGGGTGGACTACGTCGACCCGGCGGACGAGAGCCGCAAGGTCCGCATCCTGGTCGAGAAGGGCGGCAGCTCCTCGATGCGCTGGGCCGAGGTGGCCGAGGGCAACCTCCAGCGGTTCAAGTCCTGCGCCAAGCCCTACAACCGGGTCGACATGACCGCGCAGAAGCTGGCCGGCAAGGACGCGGCCGAGCTGGAGTACACCTGCGGCGGCGGTGACACGAAGCGGCACGGCGTGTGGCGCGGCGTGGTCGACGGCGGCCGGATCTACTCGTTCTACCTCACCTCGACGGAGGCGAAGTTCGGCGAGAGTAAGCCGATCTTCGACGAGATGGTGAGGTCGTTCCAGCTCACGGCGGCGAGCTGAGCCGAGGCCGCCGGGACGTGGTGATCCGCCGCCGTGCTATCAAGAGGCAATGGCGGCGGAAACCACTGACCTTGACGACCTTCGCGACCAGGCGCGGCGCTGGCTCGACGACGACCCCGACCCGGCCAGCCGGGACGAGCTCCGGGCGGTGCTCGACGGGCTGCCGGGCAGTGCGCCGCAGCTGGCCGACCGGTTCGCCGGCCCGCTGACCTTCGGCACCGCCGGCCTGCGCGGCCCGCTGCGGGCCGGTCCCAACGGCATGAATCTCGCGGTGGTCACCCGGGCCGCAGCCGGGCTGGTGGCCTGGCTCGACGCCGAGGGCGGCGAGGGTCCGCTGGTGATCGGGTACGACGCCCGGCACGGTTCCCGGGCGTTCGCCGAACGCACCGCCCAGGTGTCCACCGGAGCGGGCCGGCCGGCGCTGCTGCTGCCCCGCCCGCTACCCACCCCGGTGCTGGCGTACGCGGTGCGGCACCTCGGCGCGGTCGCCGGGGTCATGGTGACCGCCAGCCACAACCCGCCGCAGGACAACGGCTACAAGGTCTACCTGGGCGCCCAGCTCGGCGGGGAGCTCGGTGCGGGGGCGCAGATCGTGCCGCCGGCCGACGCCGGGATCGAGGCGGCCATCCGGGCGGTCGGCCCGCTGGCGCAGGTGCCGCTCGGCCCGGTCGGCCGGGTGCTCGGCGACGACCTGGTCGCGTCGTACGTGGACCGGGCCGCCGCCGTGGTGACGCCGGACGGGCCGCGCGACCTGAGGGTGGCGTACACCCCGCTGCACGGGGTCGGCGCGGCGGTGCTGACGGCGGCCTTCGCCCGGGCCGGTTTCCCGGTGCCGGGGATGGTGCCCGACCAGGCCGAGCCGGACCCGGACTTCCCGACCGTCGGCTTCCCCAACCCGGAGGAGCCGGGCGCGGTGGACCGGCTCGTCGCGCTCGCCGACGCGACCGGCGCGGACGTCGCGATCGCCAACGACCCGGACGCCGACCGCTGCGCGGTGGTGGTGCGGGATGGCGGCACCTGGCGGATGCTGCGCGGGGACGAGGTCGGCGCGCTGCTCGCCGACCACCTGATGCGACGCGGCCTGACGGGGCTGTACGCCACCACCATCGTGTCGTCGTCCCTGCTCCGGGCGATGTGCGCGGCCCGGAGCCTGCCGTACGACGAGACGCTGACCGGGTTCAAGTGGATCGTCCGGGCCGGCGCGGGGGCACATCCGCTGGTCTTCGGGTACGAGGAGGCGCTGGGCTACTGCGTCGTGCCGGGACACGTCCGCGACAAGGACGGCATCACCGCCGCGTTGGCCGTCGCCGAGCTGGCCGCCGGGCTGAAGGCGCAGGGCCGTGCCCTCACCGACCGGCTCGACGAGTTGGCCGCCGAGTTCGGCGTGCACCACACCGACCAGCTCTCGGTTCGGGTGGACGACCTTCGGGTGATCGCCGACGCGATGGTGCGGGTCCGGGCGGCCACCCCGACGGCGCTGCTCGGTCAGCCGGTCACCGAGGCGCGGGACCTGCTGCCCGACTCCGACGTGATGATCCTGCGGACCGCCGCCACCCGGGTGGTGGTCCGCCCCTCCGGCACCGAGCCGAAGCTCAAGGCGTACCTGGAGGTGGTGGAGCCGGTCACGGGCGGCGACGTCGCCACGGCCCGCGACCGTGCCCAGGCTGCCATCGTGGCGCTCCGCGCGGAGGTCGCCGCCGCCCTCGGCGTGTAGCCGGCCCCGCCCTGACGGTGGGTGCTCGCGACATTGGCGCGGGCGGGGTCAGCGGCGCGGGCCGAGGGCGGCGTCGACAGCCTGGCCCAGTGCGGTGATGACGAGGGCCACGGAGGGACGCACCAGCGAGTCGTCCAGGCTGACGGTGCCGGAGAAGCCGGCGCCACCGGCGATCTGCTCCAGCCGGCGGCGGGCGTCCACGGCGGCCGCCCCGGCCAGGCCGAGGGCCGGTTCCATCCGGAGCACCGCGACCAGCGTCGCCAGCGCGGCCGTCCGCTCGTCCGGAGGTTCGCCACCGGCGAGTGCCGCCGCGAGCCGGAGTCGGGTTTCCTCCTCCACCGAGGGGTCCGCCATGGGATAGCGGTGCACCACGATGAAACCCAGCTCGGTCTCCTCGACGTGGCGCACCACACCCCGGTCGACCAGATCGTCGAGGATCCGGTCGCGCAGGCCGTGCCGCAGCCGCTGTACCCAGGACGACGGGCTGTGCGGGGTGTCCGCCGCGATCCGGCCGAGCACGCCGTCCAGGATCGGCTCACCGATCGGCGTCGGGTCGGTCGCCACCAGCGATCTGTCGGAGTACGCGACCCGCCCGGCCAGGGCCAGCTCGACCAGGACGGCCGCGGCCATCCCCAGGTCGAGGCTGATCCGGGGCATGGTCGCCTTCCCCGTCTCGTCGTCGTACGCCAGCAGCAGCAGCTCTTCGGCGAGCGCAACACCAGTCATGCCCCGGAACGCTAACGGTTGCCCGCACTTCCCGGGCCCCAACGCGCCCGCCGTGGACCGTCACTCGGTGACCGGGCCGAGTACCGGGCGCGTCGACCGCGTGTTCGCCGCGCGGCAGCCCCGGATGCGGATCAGAAGCGGGGCATGCCGCCGAACTGGCGGTCGCCGGCGTCACCGAGACCGGGCACGATGAACTTGTCGTCGTTCAGGCCCTCGTCGATGGCGGCGGTGACCAGGCGCAGCGGCAGGCCGGAACGCTCCAGCCGCTCGATGCCCACCGGCGCGGCCAGCACGCAGAGCACGGTGATGTCGGTGCAGCCCCGGTCGGCGAGCAGCCGGCAGCAGTGCTCCAGCGAGCCACCGGTGGCCAGCATCGGGTCGAGCACCAGCACCGGCAGGCCGGCCAGGTCCCGGGGCAGCGACTCCATGTACGCGCGCGGCTCGAACGTCTGCTCGTCGCGGGCCAGGCCGACGAAGCCCATGGAGGACTCCGGCAGCAGGCCGAGCGCGGCGTCGGCCATGCCCAGACCGGCCCGCAGCACCGGCACCAGCAGCGGTGGGTTGGCCAGCCGGGTGCCCTCGGTGCCGGTGACCGGGGTCTGCACCGGGAACTTCTCGACGGGGAAGGACCGCGCGGCCTCGTACACCAACATGGTGGTGAGTTCGTGCAGCGCGGCGCGGAACGACGAGGAGTCGGTCCGGGTGTCCCGCATGGCGGTCAGCCGGGACTGGGCGAGCGGGTGGTCAATGACGTGTACGTCCACGATCGCTCAACCTACCGGTCCGCCGTGCCGGTGACCCCGGGTGCGGCCCGACCAGCGACGGCGCTCACGTGTGGCGTTCCCGACCAGGGTGGCATGACCAAGATCACTCGACGCGCCGGTGCGTAGTATTCGGGACATGACGGCGACAGCGACGTCGGCCCGGTCGGACCTGTCCGAGCTGGGGCGATCCGAGACCGCTCTGCGGACCTTCCTGCACGGCCTGCCGGGCGTGGACCAGGTCGGCGCGGAGCAGCGGGCGGCACAGCTCGGCACCCGATCCATCAAGACCACCGCCAAGGCCCAGGCGATCGACCTGGCGATTCGGATGGTCGACCTGACCACCCTCGAAGGAGCCGACACCCCCGGCAAGGTCCGGGCCCTGGCCGCCAAGGCGCTGCGCCCGGACCCGGCCGACCCGTCCTGCCCGCACGTCGGCGCGGTCTGCGTCTATCCCGCGATGGTTCCGCACGTGGCCGAGGTGCTCCGCGGCTCCGGCGTGCACCTGGCCAGCGTGGCGACCGCGTTCCCGTCGGGGCAGGCTCCGCTGGAGATCAAGCTCGCCGACACCCGGGCGGCCGTCGAGGCCGGCGCCGACGAGATCGACATGGTGATCAACCGGGGCGCGTTCCTGGCGGGCCGCTACTCGGAGGTCCACGACGAGATCGTGGCCACCAAGGACGCGTGCGGGGACGCGCACCTCAAGGTGATCCTGGAGACCGGCGAGCTGGCCACGTACGACAACGTGCGCCGCGCCTCCTGGCTGGCGATGCTGGCCGGCGGCGACTTCATCAAGACCTCCACCGGAAAGGTCCCGGTCGCGGCGACCCTCCCGGTGACCCTGGTGATGCTGGAGGCGGTCCGCGACTTCCGCGCCGCCACCGGGCGGCAGGTCGGCGTGAAACCGGCCGGCGGCATCAAGACCACCAAGGACGCGATCAAGTATCTGGTCATGGTCAACGAGACCGTCGGCGCGGACTGGCTGGACCCGGACTGGTTCCGGTTCGGCGCGTCCAGCCTGCTGAACGACCTGCTCATGCAGCGCACCAAGCTGACGACCGGCGTCTACCCCGGTCCCGACTACTTCACCCTGGACTGAGCGCGATGTTCGAATACGCCCCTGCGCCCGAGTCGCGCGCGATCGTCGACATCAGGCCGACCTACGGCCTGTTCATCAACGGCGAGTTCGTCGACGGCGGGGATCCCCACAAGTCGATCAACCCGGCCACCGAGGAGGTGCTCGCCGAGGTCAGCTGGGCCGACGCGGCTGACGTGGACCGTGCGGTCCGCGCCGCCCGCGAGGCGTACGACAGGGTCTGGGGCCCGATGCCGGGCCGCGACCGGGCCAAGTACCTGTTCCGGATCGCCCGCCTCATCCAGGAGCGCTCCCGCGAACTGGCCGTGCTGGAGTCGCTGGACAACGGCAAGCCGATCAGGGAATCCCGCGACGTCGACCTGCCGCTGGTCGCCGCGCACTTCTTCTACTACGCGGGCTGGGCCGACAAGCTGGAGTACGCCGGGTTCGGGGGGCGGCCGACGAGCCAGCACAGCGGCCCGCAGCCGCGGCCACTCGGGGTTGCCGCGCAGGTCATCCCGTGGAACTTCCCGCTGCTCATGCTGGCGTGGAAGATCGCCCCCGCTCTCGCCGCCGGCAACACGGTCGTGCTGAAGCCGGCCGAGACCACTCCGCTGACCGCGCTGCTCTTCGCCGAGATCTGCCAGCAGGCCGACCTGCCCGCCGGCGTGGTCAACATCGTCACCGGCGCCGGCGAGACCGGCCGGGCGCTGGTCGAGCACCCCGGTGTGGACAAGGTCGCCTTCACCGGCTCCACCGAGGTCGGCCGGGCCATCGCCCGGGCCGTCGCCGGCACCCGCAAGAAGCTCACCCTGGAGTTGGGCGGCAAGGCCGCCAACATCGTCTTCGACGACGCCCCGGTCGACCAGGCCGTCGAGGGCATCGTCAACGGCATCTTCTTCAACCAGGGGCACGTCTGCTGCGCCGGCTCGCGGCTGCTGGTCCAGGAGTCGGTCGCCGACCGGGTACTGGAGTCGCTCAAACGGCGGATGGCACAACTGCGCGTCGGCGACCCCCTGGACAAGAACACCGACATCGGCGCGATCAACTCCGCGGCCCAGCTGGCCCGGATCCGGGAGATCTCCGACTCCGGCTCCGCCGAGGGCGCCGAGCGCTGGTCGCCGCCGTGCGAGCTGCCCGAGCGGGGGTTCTGGTTCGCGCCGACCGTCTTCACCGGGGTCACCCAGGCGCACCGGATCGCCCGCGAGGAGATCTTCGGCCCGGTGCTGTCCGTGCTGACCTTTCGCACCCCGGCCGAGGCCGTGGAGAAGGCCAACAACACGCCGTACGGGCTGTCGGCCGGGATCTGGACCGACAAGGGCTCCCGGATCCTGTGGCTGGCCGACCGGCTCCGCGCCGGCGTGGTGTGGGCCAACACGTTCAACAAGTTCGACCCCACCTCGCCGTTCGGCGGCTACAAGGAGTCGGGCTACGGCCGCGAGGGCGGCCGGCACGGGCTGGAGGGTTACCTCAATGTCTGAACGGGTCGCGGTACGCAAGACGTACAAGCTCTTCATCGGCGGGAAGTTCCCGCGCAGCGAGTCGGGACGGTCGTATCTCGTGCAGGACACGAATGTCTCCCTGGCCTCCCGCAAGGACGCGCGGGACGCCGTCGTGGCCGCCCGCGCCGCCGTGCCGGGCTGGGCCGGCGCGACCGCGTACAACCGGGGTCAGATCCTCTACCGGGTCGCCGAGATGCTGGAGGGCCGCCGCGAACAGTTCGTCGCGCTCGGCGTGCCCGCCGACGAGGTCGACGCCGCGATCGACCGCTGGGTCTGGTACGCCGGTTGGTCCGACAAGCTCCCGCAGGTGTACGGCGGCGCGAACCCGGTCGCCGGGCCGTACTTCAACCTGTCTGCGCCGGAGCCCACCGGCGTGGTGGCCGTGGTGGCCCCGCAGTCCCCGGCGTTGCTCGGGCTGGTCAGCGTGGTCGCCCCGGCGATCGTCACCGGCAACACGGTGGTGGCGGCGGCCTCGCCGTCGGCGCCACTGGCGGCGGTGACCCTGGCCGAGGTGCTGGCCACCTCCGACCTGCCCGGCGGGGTGGTGAACATCCTCACCGGGAGGATCACCGAGACCGTGCCGACGCTGGCGAACCATCTGGACGTCAACGCAATCGACCTGACCGGGGTGACCGACGCCGACCTGGCGACCGACCTGGAGGTCGGCGCGGCGCAGAACCTCAAGCGGGTGCTCCGGCCGGCTCCGGCCGACCACGACTGGTTCGCCGACCCCGGCATCACCCGGATGACCGCCCTCCTCGAAACAAAAACTGTCTGGCACCCCAAGGGCACCTGACCCGCCACCTCCCCTCCCCGAGGGTTCTACTACGGGGGGTAGGATTGGGGACGTGACACGGCTGGGCGATCTCGAACGTGCGGTGATGGACGTGCTGTGGGACTCGGTGCCCGCCACGTCGGACGGAGTGACCGTTCGCGAGGTCGCCGACGCCCTCGACGGGCGTGAGCTGGCGTACACCACGGTGATGACCGTGCTGGACCGGCTCGCCGGCAAGGGCATGGTGCAGCGCGAGCGGGAGGGTCGGGCCTGGCGCTACCGGGCTGCCGCCAGCCGCGAGGCGCACATCGCGCGGCTCATGCTCGACGCCCTCGACCTCGGCGGCAGCCGGGACGCGGCGCTGGTCCGGTTCGCCCGCTCGGTGACCGGCACCGAGGCCGACGTGCTCCGCGCGGCGCTCGGGGCCCAGACCGGGCGCACCGACCGGGTCGACGACCCGCGCGCCGCGCGGGCGAGGCTCGCCGACGAGGCGACGGACCGGTAGGGGCGACGCCCGTGGTCTTCGCCGTGCACTTCACCGCGTCGGTGCTGGCCTGCTGGCTGGCCGCGCAGGTGCTCGCCGCCTCCACGTGGACGTGGCGGGCGCCCCGGGTGGCCATCGTCTGCTGGCAGGCGGTCGGGCTGGCGCTGGGCCTGTCCGCGATGGGCGTGCCGATGGCGTGGGGTCTGGCCGCGTACGACCGGCCCACCGGCAGCGCCCTGCTCGCCCTCGCCACCGACCTGGGTCACGGCACCCTCCCGGTCGGGGTGGGCCCGGTGCAGCTCGGGCTGGTCGTGGTCGGGTTCGGCGTCGGCGCGGTGCTGCTCACCACGACCGCACGCAGTGTCCACGCGACGGTCCGCGCCCAGCGTCGGCACCGGGATCTGCTCACCCTGGTCGCCCGCCGGGATCCCAACGTCCCTGGCGCGCTGGTGCTGGACCATCCGAGCGCCGCGGCGTACTGCCTGCCCGGGGTGCGGCCCCGGGTGGTGGTCAGCGCCGGCACGCTGGACCTGCTGGACCGGGCCGAGTTGGCGGCGGTGCTCACCCACGAGCGGGCGCACGCGCAGGAGCGGCACGACCTGGTGCTGCTGCCGTTCACCGCCCTGTGCCGGGCGCTGCCCTGGTTCCGCTGGGTCCGTGACGCGCACGAGCGGGTCGCTCTGCTGGTCGAGATGCGGGCCGACGACAAGGCCCGCGAGCTGCACGCCGAGGCGTCCCTGGCCGGCGCGCTGCGGCGCTTCGCGGCCTGCGGCGACCGGATCACCCCGGTTGGGGCGCTGGGTGTGGGCGACCGGGACCTGGACGCCCGGGTGCGACGGCTGATGCTTCCCGACCGGCCGCCCCGCCTGATCGGGGCCGGCGCGCTGGCGCTGGCGACCGTCCTGGTCGCGCTGCCGATCACCCTATTCCTGAGCTGAGCTCCGGCGCGGTCTTCCCGCGATCCGTTCAACAGTGCTCTCCCCGTCGACGGGGAGAGCACTGTTTCGCTTCGCGGCGCCTACCGGCGGACCCCGAGGCTCGAACTACTACACCTCGTCGTAGAATTTTCCACTACAAGGCGTAGTAGTTATGCGTAGAGAACCTACGTGTAGGCTGCCTACGACAAGGTAGCCAACTCCTGGGAAGCGGTCATGGACACCCTGCTCCTCGCACGCCTGCAGTTCGCCACCACCACCTCGATCCACTTCCTCTTCGTGGTGGTCACCCTGGGCCTGGTCACCCTCCTGGTCGGGATGCAGACCGCCTGGTTCCTCACCGGCAACCCGGCGTGGGAGCGGCTGACCCGGTTCTGGGGCCAGCTCTACGTCATCAACTACGTGCTCGGCATCGCCACCGGGATCGTGATGGAGTTCCAGTTCGGGCTGAACTGGAGCGGCCTGTCGCGCTACGTCGGCAACGTCTTCGGCGCGCCCCTGGCGATCGAGACGCTGGTCGCCTTCTTCCTGGAGTCCACGTTCCTCGGCATGTGGATCTTCGGCTGGCACCGGCTCCGCCGGGGCGTGCACCTCGCGCTGCTCTGGGGCGTCGCGCTCACCGCGTACGCCTCCGCCTTCTGGATCATGGTGGCCAACGCCTGGCTGCAGAACCCGGTCGGCTACGAGGTACGCGACGGGATCGCCCACCTCACCGACTTCGGCGCGCTGGTCGCCAACCCCACCCTCGGGATGGCCCTCGGGCACGTGGTCGCCGCCGCGCTGCTCACCGGCGGCATCCTGATGGCCGCGATCAGCGCCTGGCACCTGCTGCGCCGCACTCCCGACTTCGCGCTGTTCCGTACCTCGTTGCGGATCGGCGTGGTCACCGCCGCCGTGGCGGCGACCCTGGTGCAGGGCTTCGGCTTCGCCCAGTTCGGCCCGGTCCGGCAGACCCAGCCCACCAAGTTCGGCGGCGGCCCGGCCGCCGACACGCTGGTCGCCGACTGGACCGCGCGGTTCGGCCCCGGCGACTACACCCCGCCCGTGCTGTCCAGCGTCGGGCTCGGCTTCATGATCCTGATCGGCCTCACCCTCGGCGGCGTCTGGCTCCTGCTGCCGCTGCTCTGGCGGGACTGGATCATCCGGCTGCGCTTCCCACTCTGGCTGCTCCTGCTCGCCGTGCCGCTCCCCTTCGTCGCGGTAATCCTCGGCTGGATCGCCCGCGAGGTGGGCCGCCAGCCCTGGGTGGCGTACGGGCTGCTCCCCACCGAGCGGGCCGTCTCCGAGGTCGCCCCGGGGCTCATGCTCGCCTCGCTGATCGGCTTCACCCTGCTGCTCGGCGCGCTCGCCGTCACCAACTGGGCGCTGCTCGCCCGGAACGCCGCCCGGGGCGCCGCCGACCCCGCGCTCGGCCGCCCGCCCGGCACGCCGGACGACGAGCCCCACCCCGTACAC